>NZ_LUFH02000100.1 GCF_001586785.1 Sphaerospermopsis aphanizomenoides BCCUSP55
CTGCGCCCCCTGCGCCCCCTGCTTCCCCTGCTGACCCAAACGATGGAATATTTTTTTAGTTGGAAGTCCCTTATTCCTGCTTGAGTGGTAGGGATACGGTGATATTAGTGCCTAATTTTTCTTGACTTTCCACAACAATATTACCCTGAAGAACTTCAACACATTTTTTGACAACTGCAAGTCCTAAACCTGTTCCTTTAATTTCACCTACATTACTACACCGATAGAAAGCTTCAAATAAGTGGGGCTGACTTTCTAATGGAATTCCTATTCCTTGGTCTCTGACTTGGAATGTAGCAACCTGATTATGACATTCTAATTCAAACTCAATTTTTGAGCCAGATGGAGAATACTTAACGGCATTAGCAAGTAAATTTGTGAAGATACGCTGGAGTAATATTACATCCATTTCTGCTTGTGTGTTGCCAGTGCAGGTAAAACAAATTTGATGTTGATTGCCTATACTATATTGCAAAGTATCAATGAGTTCATGACAAAATTCTTCTAAGTTGACTGATACAGCTTGATACTGCACTTTTCCTGCTTCTATACTACCCATGAGTAATATTTCATCCAATAAGCAGAGTAGATGATCAACAGCATTATTAATTTTGGATATATAACGGTTAATTGTTGCCGGTGAAGGAATAGTACTACCACATTCAAGTAATCCGGCAAACCCTTGAATGCTGGTGAGTGGATTCCGGAAATCATGGGAAATCATCGACACAAATTCTGATTTAATCCGGTTAAGTTCTTGTTCTTTTTCTAAAGCTTTGATGGCTTGATATTTTGCTTGTTGCAGTTCTATTTGCATCCTGCGTAAGCTTAACTGATTTTCAATTCGAGCCAGCACTTCTTCTAGTTGAAAAGGTTTAGTAATATAGTCTACACCACCGATGCGAAAAGCTTTGACTTTATCTATGGTATCGCTGAGGGCGCTGAGAAAAATGACGGGGATTTCGTGAGTACGCTGATCGAGTTTTAGACGTTCACAAACCTCATAGCCATTCATATTTGGCATATTGATATCTAAGAGGATAATATCTGGATGCTCAATTTCCACCGCCCGGAGAGCGATCGCACCACTATTAGCACAACGTACCTCATAGCCCTGTTCTTCTAACATACTGGAGAGTAAATGCAGATTATTGGGTGTATCATCGACAATTAAGATGTTGGCTTTACTAGAGTATGTGTGCAAATTATTCATAACTAAATTTAGTTTAAGTAGTAGTAAATAAATTTTCAATAAAAATGGATTGCTTTTATATCATTAAACCCAACTCCACAAGGTAAAAACTGAGTCTCCAACGAGATTTTAGCTGACTGGAGCTACATCTTAATTCTGATTTCTCAGAGTGCGGGTGCGCTGAAGACGGTTAATAATTCTGGTAAACAGTTCCTGGGGAATAATAGGCTTAGTTAAATAGTCATCCGCACCAGTCATAAATGCTTGTTGTAATGTTTCTGCATCCGTACAAGCAGTCAGAAATAGAATTGGTAGCCAATTCCAGTTATGATTTTGACGTACAGAACGGCACAAATCTAAACCTTCAGTACCACTAGGCATATTGATATCTAGAATCAGAAACTCTGGTTGATTATATGTCAAAGTTGTCCAAAAATGGTCTGGACTAGTTAAACAAGTTAACTGCACACCCAAAGGTTCAAGTAGTGTTTTGAGAGTGAGCAAAATTTGTGGATCATCATCTACTGCCAGAATTTTGGCATTAATTGGTTCAGATGGGAGAAATTTTTGTGTTTGAGAAGTTAAACCAATTAGCTGGTTAGTTGTTGTTTCTAGTTCTTGACGTAAGGTAATCACCAACGGTTCTAATTTCTGAGCAAATTTCTGTTGGTAGATTAGTCTATGGTGCGACCGTGTAGCACTCCCCAAGTATTGCAACTTAAAATCAGATTCTAATAAAACTTCTATTTGCCGAGCTAAAACACTGCCTTGTTCAAAGCCAAACATACCCAGAGAACCTGCCAGTTTATGGGCATTTTGGATAGTTGTTTGATATAAATTTTCATCAAATATGCCTGCTACCAGAGAAGATATAACTTGTTCTACAGCAATCAGACGTTCAAAAGTTAAGTTTTTTGTCTGCTGCCAAATCTCTGCTATAGAAGCATCTAATATTTCTTGTCCATAAGTATTGATCTCACAGGTATTACTGGGGTTATCAGCTGCTATAAAACTAGGATTAATCCTGTATCCTTGTCCATAAACTGTTTCCAAGAAATCACTTGCACCAACAGCTTTTAACTGCCGACGAATATTTTTAATATGGGATCTAACTGTAGATTCATTAGGTGGTTCAGCATCAAAAGACCACAGGTGATCAACAATATCTCTGCAACTGTAAATCCGGTTCTGGTTGCGGAGAAACAATTCTACTAACAAGTATTCTTTGCGGCTAAATTGTAACAGATTTGCTTGATAAGTTACTTCATGTATACTGGGGTCAAGTTGTAAGTTACCACATATCAATACAGGAGAAGTGGATGTACTTTTACGACGAACTAAAGCACGAATTCTAGCTGCTAATTCTTGGACATTAAACGGCTTGACAACATAATCATCAGCGCCGCTATCTAGCCCTTGTAGTTTATCAGTTGTTGTATCACGAGCAGTCAGAAGCAGCACTAAAACTGGATTTTTATGATCTCTGAGACGACGACAGAAACTGATTCCATCTAATTTTGGTAGCATTACATCCAACAAAATCAAATCATACTCACAACTTTCTACCAGTTCCCACCCAGCCTCACCATTTTTAGCAACATCAACAACATAATTTTGCTCTGTTAAAAGCTGTGTCAAAACTTTAACTATACTTTCATCATCATCTACTACTAGAATCCTCATAAGTTTTTGATTTTAAATTCCTCCCTAGTCTGATTTTTAGTTAAAAATTATAATTATATAGGAATCCTATTTGATTATTGAACAAAAACCCATACACCTAAAAATTCTAAAACTCTTTTGTCTCTTGCAAGAGTGCCTTTTGCCTGCCTCCGGTACGCTACCGCGTTAACATAGTTCCTCTGAAAGAGGCATCCAAACTAACCCGTATTCCTATATATGATTTTATCATAAGTAATGTTACTGAAAATTCGGTTAGTCCCTGATGACAAACAGTTAACGAAGGCAGGGTCAGTGTTGGTAAAGTGATATTTGCTGTATATTTCAAGTATCTAGCCGTTAGGAGGGAGTTGATGACCGAGTACGGAGTACTGAGTAAGTAGGTAGGCGTTAAAATTTATCGTTATGGCAAGGCAAAAGGCAAGAGGCAAAAGGCAAGAGGGAAGAGACTTGCAGAGAGTTTACTTTTTGTAACATACCTCGGTTTTTTCAAGCCGACTTACTTAAACAGTAAAGAGTGGTTGATTCGGATTTTCACTTATCGCTGATTTGATCACTGACTGCTACTGTATATTCAGAATCAAGATTTCAGAATACTTCGAGGTTATTCATGACAACAAAAAAAGTTTTAGTGATTGATGATGAAGATGATATCCGGGAAGTTGCAAAAATTAGCTTGGAACTGATGGCAGAATTAGATGTAATTTTGGCTCGAACAGGTAGCGAGGGGATACACAAAGCCGAAACTGAACAGCCTGATGCAATTTTACTAGATGTGATGTTGCCAGATATGGATGGAGTGAAGATATTTGAGCAACTCCAGTTAAATCCTGCCACTAAGAATATTCCTGTGATTCTCCTGACTGCCAAAGTGCAAGCGGCAGATCAACAGCGTTTTGCCAACTTGGGTATTACAGCTATGATTGCCAAACCATTTAAACCTGCTCAATTAGCTCAACAGTTGTTAGTATCTTTAGGTTGGAATAATTGAAAGCTGTTGCCAAGCTGAGATGTCTCCACAAATTTTCCATCATTCAAACCTAAGATTGCTGACTATCAGCCTATTAAGTAACTGACACAATTACTACTTGACTTCTAAGCCAGCATCAAAATTTTATGACTATAATTCAATCCATCAATCTTCTACCTCATGCGATTTCTAACCCCAATATCCAAGAGCAAATATCTGGGGATATCAGTCACGAGTTGCGTACCCCTTTGACGGTGATTCAGGTGGCTCTTGATATTTTAGGCTCTGGCAAGTTAGGTAATCTATCTCAACAGGAATTACGGATGATAGATATTGCTACTAGCAATGTGGAAAGGCTGATGCGGCTCACTAATGCAATTGAGCAACAACCAGAAGCTCAAACCACATTTTTATCTGGGGAACAAATAGCTCAACTGCGATTAGAGAGGGATCTGAAAATGGCACTCATTCGCAATGAGTTGACCCTTTGCTATCAGCCGATAGTTTCTTTACAAAGATATCAAATTTTAGGATTTGAAGCTTTACTGCGCTGGCAACACCCAACTTTAGGAATGATACCTCCTGAACAATTTATTCCTTTAGCTGAAAAAAGTAACTTAATTTGTGACCTTGGTCTATGGGTTTTGCAAACAGCTTGTCATCAATTACGAACTTGGCAAGAGCAGTTTCCTGATGATTATGATCGTCTGACAATCAGTGTTAATGTTGCTAGTAAACAGTTAGCTAACCCTGATTTAGTAGTACAAGTTGAGCAGATTTTACAGACAATAGGTTTAAAGTCTTCCAACTTAGTATTGGAAATTACCGAAAGTGCGATGATGGAAAATGCCGTAACTGCAAAGCGAACATTGGAAAAATTGCAAAGCCTGGGAGTGCGGGTTTACATTGATGATTTTGGTACTGGTTATTCTTCTCTGAGCCGGCTGTATGAACTGCCTCTGAATGTCTTAAAAATTGATCGTTCTTTTGTGCAGAAATTAGATTCTCCCAGTGGCAAGCAAATAGTTCAAGCAATCGCCAACCTAGCAAATGACTTAGGACTAGAAGTGATAGCAGAGGGAGTGGAAACAGTCGAACAATTTTTAAAGTTACAATTACTTGGTTGTCACCAGGGACAAGGATATTTTTTTGCCAAACCTCTAGGAATTTATGCAGCTACTGAATTACTAAACAGTTCCAAATCCGATTAAGGTAAATTGCTAGTTAGCGAAATTGTCGGGAGCATCCCTAATATGCAAGTTAAATTATGAATCAGTTGCAAACTTCATCAGTTCTCGCCAATATTTTAGTGGTTGACGATAATCCAGTCAATTTAATTCTACTATCTAAAGTGCTTTCCAATTGGGGTTATAAGGTGCGGTCTGCACCAGATGGTGAAATGGCTTTACGGTCAGTTCAGGCTAAGTTGCCTGATTTGATTTTGCTAGATATTATGATGAAAGGCATGGATGGCTATCAAGTTTGCCAAAAGCTGAAGGAAAATGAAAAGACCCGTGGCATACCTGTAATTTTTATTAGTGCTTCACATGAGCCTTTAGATAAAGTCAAAGCATTTACTTTAGGTGGAGCTGATTATATTACTAAACCCTTTCAAACAGAGGAAGTAATTGCCAGGGTTGAAAATCAACTGCGGATTCAGCGATTACAAAATAAGTTGCTTGAACAAAATGAAGAGTTATTGCAAAAAACCCAGGCACTAGCTGATTTTAGTTCTAGTCTTAAGCATTTACATCGCATCAATATGACTGATTTTCATCAGTTGGAAGCCTTGTTTTTAGATTATTTAGATACAGGTTGTCAAGTGCTGCGGTTTTCTGCTGGAGCGGTTGGTAAAATTGATAATCAAACTTATTCTTTTTTGGCAGTTAAATCTGAATTTCAATCCTTAAAGCCTGGTTTGAAAATAAATTTATCTGATGCTTATTGTGGCAAGGTATTTGAGCAACAAAAAACTATAGCATTTCACCATGTTAAAGAAATGGAAGAGATGCGCTGTCATCCACTTTACCAAAGTATGAAATTAGAATCTTACATTGGTACTCCTATTTGGGTGGACGGTCAATTTTATGGAACACTGTGCTTTTTTTCCACAGAAATCAGATTTCAGAAATTTGATAATCATGAGCAAGAAATTATTGAATTAATGGCTCAAAGCATTGGTAAATTTATCAGCGCCCAACAAATAGAAATTAAACGCCAACAGGCAGAGGAAAAATTAAGAAAAAGTGAGGAACGCTGGCAATTAGCAATTCAAGCTAGTCAAGATGGCATTTATGATTTTAATTTACAGACATCTAAAGTTTTTTACTCTGGTCGCTGGAAGGAAATATTAGGTTATGCAGAAGAAGAAATTGACAATAATATTGAAGAATGGCTAAAACGTATTCATCCAGATGATATGGAGTGTGTGATTAAGGCAAATTCCAGTCATCTCCATCGGGAAATTCCCTTCTTGATGCAAGAGTATCGACTACAGTGTAAAGATGGTAGCTATAAATGGATTTTAGAACGGGGACAGGCACTTTGGGATGAAAATGACAAACCCATTCGATTAATTTGTTCCCATACAGATATTAGCGATCGCAAACGTCAGGAAACAGCCTTAAAATTAATTGTCGCAGGTACAGCATCAAAAACAGGCAATGAATTTTTTCGTTCTCTGGTGCGTTATTTGGCAGAAGTTTTACAAGTTCGCTATGCCTTTGTCACTAGATTTGTCGATACTTCCAAAACCATACTTCGTACCCTGGCATACTGGCAAGGAGAAGACTTTGGTCAGGACTTTGAATATAATTTGATCGGGACAGCTTGTGAACAAATATTATCTGGAGACATGGTATATTATCCCCAGGGTATTCAGTCATGGTTTCCAGACAATCAACATTTAGCAGAATTAAAGGTAGAGAGTTACTTAGCAATTGCTCTTCATGATTCATTAGGCAATATTCTCGGACATTTAAAAGTTCTGGATACTAAGCCAATGGTGAAAAACCAAACAACTGAATTGATTTTAAGAATTTTTGCCGCCCGCGCTGGTGCAGAACTAGAAAGACAATTATTTGAAAATGCTTTACAAGAAAATATAGAACAGCAACAGGCAACATTGCGGGTAGTGGAACGAATGCGTCAGACTCTAGAAATTGCCCAAATCTTTCGCACCACAACCGAAGAATTAAGACAACTGTTGAAATGCGATCGCGTGACTATTTATCGTTTCCATCCTGATTGGAGTGGAGAATTTGTAGCTGAATCTGTAGGTGATGGATGGATTAAGTTATGGCATGATGATGATAATAATCATCTCCCTAGCCATATTAAATTAACAGAAAATACAACTTTACATCAGCGATGTAATGTGAGCAATTTTGATAGAAGAAGGTTGAATAGATCAGATATAAATAATAATTTTTATGATCATGAAGTGCAAGATACTTATCTACAAAATACACAAGGCGGATTTTACCATCAACCAAGCAACTACCGAGTTGTAGAAGACATATATACAGCAGGCTTTGACGATTGTTATCTTCAACTTTTGCAAAGTTTTCAAGCTAGGTCTTACACAATTGTACCAATTTTTAATTATGGTAAATTGTGGGGATTGTTAGCAGCTTATCAAAACTCTCACCCCCGGCTGTGGAAACAAAATGAAATCAATCTCATAATTAATATTAGTAATCAGTTAGGCATTGCCCTCTATCAAGCCGAATTATTTACTCAAATTCAACAACAATCTCTAGAGCTAGAAAAAGCCAGAGATGCAGCCGAATCAGCGAACAGAGCTAAAAGTGAATTTTTAGCTAATATGAGCCATGAATTGAGGACTCCCTTAAATTCAATCATGGGATTTACTCAAGTTATGAGCCGCGATACATCCCTAAATCACAAACATCAAGCACATCTTGATATTATCAATCGTAGTGGACATCATCTGCTAGAACTGATTAATGATGTCTTAGAAATGTCCAAGATTGAAGCAGGGAGAATCAAACTTAATAAAACTAGTTTTGATTTACATTACTTACTGCATAATCTAGAAGATTTATTACGGCTAAAAGCTAACTCTAAGCAGTTAACCCTAATTTTTGAACGCGATCCTGATGTTACCCAATATGTCACCACCGATGAAGTTAAACTACGCCAAGTTTTACTAAATTTATTAGGAAACGCAATTAAGTTCACCCAAGAAGGAGAAGTAAAACTGCGCGTCATTACCAAAGAAAGCAACGATACTTCTACTTCTCTACTTTTTGAAGTAGAAGATACGGGCATAGGCATTAAACCAGAAGATATCAAGCGATTATTTACACCTTTTGTACAAGCTAGAACTACTGATGCACAAGAAGGAACAGGACTAGGGTTAACTATTAGTCAAAAGTTTGTCAAATTGATGGGAGGTGAAATCACAGTTGATAGTGTGATTGGTCAGGGGAGTATATTTCGGTTTAATATCAAGGTAAATTTTGCCGAAAAAGCAAATGTTCCCATGCAAATATCTAAACAAAGAGTGATTCACCTTGCTCCTGCTCAACCCACATATCGGTTACTAATTGTGGAAAACCAATGGGAGAGCCAACAACTTTTGGTAGAGTTACTTTCACCGCTAGGGTTTGAAGTATATACAGCAGAAAATGGTCAAGAAGGTGTGGAATTATGGCAACGTTATCAACCACATCTAATTTTTATGGATATGCAAATGCCCGTTATGGATGGCTATGAAGCTACACTACAGATTCGAGCAGCGGAAACAAGTCAAATAAATAGTTTAAAAAAAATAAATAATTTAAATAATTTAAATAATTTAAATGAGCGAGATGATTCAACTGCTGTTCCACAGGAAACTAAAATTATTGCTTTAACTGCAAGTGCATTTGAAGAACAACGTACTCATATTCTATCTATAGGTTGTAATGATTTTATTCGTAAACCTTTTCGAGAAGAATTTTTGTTGAATAAATTAGCTGAACATCTAGGAGTTAAATACATCTACGCCAATACAACAGAAGATATCGCTAACGAAGAACAACAATCTTTATCTATGACTCTTTCTGCTTCATCGTTACAGGTCATGAATGATGAATGGATCAAGCAATTAATGCAAGCTGCTAGTAGATGCAGTAAACGTCAAACTCTACAACTGATCGATCAAATTCCCCAAAAGCAAGCAACCCTAGCAAAAGCTTTAACAGATTTAATCAATGATTTTAACTTTGAGAAGATTGTGCAGTTATGTCTGATATCATGTTCGTTGGAATAGTGATCATATCTGTTAAGGCAGGGAATAGGGAATAGGGTGTAGGGTGTAGGGTGTAGGGTGTAGGATGTAGGGGAGTGTGTCAATTTTGCCTTTTCCCACTGACAACTGATAACTGACAAAAGGGGGTTAAACATGGGTTTGGCTGGAATCAGAATTGTGTTGGTAGAACCAGCAGGCCCATTGAATTTAGGCTCAATTGCTAGGGTGATGAAAAATTTTGGCTTACATAACCTAGTATTAGTTAATCCCCAGTGCGATCGCTCATCTTTTGATGCCTTAAAAATGGCCGTTCACGCTAAAGACATTTTAGAATCTGCGGTCATAGTTCCGACATTACCAGCAGCATTGCCAGGATGTGTGCGAGCGATCGCTACCATCGGCCGTGATTATAGCGGAGAAATATCTTTAGAGTCTCCTCGTACAGCCCTACCGTGGTTATTAGAAGAAACAGAAAAGCCAGTAGCCTTAATTTTTGGCAGAGAAGATAGGGGTTTAACCAATGAAGAATTAAATTATGCTCATAAATTAGTTTTCATTCCTACCAATTCAGAATACCCATCCCTAAATTTAGCTACGGCAGTATCCATCTGTTGTTACGAATTATCACAATTAGCAGAAATATATACAACACAGAAAAATCCCACAACCGAAATCGCACCCTTCGAGATTGTGGAACCTTACTATCAGGAATTAGAATCTTTACTATTATCCATAGGGTATCTTTATCCCCATACAGCAGCCAGTAGAATGGAAAAATTCCGCCATCTATATAATCGCGCTCATATCCAAACTACCGAAGTAGCTATGCTGCGTGGGATGTTGCGACAAATAGAATGGGCAATTCGTAATTTGGAAACAAGGGAATAGGAAATAGGGAATAATTAATTTTTCCTTCTTTCCCTCTTCCCTCTTCCCTCTTCCCTCTTCCCTGTCACCTGTCACCTGTCACCTGTCACCTGTCACCTGTCACCTGTCACCTGTCACCTGTCACCTGTCACCTAACTAGCAACTTACGTCAATATGAATTAAACTAAACTTAAAAAAGCTACTTAGTCCCAGAAGGTGATCTGAGTGATCAAGGTGCATAATATAGTTAATTTTGAATTTAATTTTGGTTTGGATTTAATTTTGGGTCGAACGTTTACGTGGGTAACAAGGAGTAGCAGTGTCAGAATCAAGTGACAAACTAATAGCTGTCTCACAACGGCAACCACAGCGTCGTCGCCGGACACGCCCAGTCCAAAAGACAGCACCGAAGCCTGTTAAGAACCAGCAAAAAGGTGTGACTAGACCAGAAGCTGTGGCCTTAACACGGCTGAATAATCATATCAGTGCCTCTGCTCTCCCGGTTGGGGGGCAAAGACCATCATCTAGAATAGTCATGCCAGTAGCAGTTAAACCCATCCCTAAGCCCAAGGAAAAAATTCCGCCACCAGCTACTGGGAAAGTAAAGACTGTGCGTGTTCAAAAGCAAGGAAAGCCAAAAATAAATAGGCGGCCATCGCGCAAAACCCAGTTAAAGCCAATGGCTAAAACTATACTATATATGCTGCGGTTGTTGATTGTTGGAGTCGGCATAGGTGCTATTGTCGGTACGCTGTTGTCAGTCTTAGACCCCGCTAATCGCATCCCTAAAACTGCTTCCCCTCCATCTGGGACTAATGTTACCCAATCTAATTCTAATAACCAAGCCTCTTCTGGTTTATACCTATCACAAGAAATTATTCCTTTAAAAACTACTGTACAAAATCTGGCAACACCATACCCAAATCTGATTCCTGGGGTATTCATGGTAGATTTAGATACGGGTGCTTATGTTGATATTAATAGTAATGCTAGTTTTCCGGCGGCCAGCACAATTAAGATTCCCATTCTGATTGCATTTTTTCAGGATGTGGATGCAGGAAAAATTCGCCTTGATGAAATGTTAACTCTGCAAAAAGAGATGATTGCAGAAGGTTCGGGCAGTTTACGCACCCAATCTGTAGGTAGTCAATACACGGCGCTAGATATTGCTACAAAAATGATTACTATTAGTGATAATACTGCCACAAATATGCTCATTACTCGATTGGGAGGCCAAGAAGTATTAAATGAGCGTTTTCGTAGTTGGGGATTAGCAACTACAATGATTCGTAATCCACTACCAGATTTACAAGGCACAAATACCACCTCACCTAAAGAATTAGGAGATCTAATTGCTAAGGTAAATCAGGGTAATTTAGTGAGTATGCGATCGCGTGATTTAATGTTGGATATTATGCGTCGCACAGAAAGAGATAATCTTCTACCTTCTGGTTTGGGAGAAGGAGCTAGAGCTTATCATAAAACCGGTGATATTGGCACTATGTTGGGAGATGTTGGTTTAATTGATATCCCCACCGGTAAGCGTTATATAGCTGCTGTAATGGTCAAACGTCCCAATAATGATCCTAATGCCGAAAAACTGATTAATTCCATCTCTAAAGCAGCTTACCAACACTTTAGTCAAACTACTGTCACACCCAGCACTCCTACAAATAATCCACCGTCAACTAGTTTTCAGCCTCCAGTTCAACCAGTTCAACCAGTTCAACCAGTTCAACCTATTCAACCTATTCAACCTATTCAACCTATTCAACCTATTCAACCTTTCATTCAACCCCAGGTGATGAACCCAATCATGCCTAATGGTATGGTGAATAATGTCCCTATGGGTACTTATCAACCTCCTGTAATGACTCCACAATATTACCCACCACAGTAAACAAGTTAAAAATCAAAAATCAAAAGTCAAAAGTCAAAAGTCAACAGTTGCTTCCTATTTACAAATTACGAATTACGAATTACGAATTACAAATTACAAATTACAAATTACAAATTACAAATTAATTATGACATCTACCCCTCCATCAATTCAATTTTTTGCAGGTGTTTTTGAAGAATTGAGTAATGTGAGTTTACGACGGGAAACCCGTACTGGTAAACGTATTGTTTTAATGCAATTTGAACAATTACAAGCTTTATCAGGTTTTAATAGTTTTACTAAACAGTCGCTAAATTCTCTATTGTTAACTGATGAAGAAGGAGAAATTAGTGTTACTCCTACAGGAACAAAGTTTATTTTTGGTGGTGATGAAGGGGATGAATTAAAAAGGGTAGATTGTCAATTTGAAATTGAACAAGATAATCATTTTGATAGAGTTATGCGTTTTCTGCACCGTTACGCTGAAGCTAATGGGATGGAATATGGAGAAAAGGATAATTGATAATTGATAATTGATAATTGATAATTGGTAAACTTCCTACTGTCACCTGTCAACTGTCACCTGTCACCTGTCACCTATAATTTCTGATATCGCATTCCTGGAAGTTGAGAAACTAAACCCATCAATTCTAACTGTAATAAAGAACTAGAGACTAAACCAGCATCCATACCCGTTTTTTGGACAATAAAATCAAAAGGTAAGGCATCAATAGCTAACGTATCTATTACCTGTTGTAATTCTGGTTCTAATTGAGGTTGAGTAGGTTGAGGTAAAGGAGCAGATTGAACTATTGATTTAACTATTTGTGTGTCTACATCTATTTGGGGAATTGCACCCAACATTGTTAATAATTCACTAAGTTGTTGATTGATTAAACCTGCACCTTGACTAATCAATTTTAAACATCCTTGAGATGGTTGATCATCAACTCTTCCTGGTAAAGCGTAAACATCTCGACAAAATTCATTAGCATAGGTAGCTGTTATTAATGCACCAGATTTTATTCCTGCTTCCATTACTAATATCGCTCGACTTAAACCAGCAATAATGCGATTTCGACGAGGAAAATGGGTGCGGTTAGGTGCAGTTTTCGCGGGATATTCACTAATTACTATCCCAGATTTTAAAATCTGTTGATATAAATCTTTATTTTTATAGGGATAAATAACATCTACACCTGTTCCCACTACCGCTATTGTTCTTCCTCCCGCTTTCATTGCGGCTGTATGACTTTCGGTGTCTATTCCTTCGGCCATACCGGAAACAACTGTAAAACCATTTTTTGCTAAAGCAGTGCTAATTTGACGAGTCCATTTAATTCCATATTCTGTAGGTTTACGAGTTCCCACAATTCCTACTAAGGGTTTTTGTGCTGCATTTTCTTGTAAATCAACTTCACCACGATAATATAAAATCGCTGGAGGACTAGGAATTTCTTTCAATAATTGGGGATATTCTGAATCTGCTGGTGTCCAGAAATGAGGGTTTATTTGTTGGTGTTGAAGAAGTAGTTGTTCTGGGTTTAAACGACTTCTTTGTTGGACGACTTTTTCTAAAGTTTGAAATCCAAAACCTTCAACTTGTCGCAATTCCCCTGGACTAGCTTTCCATGCAGTTTCTAAACTACTAAAATGTTGCTGTAATCTTTGCAGTAATATTGGGCCAATTCCCGAAATTTGCGACCAAGCTAACCAATATTTGCGTTCTTCTATAATTGACATTTCTGAACATTAAACCTTTGCTAATCTTTGATTTTCTAAATAATCAAACACAGATTTATCACCAATATCTGCGGGAATATTTTGTACTGTTTTCCGCAATGCAAAGATTAAAAAGAAAATTACCCAAATTCCTAATAAAACCTGTTCAGCTTGAATTGATAAAATTCCGGTTAAATGTCCTAATAAAAGCAAGGGAACAAGGGGAGTTAAGATTTTAGTTTCTAAACGATGAAAACAGAAACCTTCTTTAAAGAAAATCCCGGTTAAAGCCGCAAAGGTAAAACCAACACCAAATAAAGTTAAAGGTTGATTATAAACAGTAATTGCAAAAGGTTGACTGTCAAAATGTGCGAAGATAAAAGCCGAAATACTGCCAATAATCCAAAAAAGCTGTAAAATTTGGTGCAGTAATTTCATGTAAATGTGAATAGTTAATAAACTCACACCCAAGGCTAAACTAAAACAGGTGTAAAGCGGAGTAATGGCTTGAATAGCTACAGGTTGGTGAGGATAAAATAAAGCTAAACCGCTACCGATCGCAAAACTAATGGCGGCTATCATTAAACTTGCACGGTAGATGATCACACCTGTGCGATCGCCCTTCGTAATTGTAAATTCGCCAAACTGTCCTTGATAGACTTCTGGTGTCGATAATGTTTGTGTAGTCATACAAATTAACTGAGAAGCAATTCTATCTACTAGTTTAATCACTAATGGGACTTAATGTCGTTTGCTAAATTAAATGACCACTTAATCAATTAACTGTAGGGTTAGGTTTAAAGTTACGCCTGTGTGGGTTGATGTTTGTGTCATCGGTGTTTTATACCGTTTAGGGAGATGGTATAATTTTAGAAGAAAATTTAGAATATTGAGATCCTTAGTGTAGCTCATCTTAGATATTACTTGCTATCTTCTAGTATCAAATTAATCACAACATTGGTTTCGATTCCTCACATGAGTTGAAAGTTTTTCATGTAAATGATATAATATAACCGTGGGTGAACGTCGGCTTCATGCCGTGTGTTTGAGTAGCTTGTCTACTTAAACCTAGCCCACAAACCATTTTTGTCAAAGATTTTAACAAATTTCTTACTTAATAGCAGTCTTTTAATATACAAGTATTATTACTATAGTAGTAAAATCGTTGTTTTAATTCGGCTCTTTCATATTCTATCAGAAATAATGTGTGTGAATTTGTGATGATTGTTAATATTGGAACTTAAATATATATTTTTTTAAGGAATAAAATAAATACGTATCAACCCATTTCTCAAGTAAGGAAAATAAATCAAATTATCAAAGACATCACTACAACTATATATATCAACAAATCATTCAAAAAAATGTACAATTACTTACTTTAGAATAGTAAGTTTTTTCTTCCATACCGCTTCTTTTTGAAAATACTTTTACAATATGTTATTAATACTTCATTAAGTAACATACTGTAAAATATTAATATAGTTTATCTTTTAAATTTAATTCGGTTTACTTGTTTCCCATTTGTAATTTTTCTGTGAATTCGATGTTTTGGAATATAATAACCTGATACTTGATCCCAGTTGAAAAGTGTAAGTATCACTCGATCACAGAAATGGTGAAGTTGTAAATAATTTTGAATTTTTTCAATATAACTATTACCAACTACTTCTCCTTGGTGTACTATTTCATTACGGATCTTTGTATAATCTTTAATCCAACCTTTCAAGTTGTTTGTTTGACAAAAATCGTCAATAATATCATGAAAGCCAGCAACATTATTTCCAATTTTAAATCTAAATTCAAGTGAACCGTCTGTCCTGGTTCTTGTACAAAAAGTGCCTCTAGGAACAGCAATATTAATAGCGTAATTATATCGCAAAATTTCCAAAAAATTACATATTAATAGTGTTTTATTTTCTATATAAGGTGTATTTTTAGCTAATATACCTAACTTAATTAGGTGTCTCAATTTGTAAATATTAACTTTTGATATATAATCATTATAGGTAGATTCAATAAAGTGAATCACGTCTTCTTCACTATAAATGACTGTATTACCTTCTCTTAATTTAGTATTTTCAGGGGAGATATATTCTAAATGAACTATCTTTGTATCATGTAAAACTTGTATTTTCGCAATTGAACACATACGTCCAGAGGCAAAAGTAATCAGCAAACAAATAGAATCAATTAGCTCAATAACGTTTTCTAAGTCAGCAAAAGTAACTCCATCTACTTCTAGTAGATGGCTTATGACTCCTTCTGAATAAGGTTTTATAACAACTTTATGTTGTCCTATAATATTAATTTCTGTAAAGTTACTTTGATAAATTTCTGGTTCTTTTCCTTCTTGTTCACGAGTAACAATCAAAGGTTTAAAAGAATATGGAATATTCGTTAAATAAATTTGTACTAACACACTATCATGAGCTTTAGGAGGATTTTTAGATACTAATTTAGCAGAAGGTAACTTCACTTTGTATTCTTGAATATTTTCTTTGATCGTCTGTTCAGTTCTTTTTTCACAAATTGAACCTGATGTTTTATCTAACAATAAATCTGAGAAACCTATCACACTTTCCAGAGAGCAATCTGAAGTTAAAGTAGGATAATTAATTTCACAAGGGAATACAGTCGCTAAAACAGAACAATCATCTTGTTTTTGCTCAAGATACGTCTCTGCACGAATTACCTTGTTGTTAACTTCAAAATTGCAGTAAAGTTTCATGTGTTTTCTCCTTAACAATTAAAAGACTGATGGTTAGTTAGTTCACCGATACATGATATTACTCAGCATCTAAGCACCAACTTGGTTTGCATAGAATTTGAGATAGACATCACAAACAGATAACTAAGTTTTAACTAGGCTTGTCCCAAGTCTTATACTCTCTCGTTGACCCAAACCTGACCCAAAACCAACTTAAAACTGACCCCAAAGAGGTCATAATGGAGTAGAGAATGAGAGAAACTAACTAACCCTGTAATAACCTAGAATCTTTATCTGATGATACTTTGAAGAAACGAGCGCGGAGGGATTTGAACCCCCGACCCACAGAACCGGAATCTGTTGCTCTATCCACTGAGCCACGCGCCCAAAATACTTTTCTAGTATAGCATACTTTTTAAATTATAAATAATTAGCAGGATCAACTGGTGTACCATCGCGTCGGACTTCAAAATGCAGATGGGGGCCTGTGGATAAACCTGTCGAACCAACAGCAGCGATCGCTTGTCCTTTCTCTACAGATTGCCCTTCTGTCACATACAACTCACTACAATGTCCATATAGTGTGGTAATTCCTTTGCCATGACTAACAATTACAGCTTTACCATAACCACCATACCAGCCAGCAAAAATCACTGTTCCTGAATCTGCGGATCTAATGGTGCTACCATAACCCGCCGCAAAATCCAAACCTGCGTGAAAACGCCGATAACCGAGAATAGGGTGTATTCGCCAACCAAAGGGACTACTAGTAGGTGCATCACTAGGAAAGGCAAAAATACCTGTACCACGAACCCAAATTTTACTGTTAGCTTTGGCTTGTGCTGCTTCTCTGGCTTCCTTAGCTTTTTGTTCCGCAATCTTTTTTTGAATCAATACTGTTAAATTTTGGGAATCTTTTTCTAATTGATTTTGTGCTGCTTCCAAGGCCAAGCGATCGCTATTTAAACGGGAAATCAATTCTGCTTGTGACTCTGCTTGACTTTGATAATCGGCTTTCTGCACTAATAATTGCTCTCTAATTAAGGCTATCAGATTTTTTTGTGTTTCTACTTCTGTTCTTTGCCGCAGTAACAAATTAGCCTGGGTTGCTAGTTTAGCTAAAATTTTCTGGTCTGCTTGATACACAAGCTTTAACTGATGACGACGGCTAGTAAAATCACTTAAATTCTGACTTTGCAACAAAACCGCTAATCCGTGAGAAGCTGGATAACGTTGAAGATATTGTAATCTCGCTATAGTTGCAGCCTGTCTTTCTTGATAGGTACGTTCTGCTACCAACAAATCAGCTTCTAACTGCTGGAGGCGTTCTGTAGCAAATTTTAACCTAGCTTCACTGTCTTGAATTTGGCTGTTAGTAGTTTGCACATTTTGATTTAAACCAGTTAAATGTTTTTGTGCTTCCTTTTGCAAATTCGTTAAGCGGTTCTGTTCTTGAATCACATTCTGACGCTGTTGCTGAATTTGCTGCTGCTGTTGTTTGAGATTATTTATTGTCGGCGGAGATGCAGCATATACTGGTAAAAATACCAAACCCACCCAGACAATACTGCACAATGTCAGTAACAACCACCGAAATCTGATTTTTCGCCAAAATACCGTTTTCATCTCGTGATATTCAGCCCAAGAAGTGCAAGCACAAACAGTATTATGCCCACAACTGGGAAAAATTTAACACTGTCACCTGTCACCTGTCACCTGTTATTTTTATGAAAACACGCCCAGGAATTCTGATTTTAACTTTAGTCATACCAGGTCTATCAGTATTTCTTATTTCTCTTTATTACTTTGGTACGGATTATTCCGCACTGATCAAAGCTGAAAGTTATGTTTCGCAGTTGGTAAGGGATGAAAAGGCTAATGAAAAAAGTCTACAATTTGCCTATCATCGAGCCTTAGCCCATCGGATCAATGTTTTTGCAGATGCTACTTGGGCATTACTGGGATTTGCGATCGCCGGAATAGGCATACATGGTTTAGTTACTATTGCAGATACAAACAACTGATAAGTAGTCGTGCAAAATAAATTTTATAGTTAGGAGAGGGAACAGGGAACTCTTAACAGGAAACAGGTAAGGAACACAAACATTTTTGTTTTCACTCTATATGTTAAATTAATTTTGCTTGGGTACTTATAGCAAGGAACAGATGATTTATCCTCCACACCCCATACAATAAACTCCTTGATGAACTAAAACAAAAATCAATATTTTTTCACAAAATTTTCCTCAAAAGGAGTTGAGGAGAGTTCTAAGTGCTGATCTTTTAAATATTTTCAGGACTGGTACACCACCATTTTTCTCAATTACGAATTAGGAATTATTTTTCCCAGCTTGATAAGTTTTAAAACCTCCACTCAGGTTGTAAGCCTGAAAATTATTTAACCGCAGCGCACGAGTAGCATAATAACCCCGTTGTCCTACTTGGCAATATACCCAAATATTTTGATCAGTTGGTAACTCCACCATCCGCTGACGCAATTCAGATAAAGGTATATTGATGGCGGTTTCTACATGGTCTGCTGCAAACTCATGCACTTCTCGCACATCCAGCAGCACCCCATCTAACTTCGGCAAATCTTCCCAATGTACCAAGGGTGCATCTTCGCGCAGGTCATTACCTGCAATCATTCCCGCAATATTCACCGGGTCTTTAGCTGCACCAAACTGGGGTGCATAGCATAACTCTGCTTCTTCCAAGTCATATACTGTTGCTCCCAATTGAATTGCGATCGCCATCACATCAATACGCTTTTCTACTCCTGCTTCTCCTACTGCTTGCGCTCCTAAAAGCCTGCCATCTTCAGGAGAAAACAGCAATTTCATATTAATCGGTTTGGCATTGGGATAATAGCCAACATGATGCCCTGGATGCAGGTAAACTTTGTCATAATCCCAACCTAAACGTTTGAGTGTCTTCTCGTTAGCACCAGTAGTAGCAATTGTTAAACCAAAAATGCCACAAACAGATGTACCTTGCACTCCTCTAAATTGGGTATTTCTGCCAAAAATCGCCTCTGCGGCTATTCTTCCTTGACGGTTAGCTGGCCCTGCTAAGGGAATAAATGTCCATTCTTTAGTGACAAAATCCTGTACTTCTACCACATCCCCCACAGCCCAGATTTTCTCGTCGCTGGTTTGCATTTGTGCGTTGACGCGAATCCCTCCCCGTGTGCCAATTTCTAAGCCTGCTGCTGTTGCGAGGGTGGTTTCTGGACGTACTCCAATGGCTAAAATCACTAAATCGGCTGTGTGTTTTTCCCCTGATTGGGTGATAACATTAATACTGTCGTCGGCATTAGCTTCAAATCCAACCACGCCATCACCCAAGCCTAATTTAACACCATGAGATTCTAGTAGATCATGAATTGGTGTGGCCATTTCTGGGTCAAGGGGAGCCATCACCTGAGTTTGATTTTGTAATAAAGTGACGGAAATTCCGCGATGAACAAGATTTTCAGTCATTTCTAAGCCAATAAAGCCACCACCAACCACTACAGTCCGTTTTACTTCTTTTTTACTAATCCACTCGCGGATGCGACGACTATCAGGTATGGTTCGCACGGCAAAAATTCCCGGTAAATCAATTCCTGGTAAGAGTGGACGAATGGAAGCTGCTCCCGGTGCAAGTACCAAAGCATCGTAGGGTTCTTGGTAAATTTCCCCGGTTGTGCGGTTTTTGACGGTAATGACAGCAGCTTCCCGGTCAATTCCTAGAACTTCGTTTTCTAAGCGGACATCAATATTAAATCGCTGTTTGAATAAATCTGCATTTGCGACTAAAAGCTTTTGTTCATCCGTAATTACATCCCCAACGTAGTAAGGTAAGCCACAGTTAGCAAAGGAGACAAACTGACCACGTTCAAAAATAATAATTTCGGCTGTTTCTGATAACCGACGCGCTCTTGCAGCAGTTGAAGCGCCACCCGCAACACCACCAACTATCAACAGGCGTTTTTTGTGATTTGTCATTTTTACCACTCCCAAAGAGAATGAACGCAGAGATAATAACCTAAGTTGCGAAATGTCTGGTTAAGGCTGGTAATTGGTAATTGGAAAAAACGTTTGCTTCTTGCTTTCCCTGTTCCCTAATTAGCAACTAATGTTAGTTATATGTTATACTACCATATAGTAATATGATAAAAAATCTTCGTTGCCATAGTTCATGTTAAAAACTTCACCAGCGGCTCTAGGACAAATTGCTGATTATTTTAAGGTGCTGTCGGAGATTAGCAGGCTTCAGGTTCTCTGTTCGCTAAAGTCAGGTAGTAAAAATGTCACAGAAATTATTGAAACTACTGAATTGGGACAGGCAAATGTTTCTAAACATCTGAAGATACTCACCCAAGCGGGAATTGTCAAGCGACAACCACGGGGGGTAAGTGTTTATTATGAAATTACTGACCCGTTAATTTTTGAGATCTGTGAATTGGTGTGTGATCGCCTTTCAATTCGCTTACAAGAACAGTCACAGCAGTTAAAACAACTAGAACTATTGCATGAAAGGTAGAAAGCAAGTTTATTCAGCAAACCCTAATTAGTATCACCTGATGGAGATGATTGTTGATTTGGCTCTGAAGATGTAGGTTGTTCCAAAAGCCGCCGCCGTCTGGTAGGTTTGGGACTGCTTTCACTATTGGAATTGACTGAGGAAGCCGGGGTTATTTCCCGTCTTCGTCTTCTTTTCCTTGTTTCTCCTGACGATGAAGAAGTATTAGTTGCAGCTTGATCTCTTCTTTTTCTTCTTCTGAGAGCTTCTCCCAAACGCTGTCCTTTGGTTGTGGAAGTGGAAGTAGATTCTGTGGATGCGGCTACATTTCTTGGGTGGCGAATGCTTCTGGTTTCTGTAGTCGATTCTTTGGGAAGATTTTCGCTAATATGATGTTACCAATCTTC
Source organism: Sphaerospermopsis aphanizomenoides BCCUSP55 (assembly GCF_001586785.1). GTDB lineage: Bacteria > Cyanobacteriota > Cyanobacteriia > Cyanobacteriales > Nostocaceae > Sphaerospermopsis_A > Sphaerospermopsis_A aphanizomenoides_A. The sequence continues at coordinate 21,191 of NZ_LUFH02000100.1, forward strand.
TTCTGCGTCTGGGTGTTTCAGTGGCAGAATTACTCGCACTGTTAGTAGATTCACTGTTTCTTTGTTCTGTTTCTCTTTGTTTCTTGCGTTCCTGTAATTGGCGATGTCGTTGAGAACCTGCGATCGCATATTCAGTACCAATAGTTACACCTTGTCTACCACTGGAACTACCCTTGAGCTTCCATTTCCGCGCTCTATCTAGGTGTTCTGCATCTAATCTATCATTACCACTGGATCTCAATAACCGCACATCAGTAACATTGCCCTGAGCATCCGTATCCACAGCTACTTCAACTCTACCTTCTAAACCTCTCTTTCTCGCCCATTCTGGATAACTACTATTACACTCCCGACAAGCAGCACGACCATCACCATTCCCAGAATTAGTTCTTATTTTGGGAGTTGTTGGTGCAGTTGCAACTGTTGAACCGCTACCATTGCCACTGTCACTACCACTGCCACTGTCACTGCCACTACCGCTACCACTACCACTGTCACTGCCACTGTCACTGCCACTGCCACTACCCCTACCGCTACCACTGCCACTACCATTGCCAGGAATACCATTGCCAGGAATACCTGAAGAGTTCGATGTTGCTGTGCCATCACCTTCATTACCCTCTGCCGTACCCTGAGAAGGTTGTGAAGCTGCTTGATTTGCTCGATTATCTCTAATTCCTGCCAGTAATTTGCTTAAATTGGCACTGGATTGTGAAAATGTTTGTACTGTCGTGCTATCTCTAGATGAGGTTTGAGTAAGTATATTTTGGGGTGCAGACGCTTTTACTTGAGATTGGGGTTCTAATTTCCTTTCCGAAACAAGTTCTTTGGGTATAGAAGGTAAAGGTTTAAGAGCTTCTATTTTCGGAAATGGCACCACAGGAGATGCTTTAGTGGCTACCACCTGGTTTTGTTGTGGTTGCGGCTTTAATTCAGATGTAGAAGAACTGTTGTTGATACTCAACCCACCACCGCCACCAGGCTGACTATCTGAACTAGTCAAAATCTGGGATTTTTCGGCAACATCAGGTTGTGGCTGTTCTGCTTTTTGTAAAGGTTCTGTTTCTGGTGGAGTTTCTACAACAGTAATTTCCATTGGTTCTTCTGCAATTTCCGGCACTTTCATTAGCAGATTGCCAATACCAGAAGCCAGCAACCCAATATGTAGAGTCAACGATCCAATCAAGCTATAGGTCAAAAAAGTTGTAAGTGCCTTTAATTCTCTTTCTCGCTGCTCTAGGGCTGTGCTAGAAAAACTCATATAGTTATTGCTAGACAATTTCATTAATTCTGGAAGAATATCAAAGATTAGATTAAAATGTCAATCATTGACACTCCCCGGTCTAAAGACACGGGGATTCTACATTCATCGTCAAAACTTGCTCAACCAGGTTTGCACCAAGTAGAGTAGAGGCTTCAACTCCTGTAGCGTTACTTTGGGGATGCCCTCCCCT
>NZ_LUFH02000101.1 GCF_001586785.1 Sphaerospermopsis aphanizomenoides BCCUSP55
ATTTCTGCCTGACTACCCACTCAATTCTCCTCAACGTTTTTTTCGACTTTTTCAGCAAACCCTATGTATCAAAAAGTAAAGTTGCTTAAAAACTTGTTACCTGTCAGTCGATTTTGGATTGACGATTACCCTTCGGGAAGCCGAAGAAAGCGTCTATGGATTTTGGATTGACTCCACCCTAAAGTGTAGAGCGTGAAAATTGTGGATTTGGGATTTACGTTAGCGAAGCGTACGCAGCGCAGCGAGATTTTTACGTCCTGAAGGACTCCCGACCTATACCAAATATTTTAATATAAAATCTAAAATCTAAGATCTAAAATTACCGATCAAGAGTCACCTGTCACCTGCTATATTACCAATTACTCGGTTACGTCCTTGATTTTTTGCTTGATAAAGTGCCTGGTCTGCTCGTTGAATAATAGTATCAATAGTTTCATCTCCTAAATTATAACTAGATACACCAATACTAACTGTAATTGATACTTTTTTATTTTCGACATCAATGTACTGATTTTCAATATTTACTCGGATACGTTCAGCCACTATTATAGCTTTTTGTATATCCGTTTCTGGTAGTAAGGCGACAAATTCTTCACCTCCAAATCTACCAAAACAATCTACAGTTCGCAAATGAGCGATAACGGTTTTGGTCATAAATATAATTATTTCATCTCCTATGCTATGTCCATAATTATCATTAATTTTCTTGAAATAATCAATATCTATTAAAAGTACAGAAAAAGGTAAATTATATCGCTGGCTTCTTTTTATTTCTTGCTCTGCTACCGTAATCAGATAACGACGATTCCAAACTTCAGTCAATGGGTCAGTATTGGCTAATTTTTCTAATTTTTTTACTAATTCAACTTGTTCCTGCAATAAATTTTTCAATTTTTGCCGTGAATATTTTAATTCTAAGTGCATTCTGACACGAGCCAGAAGTTCTGCATGATGAAACGGTTTAGAGACGTAATCAACTGCACCTTTTTGAAAGGCTTTAAGTAAATGATCTTGTTCTTGACTAGCAGATAAGAAAATAATGGGAATTTCTGCTAATTCTGGATTAGATTGGATTTTTTCACATACCTCCAACCCATCCATTTCTGGCATCATTAAGTCTAGTAAAATTAAGTCTGGATGAGCGGATTTAACTCGCTCTAAAGCTTGATAGCCATTAGATGCAAAAGTATACTCATAGCCGACTTTATCTAAAATTTTGCCAATAACTTGTAAATTGAGTTTGACATCATCTACAACTAAGATCAAGCATTCTTCCGGTTTAAATAGTGTCATATAGTAATCCTACATCAGTTATAGCAGGGAAGAGGCGACAGGTCATAGGTAATGGGATGGAAAGTATTTTTGGTCTGAGTTTTCGGATTACTATATTTATTAGTAATAGCAGCAAAATAACATCTGTGGAAACACCCGAAAAATAAATTATACAATCTAGCAGGATTCTTAACTCTCAAGAACTATGGGTGTATTGGTGTAGGGAAGACACAACTGTTTCTTTTTTATGAATTTGTTAGACTGATGACACCAGGATTTTTTTAGTCAAAACTCTGATAACGCCAGCGTAAGAGGCTATTCATGCTTACAAATACCTTACTTCTCTCAAACCAACTCCCCAGTCTCCATTATTCATCAACTACAGAACGCTTTGATGACACTTGGGAAGCGCCTCTGGCTACCCTTTTAGGACTAGGACGTTCAGCAGGTGCAGATTTCATCGAATTCTTTTTAGAGCGTCGTAACTACATTAGCTGCTTGGCAGAAGACGACACTATCACCAGCATTTCACCTAGTTTAGCAACCGGTGCAGGAGTGAGAGTATTTCGCGGCAAAGCTGATTGTTACGTTAGCACGAACAACCTGACATTTGCTGGTTTAAAAGCTGCCTTAGAAAAAGGTCTTTCCATCTTGGGACTACAACTACCAGGGCCAAGTGCTTTTATTCCCGAAATCAACCTAGAACTACTGAGAGACTACGCAACCAAACGCGGTAAAGATGGCTGGCTACCTCTGTGCAGTTCTATTCGGGAAATGGGAGAAATACTCTTGGATGGTACTGCCCAACTTCACAAAAAAGCTACTCACGTCCAATCTCGCCGTGCTACCTATTTCCGTGACTGGCAAGAAGTATTAGTTGCTGCCAGTGATGGTACATTTGCCCGTGATATCCGGCTTACCCAGTCCGTTGGCTTTAATATTCTTTGTGCTGATGGTGCCAACCGTGCCTCCATTGGTGAACGTGCAGGTAACACCAGTGATACTAACTTCCTGAGAACTTGGGATTATCAACAAGCTTCTGAACAAATTGCCGAATCTGCGGGTAAAATGCTTTACGCAGATTATGTAGAATCAGGAACTTACCCCATAATCATGGCTAATCACTTTGGCGGAGTAATTTTCCATGAAGCCTGTGGACACCTATTAGAAACTACCCAAATTGAACGCCAAACCACACCATTTGCGGATAAAAAAGGCGAAAAAATTGCCCATGAAAGTTTAACAGCATGGGATGAAGGACGTGCTGACAATGCCTTCGGGACAATTGATATGGATGACGAAGGAATGCCAGCCCAAAGAACATTATTAATTGAAAAAGGCGTTCTCAAAAACTTCCTTGCTGACAGAACAGGTTCAGTTCGCACCGGACATCCCAGAACAGGCAGTGGTCGCCGTCAAAATTACACCTTCGCTGCTGCTAGTCGGATGAGAAATACCTATATTGATACAGGCGAATACAGCAATGAAGATTTATTTGCCTCCGTTGATAAAGGTATTTATTGCAAAAAAATGGGTGGCGGTAGTGTGGGCGCAACAGGTCAATTTAACTTTAGCGTTGATGAAGCTTACTTAATAGAAAACGGCAAAATTACCAAACCATTAAAAGGTGCTACTCTCATCGGTGAAGCCAAAGAAATCATGAACAAAATTTCCTTATGTTCTAAAGACTTAGAGCTAGCTCCCGGTTTTTGTGGTTCAGTCAGTGGCAGCATTTACACCACCGTTGGCCAACCTCACATCAAAGTCGATTCCATTACCGTCGGCGGCAGATAAAAACAACAAATAAAAATCATTGAGATGAAAACAGATAAACCATATCATCTGCGTTTATCTGCGTTCATCTGTGTTCAAAAATCTAAAATCCAAAATTGCATCATGTCTAACATTCAAGAAATCGCCACCTACGCCCAAGAAAACGCCAAAAAATTAGGCATTAAAAAATTCGACATTTACGGCGCAACAGTAGACGATACTAGCGTTCAAGTTGACCAAGGTGAACCCAAACAAGTCAAAGCTTCCAACCGTTCCGGTGTCACCGTTCGAGTGTGGAACGAACAAAATACAATGGGTGTCACCAGCACTACAGATGTAGACCCCAAAGGATTAGAATTAGCTTTACAAACTGCTTACGAAGCGAGTTTTTTTGGAGTGAAAGAAAACGTCCCTGATTTTAGTCCAGAGGCAACTATTGCCATTGAATATAACTCCAAAGAAAAAGCACCCCAAGCACCTGTTTCTGAACTGATTGAAAAATTATTAGTAGCAGAAAAAGAACTGTTAGCTGCTCATCCTGCCATTAAAGGTGTGCCTTATAATGGGTTGGCACAAAGAGATATTGACCGCTTTTATCTCAACAGTGATGGGGCTTTAAGAACAGAATCTCATTCTTTGACTTCGGTTTATCTTTACAGCAAAACTGAGGAAGAAGGTAAAAAACCCCGCAGTGCAGGTGCTTATCGGGTTAAAGAAAATTTGGCTGAGTTAGATATTGCAGGTTGTATCAAAGAAACTGCTGAAAAAACTATCAGTCACTTGAATTATGAAAAAATCAAAACTGGTAAATATCAAGTAGTTTTCTCTGCTGAAGCTTTCTTGAGTTTATTGGGGGCATTTTCTAATTTGTTTAATGCCCAAAATATCCTGGACAATCAAAGTTTATCCAAAGCTGATGATATCGGTAAACAAATTGCTTCACCTTTACTGTCAGTTTATGATGATGCTTTACACCCGGCTAATGTTGGTGCAGAAAGTTTTGATGGTGAAGGTACTCCTACCCGTCAGGTAAAGTTAATTGAAAAAGGTGTTTTAACCAGTTTTCTCCATAGTGCCGGCACAGCAAAACGGTTCAATGCCCAACCTACAGGTAATGCCAGTATTGGCGCTAAAGTGAGCGTTAGTCCAAATTTTTATCATGTTTTTGCAGCAGGTAAACCTGAGCAGGAATTCAGCTTAGAAACTGCGGAAAATGTGATTTTAATTGATGATTTACAAGCTCTCCATGCAGGTGTTAAAGCTTTACAAGGTTCGTTTTCTTTACCTTTTGATGGTTGGTTAGTGAATAAAGGTGAGAAAATTAGTGTGGAGTCAGCAACAGTCGCTGGTGATTTTTTGGAAGTCTTGAAATCTATTGTTTATGTGGAGAAAGAAGCGGAATTAACACCAGGAGGAGTTTGTCCTAGAATTTGGGTGAGTGAACTCTCTATTACGGGAGAGTAAAATTGAGGGTGTAGGGTAAGAAATTAGCTCCAAAATTCAGGTATAAACCCATGTCTTGAGGGTGCGAAAAAATTTCTTTGATTGCAAAACGGGTGGAAACTTTTCCCTCCCTACACCCCACACCTCACACCTCACACCCTAATAGTGAACTGTTCCATCAGGCATAACTGCACCACTCAAATCTGTATCCATCAAATTGGCACTACTAATTTCTGCTCTAATCAAATTTGCTTTACTTAAATTAGCGTCAGTTAAGTTAGTTCTAGCAAGATAGGCATCTACTAAATCTGCTTCTGTAAGGTTTGCTTCGCGCAGGTTAGCTCTACTTAAATCTGCTCTACTTAACCTCGCAAAAATCAAATTGGCTCGATTCATTTTCGCTCTAGTTAGTTTTGCATCTGCCATAATTGTGCCTTGCAAATTAACATCTATCAGTTCAGCTTCTGTGAAATTTGATCTTTCCAACCTAGCATTCATCAAATTAGCACCATTGAGAATAGCACCAGCAAAATTAATATCGCTTAAAGACGCATTATATAAAATTGCTCCCGTCAAATTAGCGCCATGCAAATCAGCACCCCGCAAGCTTGATTCAGTTAAATTAGCACCACTGAGATCAACTTTAGCTAAGTCTGCACCTGTTAAATCAGCACCTCGCAAGTCAGCTTTATGCAGCTTAGTACCCCGGAGAGTAGCACAGTAAATTCTTTTTTCTTCTCGTAAGTTAGCACCTCGTAAACAAGCGCCGGTGAGGTTAGCACCACTCAAATCTGCACCACGCAAATCTGCATCCATTAAATTAGCATCTAGCATATCCGCTAATGTTAAATTGGCATTCCGCAAATCTGCACCCTGTAAACTTGCACCATGTAAATCAGCATCATGCAAATTTGCACTAATTAAACTGGCTTGATTTAAGTTTGCACCACTCAGGTTTGTAGAAATCAAATTTGCTTTATTTAGAATTGCCCGACTGAGATAGGTGAAAATTAAGATAGCATTACTCAAATCAGCTTTATTTAAAGCTATGCCAATCAAGTCTGCATCAAAAAGATTGACTCCATTTAAGTTAGCTTCGATAAATTTTGTTTCTCCATCTGCATATCGTTTCAGAAGTTCATTAGCATCCATATTTTTTTGCTGGTAATTACTATAATTAATTTTCCGGAATTTTCGATAATTAACTACGCTGAAAAATTGCCATTATTTTGTCTCTTAAACATATTTTGGTTAGGAGGTTCGATTAGTTGACAGGTATTATTTTCATCAACATCAATGTCATATTCATCCAATTCATCAAATGTAGTTAGTGTGCTTTGACGATAAGAACTATCTAAAGGTCTAGTTTCTGAAGATGAATATTGGTTAGGATTAACTGAAATATCGCCATAAAAACTTTTCATAAATCGGATGATTGTACTGGCTGCTTGAATATTTTCATCTGAGTTTCCCATATATATCACGCTATTATTGAGTCTATATTCAAACTCTCTCATAGTTGGACAAGCATCAAATAGTTTTTCTAGTAAAATGTCCAGTTCTATTGACTTTAATTTTAACCAATCTTCTTTTTGAAAAGTAAACCTATGATAAAGGGCAGAGAATATAACAATTTTAGCCCTCAGTGGGTTAGTATATCTCATCAGATTTTGTCTGACATCAAATTGATTATATTCATATTTAGTTTGATCGGTTGTTGCTGATTCTAGATAATGAGAGGTTGATGATATTTGTGGTTGAGGTGGATTGGATATTATTTCTGTTTCTTCTGGTTGAGTAGGTTGATTGAAGATTATTCCTGTTGCTTCATCATTTGATATTACATATAATGTATCTAATTTATTCAAAATAATATTCGCAATTATCGCATATTCGGCTGGTTTATTCAGGGTATTGACAACTTGCGTTAAAGTATAATTTAAGTAATCTATAGTTGGATTTAAATTGTATAATTCGTGAATTAATTCTTGGAATGTATATCTATCTAGCTTTTCTTCATCATTTGCCCCCACTTTTTTACAAGTACAGAATATTAATTTTTTAATCCGTTTGGAGTTTGGATCATATTCTAAATCTTGAGCTATTTGATCGAGGGTAGATAGAGCATTCATCAGTAGTTCTCCGGGATATGAGAGTAGAAACAGATTATAGCTGGATTTTGGCCTAATGAGTAGCAATTAAGAAAAGTAACAGCGAAAAGGGAAATCTGAAACCAATTGTGTGATGATAAATTGCCAGTAAATAATTATGGTTTTCAGGAATTACACACTGTACAAATTAATCATGATATGCATTTACAAAATAGCTAGTTTCAGACTTTGTTAATTATTCTGTTGACAATAAATAGACCCGTGCTGTGTGGGCTGGCATACATATTTGGTGTTTTATGTCAATGCGTAAATTCTAGATTTTATTGAAAAATATGGAATGAGCAACTATCTTGTGCCAGTCCAAACACATAATTGAATTTATCAGTTTAGTAATAGATCATAAAGCCGAGTGTAGCCAATATCAGTAGAGTAAATCAATATATTATACTCTTATTCTCTCACCTCCAGGAGAAAAAATAACAAAGTTCCTATTCCTCAATCCTCTCATTTCCAGGAAGATTCAGTTGTCAATTATCAATTGTCAATTATCAATTATCCTAATTAAGCCCTGCCACTACCGATAAAATATAACAATGCCATCCGCACAGCCACACCGCTAGTCACCTGAGATTGAATTAAACTAAATTCAGGATCATCCATTAAATCAGAACTAATTTCCACACCACGATTTACCGGGCCTGGATGCAAAACTTTAACGTTGGGTTTACATAACTTTAATTTATTTCTAGTAATACCAAATAATTGATGATATTCTCGTAAACTGGGTAATAAATGGGCTGTCATCCGTTCTTTTTGTAAACGCAAAGTCATGACAAAATCGGCATTTTCTAAAGCTGGTTCTAGTTGCCAATGGGTAAATAAACGATTAGATTTTTCTGTACCTTCTAAATATTCAGCAAAGAATTTAGGTAATAATGTTGGTGGTGCAGCTAAATGAACTTCAGCACCACTAGCGGTTAAACTCCAAATATTAGAACGGGCGACACGGGAATGTAAAATATCTCCAACAATGGCGATTTTTTTACCTTCTAATAATTCAATTCTAGGTTTTTCATGGTCAATTAAACTACAAATTGTAAATAAATCTAGTAATCCTTGAGATGGATGTTCATGTTGTCCATCACCTGCATTGAGGACGCTAACTTTTACATCTAAACGATCCATTTCTTGAGCGATCGCTTGGGGAACTCCTGCTTCTTTATGGCGAATTACCATAATATCTGTACCCATCGCTAAATAGGTTTTAGCAGTATCTAAAATTGTTTCTCCCTTGGTCATAGAAGATGTAGCCGCAGCAAAATTTAGTGTATCTGCACTTAACCTTTTAGCCGCAATTTCAAAACTACTGCGGGTACGAGTAGAAGGTTCAAAAAATAAATTGGCCACTACCTGTCCTTGCAAAGTTGGTACTTTCTTAGTGCGACGTGATAAAACTTCTTGAAATGAGGCAGCAGTTTGTAGAACGGCGTTATATTCAGCGGTTGTAAAATCAGCTAGGGAAAGAATGTGATGACGAGTCCAAGTAGTAATAGGCATTGAGATTTTAGATGTTAGATTTTGGATGTTGGATTTTAGATTGTTTAGGTAATTGTTAACCAGTAATCACAAATCTTTACCAATTACCAATTGCCAATGGCAAAACTATTTAAGCTTGCAGATGGAATACCTTTAAAGCAATAGAAATTAATGACAGGAAGGTTAAAAAACCGATGGTATCTAACATTGTTGTCACTAATGGACCACTCACCAATGCCGGATCTAGCTTTAATTTTTTCAAGCCCATTGGTAATAAAGTTCCCAGAGTCACAGCAACCATTGTATTAGTTGCCATCACTGTACCTGCAATTAAGGCTACCCATCTTTCTTCAGGTTTAGCCCAGATGAGAGAAAGTAGCATCATAGTTATACATAACGCAATAGCTGTACCTAATCCGGCAAATAGTTCTTTGCGGAGAATTTTTAAAGTATCAGCGGGTGTGACTTCACCTACTCCTAAACTGCGAATAGTCACAGTTAAGGCTTGAATACCCACTGTTCCACCTGTGTTAGAAAATATGGGCATAATTACGGCGAGAACTGGAACCGCAGCAATTACTTGTTGAAAAGGTGCGATCGCACTAGCAGCACCAATATATAATCCCATAATCGCTAACAACCAAGGTAAGCGTTTGCGAATTGTTACTAAAGGAGGAGATAAAGCTTCTTCATCACCACTTACCCCTGCCAATTTTTGAATATCTTCTGTAGCTTCTTCTTCTAAAATGTCAATAACATCATCAATGGTAATAATTCCCACTAATCGATCTTCTCTGTCAACCACAGGAATGGCTATCAAATCATAACGTTGCATAATTCTGGCAACTTCTTCCTGTGAAGTTTCTGTTCTGACTTTGACGACGTGGGAACTAGCTATATCTCTAATGAGAACATCGGGAAAAGTAAATAATAGCTGCCGCAAAGAAACAACACTAACTAAAGTGCGGTTATCATCTGTGACATAAGCATAGTAAATTGTTTCCTTATCTTCATCTTGCAGACGGATCTTACTGAGGGCTTCACCAACTGTTAATCCCCGCCGCAAACGGACATATTCCGTAGTCATTACCCGTCCCGCAGTCCCTTCAGGATAACCGAGAATTGTCGCGGTGGCTTGTCTTTGTTCGTTACTAAGTTGTTGTAGTAGTCGTTTTACTACCCCTGCTGGTAGTTCATCAAACAATTCTGCCCTTTCATCAGGACTCATGTCTTCTACAAGCTGCACCACCTGAACATCATGGAGGGAGTGAATTAGTTCCTCCTGTATCTCTGTCGGTAAATATTCAAAAACATCTATGGCTTGAGTTTTATTTAGTAACCGAAATGCGATCGCCCTTTGTTTTTCTGGTAATTCTGCAATATATTCTCCTACGTCTACTGGTTGTAAACGGTTTAAATCACATTTCAATTGATTTAAGTCGGCAATGTCCAATGAACTGCGAACATCTTGTGTGAGCATAGTTAACACCTCCTAATGTCTCCCCCGCGCTGGGAGACTATCTCGCCTAAGCGTTGGGGAGGATACTACTGCCATCTGGTGGACTTTTGTCCATAAAATTTCAAGAACTCAATATTGATATTTAATCAAAGTGTTGCTAATCTACCATCCTAACCTGGAATGGGTTAATCATATCTAACCGTAGTATTAATCTAATTTAAAGTAATATTTAATACTAGTGATTCGTTGATTTTGATTCTCCCTGTGGGATGTAGTGATTTTACTATTGTGATACGCTATGTCAAGTGCAATAACCTATTTACGTAGAAAGTTTAAAAATTCAATATATTTGCATTACAAAAAGTAGTATTTCAACATCAAAAACTGTCACCTGTCACCGAAATAGTGCTGAGTGCTGAGTAACGAGTAATGAGTGCTGAGTGCTGAGTGCTGAGTAGAGAGTGACATACCTGCTGAGAACTCAGCACAAATAGGTCTAAAGCCCCTGAATTCATTCATGGAATCAGGAAAAATATTTATTTCCAGATGCAAAGCACGAGAAATAATGCTTCCTTGTTTCAATCCCCTAACTTTAGTTATGGGGTTACTCGCTATGGGCTAAACGCCGAGCTACCGCTAACGGTACTCGGTACTCGGTACTCCTGAACTGTCACCTGTCACCTGTCACCTGTCACCTGTCACCTGTCACCTGTCACCTGTCACCTGGTATCAAGTATTATCCCGCACCACACCCCCCACACCACACCCCCCAGACATCAACCCTCTGGTAAACTGTCAAATAGCTGCTTAACTAACATCTTCGTCTTATTTTCCAGATGTTGCCAATCCACTTCTCCTAACTCATCGAATAGACTAGTATCAATAGCCACTGAATCATTCTGAGAATCGTAATTTAAAAAACACACTTGATAACACAACTCCCACAAATCCACATTAACTTGCTGCTCTTGACGCTGCAAGCGCAAATGGTATCCTGGATGGGGCATCGGCAAATAGGCAAGATTTTTTTTAATGTCTTCTATCTGTTCTGGTGTGGCATTTTCCATATCTTGCAACAACTGTGTCACCAACGCTTTTGTTTCATCAGTTGTATCAGGTGGCCAAATCAGTACATCATGATAAGTTCCTTTCCAAGAGGATACATCAAGATGCTTACGAATATTATCGACAACACGAATAAAAGCAGGTTGCATCAACAGTTCAGCTTGCTGCCATGTGGTAGAATTTGTTATCTTAGGGGGCATTGCTAGTTAACAAAGATACTAAAAGAAAAGACAGAATTAGTTGGTTTTATTAAAAAACTGAGTTTTTACTCTAAATCTTTTCTCAAGATAGCGGATTTCCTGGAAGAAAATTTGGAGATATTGACTACCATCTGGAAAATATAGGTGTTAAAACTGGGGAGGGAACATGATAGGCAAACTACTAGACCATCGCTACCAAGTCATACGCATTTTGGCAACGGGGGGATTTGGTCAAACCTATATTGCCCAAGATACCAGACGACCTGGTAATCCCATTTGCGTTGTCAAACACCTCAAATCTGCCAGCACAGACAGCAAAATTTTTGAAACTGCTAAACGTCTATTCAACAACGAAGCAGAAACTTTAGAAAAATTGGGTAATCATGACCAGATACCCAGATTGCTTGCTTATTTTGACGAAAATCAAGAATTTTTCTTAGTCCAAGAATACATTGATGGACATACCTTAAGTGAAGAACTAATTCCCGGACAACCTTGGAGTGAAACCCAGGTTATGCAAATGTTGCTGGAAGTTCTGGGTATTTTAGAATTTGTCCATCAACAAGGTGTGATTCACCGCGACATTAAGCCAGATAATATCATTCGTCGGTCTTCTGATTATAAATTGGTATTGGTAGATTTTGGAGCAGTTAAACAATTAAGATCGCCCCTAGTCACCGTTGGCGCACAAACTACTGCTACCGTAGCTATTGGTACTCCCGGCTATATGCCTACAGAACAAGGACAAGGTAAACCCCGTCCTAATAGTGATATTTATTCCCTGGGAATTATTGCCATTCAAGCCTTAACTGGAGTACCCGCCAAGCAATTACAAGAAGATCCCAATACAGGTGAAATTATCTGGCAACATTTTCTGCCTGTTAACTACCACTTGGCAGAAATCTTGAGTAAAATGGTGCGTTATCATTTCAAAGACCGCTACCAAACAGCCACAGAAGCACTGCAAGCGTGTAGAGAGTTGGTAAGTCTTAATTCGGGATATTCTTTATCTTCAGAGTCTCCTAAACAAGTTAATTACAAACAACCCAAACCTCCATCGTTCAAACCTCCATCTCAAATCTTTTCACAGCAGACTGTAGCCGTTGCACCCGCTAATCCCGTAGGTAACAACGTACTTAATAAAACTATTCGCAAAGAATCTAATCAACCTGATCCATTACCATTAATCATTGGCATTTTATTAGCTGGTGGTGCAGCGGCTTTAGTCACAAATTTATATCCAAATGTGAAAAATCTAGCTGCTAATTGGACTACTAAAAATAGCACAAAAAACTGCTTGGCTATAGTTACAGCTAACTCTAATATCCGTTCTGAACCGAGCGCAATCAATTCTGATAATATTTTGAAGACTATTGGTGATACTAGTGAATTTGATGTGACTGGTAGGCGCACAAAACGCGGCTGGATAGAATTGAAACTCAAATCCGGGCGTTTAGCTTGGGCGCATTCCGATGTGATTGCTAATAATGATCAATGGATTGCTTGTTTACGGGATCAAGGAATTTCTATCCAAACAGTAGAAGATCAAGCCTTAATTGCATCTCGACCAATTCCCAAGCCACAACCAAAACCAATTGCTGTAGCTACACCCAAACCAATAACATCTGATCAATCAACTTCTGAAACTGAAACAAAGCCAACTAGTGAAGATAAAGAGAAAATTGTCGAACGTGCCAGACAGAAGTTTGAGTCAGGAGATTTACCAGGTGCGATCGCAATTCTCAAATCAATTCCCAGCAATGCTACTTCCGGACTCCAAGAAACTGTGGAGATTATCAATCAGTGGCAAAAAGATTGGGAAAAAGCAGAAGCATTAGCTAATGAAATTAATAAAGCTATTGATAACGGCCAATGGGATAAAGTTCTGGCCTATCGAGATCATCCAGAAAAATTACCCAATATTAAATACTGGCAAGATAAATTAGAACCCATGTTTAAACAAGCAGCGGAAAATGCTTCTAAACAGGTTCTACCCAAGGAAGAAAAGAAAAGCAGTGAAAATACTTCTCAAGAAAAAGCAGCTAGTAATGACACACCAACCAATACAGAAAGCCCTAGTTCAGATTCGACAAATTAAAAATGCAATCCTAGTGACACACGCAAGCTAAAAAAATATCTACCATCTACAGATGTTTTTCTTTAACTCGCTGATCGCTAGTATTGCTAAGATTGAAAATTAATAACTCAATTTTTAATTTTTAATTTTTAATTTTCAATTTTCAATTGTCTAATGTAGTTCGTCGTATTCAGCAGTTTCTACTCGTCTTGCTTCTGTGCGTGTAGAGGGCAAAAACTCAGCCCGACGGACGGTAGCTAAAGGCGGTGTTGGACCATTGTAAGGATGAATCACCTGGACAGTGCGGGTAGGGCGTTGCTTGGGAGAAAACAAAGATAAAACTCCAGCCACAACCACACCACCACCAATGGTAAGTGTCGCTCCCCCAACTGCCCAAATTATAGGTGAAGTCCACCAGCGATTTTGTTCAGGTTGGGATATAGCTACTCTTTGCTGATTTTGCTGTTGGGCTAACTGCCACTGCTGTTGGGTAAAAGTTTGAATTTGACCTTGGAGTTGTTGATTTTGTACCCGTATTTGTTCGTTGTCAGCTTTTAGCTTTTCTATCTGTGAAGTTAGCTTTTCTACTTCCTGACTCTGGCTAGAATTAGGAGCAATAGGTTGTTGATTGGGATATACTGGTTGCCCGTAATTGGGCGGATATTGAACTGATGGCTGCATCACCTGGGGTGCTACAAAGGTAGCTGGCATTTGTGGTGTAGCAAAGTTGGGTTGTTGTATTGGGGTGTTTGTTCCTTTCAGCAGTAGGAGAGCCGCCAGACCAGCTACAGCAACTCCGCCGATAAATGCCATACTTTCACTCATCGCTCTTACCCCTCAACTCCGACGGCAGCGTAACCTGATTTTGACTGACTCACTCTCACATTCATAATCTCTCGCCTGTTTCAATTTACATAAGACTCAAACTATAAGCAAATCTATCAGGTAGTTTTTTCCACCCTGGTATGTGCTGTTAATATTCAAAACCATATCAGTCAAATTGTCCACTACATAGATGATAAAAAAACTACGCTGTTACCTTTTTTAATCTACTTTTCCCAAATCAGCAAGCCTTATTTAGATATATGGCAGGTGACAGGGAATAGGGAATAGGGAATAGGGAATAGGGAATAGGGAATAGGGAATAGGGAATAGGAATTTTAGATTTTAGCAGGACTTACGCAAGATTAACGTATTTTCGTCATTGCGACGGTCGGGAAGCGATCTCAAACCCATATTTTTCTTAGCCTGTGCCTAAGTCTTGTTTGAGATTGAAGTTGCTCAAAACAATCCAAAATCCAAAATCCAAAATCCAAAATAAAAAACTCCCTACACCCTACACCCTGTTTTAATACTTGTCTTCAGTTCATGGCAAAATTCAGCGATCGCATTTAATCCCTGTTCTGGTGTTCCTTCTGCTAACCGCTTGACCACAGCACTACCCACAATTGCTGCATCTGCGCCCCATTCTCGCACTTGTCGCGCTTGCTCAGAATCGGAAATACCAAAACCTACACCAATGGGTTTATCGGTGACAGAGCGAATTTGTGTCAGTAAATCAGAAACTCGCACTTCTACTTGCGATCGCATTCCCGTTACACCTGTCACACTGACTAAATAAATAAATCCTTGGGAAGCACGAGCGATCGCCTCTATCCTATCAGCAGAACTTGTAGGAGCTACCAACAAAGTTAAATCAATCCCGATCTCACTTGCTGGTTGCAACAAACCCCCAGCTTCCTCTAAAGGTAAATCAGGAACTACCAAACCTGCTACACCAGAAGCCTGAATTTGCTCCAGAAACTTATTAATTCCTCTGTGCAATATAGGGTTGTAGTAAGTAAATAAAATAATTGGTGCTTGTAAACTGGGAGTGGTTGCTTGCAACATTTCCAGCACCTGATCCAAGGTAGTACCCCGTTGTAGAGCGCGGGTAGCAGCAGCTTGAATCACAGGACCATCAGCTAAAGGGTCAGAATAGGGAACACCCAACTCAATAATATCGGCACCAGAACGATCCAGAACTTGCAAAGCTGTGGCAGTAGTTTCTAAATCAGGATCACCAGCAGTAATAAAAGGAATCAGAGCGCATTCGTGATTCTGTCTGAGAGTTTCAAAACAACGAGAAATTGCAGTCATTAGTCAGAAAAGAGGGAATAGGGAATAGGCAGGAGGCAGAAGGCAGGAGGCAGGAGGCAGGAGGCAGGAGGCAGGAGGCAAAATATGATTCTCCCCTGTCACCTGTTAACTATCACCCGATTCTATTTCCGCTTGAATTTTCGCTAATTCTTCGGGAGTCAGTTCATCTAGTCGTTTTTGGAGGAACGCCTTTTCATACTCGTCCCGTTGTTGATGGTAGGTCATTTTTTTACTCACCGCACGGAAAAGATACGTGGCTAACCAACCTATCAAACCAAAAACCAGTAAAGCTTGGCTCCAAATACCAGCATTTTGACTATCTAAACCGACCATCTGCAATATTGCATAAGCCAAGCCACCAGCTAGAAAAATGCCAAAAGTAATTCCGATTGCGTCAATGCGTCGCATGAGAGTGAAGACCTACCAAATCTAAATTAAATCTAAATTAAACAATTTGTCTGCGCCGGGGTCTAAAATTGGCAATTGGTGAGAGTAGCAACAACCCCGGAAAGAAGAAGAACACTAAAAAGTACATAAACCCACGCTCTATAGAACTAGCAGAATACCAGCGCAGCTTGAGATAAAGCATCACAGCCATTGGTACTACTAGAAGATAAGCTCCAGCCAAAATCAGATACAGTAGTGCTACAACCATAATTTCTTGTTGGATTTGAGAAGACTATTTGGTGCATCTACTCCCCATGATATGATCAACTGTCGGACTCAGGGAAGTATCACCAATGGGTTTTGCTGGGGAAGAAAATAAATTTTCCAACTACTTGTCATAATTCCAAATTTCAGCTAGAATTACGATATAATGTGAATTCGCCAATCAAAAGCGGGTGCTAAATAGAAAAAAATCTTGTTTACAAACAAAATTTTCTCAACTACTTGCACAAAAGACGCAGTTAATGGTGAAATAGACAAGGAGGTTTTGCCTCCAGCATTAAAAATCCTACGGGAGTGTGGCGGAATGGTAGACGCTACGGACTTAGAAAACTGAGCCTTGATGGAGAAATCTTTCAAGTGACCGCTCTCAAATTCAGGGAAACCTAAATCTGTAATCTACGTGAACAGATATGGCAATCCTGAGCCAAGCCCAGAAAACTTACACTTGAGATTTAATTTTGGAATTAAACCCAAAATTTAAGACCTCAAATTTAAAGTTCCGGGAAGGTGCAGAGACTCGACGGGAGCTACCCTAACGTTCAGCCGAGGGTAAAGGGAGAGTCCAATTCTCAAAGCCTGGATTTGCAAGTAGCAACAGGGCAGTAGTGAAAACTGCGAGAGAATGAAAATCCGTTGACTGTAAAAAGTCGTGGGGGTTCAAGTCCCCCCACTCCCATTAAAAAATTTGAAAATTGAAAATTGAAAATGAGAAAGTGGGTAATTAGTAGTTGATGCTTTTTACCCACTTTCTATAAGAATTAACCCAAGTTGCTAGTCATCTAGTTGAGGCTGGTAATGGGTAATTAGTCATAGAATCCCAGCCTTAATCCTGTTCATCCTTAAATCCTGGAAATCCTGATTTTGACAGTTTTCTTAACTAGCAACTTGAGTGATTATTTCGTTTTTCGGCTTTTTGCTGATTACTTACAATTTAGGAATTGTGTTGATTGTTAATTCTTGCACGTTATTAAACACAACTTTGGCACCAGCTTTGATTAGTGTTTCTGTATAAGCATCCCTTCTTACAGATGTTTCTTGGACGTGAGGTGGTAAAACTCCTACACCTAACCAAGTCCGAGAATTATCTACCGCTTTGGCTTTTTCGATGGTGTGCATATCTGCTACTGTATCTCCCACATACACCACCGTTTGTTTTTGATTATTGTCATTGTCTAACAGTTTAATAGTAGCAAACAGTCCGGTAGGGTCAGGTTTTCCTGGTGCGTCTTCCATAGCAATTAATATAGGAGACTGTAAACCCAAGCGTTTTTCTAAGACATAGTTAGCAGAACCGCGAGTAGCACCACTGAAAAACCCCCAAGCAATACCAGATTGGGTTAGTTGTTGAAAATAACTAGGTTGTGCTAATAAAGGTTCGTGACAAATATATCCATTCCAATTTTCTGGATCTGTACCTCGATAACGAGTTTGAAAATAGGTGACAATATCTTGATAATTTAATTGCAGTTGTGCGCGGGTTTTTCCTTGTTTGACGAAATGGCGGTAGATTAATTCTTGGGAAGCTTCCCAATCATTATTCCAAATTCCTTCTGACTTGAGGTTGTCAATGTCTGTGGGTGTGGGACGATAAGCTTGGGCGGTAAAATGTTCTACGGTATCCGATATGGCGCGACGATAAGAACCGCTAACATCACGAATGACACCATCTATATCGAAAATGATAATTATATTTGTTTGTTTGGTCATGGAAATGGGAATTTAATGTTTTCCCGATTTTAATTGATTAGGTGGTAGATGACAGGTGACAAGTGACAGATGACAGGGAAGAAGGAAGACTAGGGATTCATATTAATTGTCATTTTTATATTTAAGAGCTATCAAAGATACATAGATAATATTTAGGTAGCTCTATCTCATGTTCAATAATTTTAACTAAATGAATGCTAGTATCTCACGTATAGATTATCATGTTCTAAGCCCAGAGATGATTGGAAATTATTCGCAAGATGTGGAGAACTTATTCTAGAAAGTTAAAACCGAATATTTATCACTTCAGGGGAGCAATAAATTCCAGAAAAAGGTTTTCTATCCTGGGTTTCAGTGGAGATGGGGAATGTTTACAAAAATCAACAGTAATAAATATTGCTATCACATCATAGCCAATACATGATTGTATAAATTATTCAAAGTAACTTGAGTTACTAGGGATAAAGATAACAAGGATGTATAATTAGCCCGTCTCCTCCATCACAAACATCTTCAGTAATAGCCCGCTTTACCGTTTCATTTACCTTGATAAGGGGCATATGTGGCAACAAGAAAAAAAAGATGGTTTAATCGTTAGCCTGGTATTATCCTTAGCTGTAGCGACTACTCCACTAGCATTCAACTTATTTGTGTCAGCACCTACACTGGCAGAAACGACACCTGATGGCGCTAATTTCCCACTGCCAAAAACAGTGGAGAGTGGAACTACGGTGCGGATTGATGGTTCTCCTAGTTTGGTGATGATAAACCAAAGCTTGAAAAATAAATTTGAGAACCAATTTTCCGGTACTTTGGTGGAACTGAGGGTCAATGGTGCTGACACTGCACTCAAAGATTTGTTAGATGGCAAAATTGATATAGCAGCGATCGCACGTGATCTAACTCCAGAAGAAAAAGCTCAAGGATTAGAACAAGTCAGTTTGCACCGAGAAAAAATTGCCATCATCGTTGGTGCTAACAACCCCTTCCAAGGAAGTTTGACCCCAGAACAGTTTGCGAAGATATTTCGAGGTGAAATTACCGATTGGTCAGAACTAGGAAGTCAACCTGGTAAAATTCGGCTTATTGATCGACCCTCTAGCAGTGATACTCGCAATTCCTTGCGTGAATATTCAGTTTTTCAATCCGCTGAATTCTCTAGCGGAGCTAATACCACTCAAATAGCTGAAGATAAAACTGTGCAAATTATTCAACAATTAGGCACAGATGGTATTAGCTATGTCGCAGCTAATCAGGTATCAAAGCTACCAGATGTGCAAGTTCTGAAAATCAAGGGATTTACACCAGATAATTCTCAATATCCATTTTCTCAGCCTTTCGTTTACGTTTACAAGCAAAATCCCAACCCCGGAGTAGCTAGTTTTCTGGGTTTTACCCTTGCACCTGTAGGAAAAGAGGCAATAGAAGCAGCTAAAGAATCTGAAGCATCGGCGATCGCTGCCAGTTCCTTACAAAGTTTTACTCCTGAAACTGCCATAAGTTCCACACTAGAAGCTCAACCTTTAACAACTACTACACCAGATGAAAATCCCACTGGTGGTACTACTTCACAACCAGAAACAGCACCCAATTCTGTTAATTCTGGTAACGAGCAACCGTTTGTCAATCTTCTGGACAATAATCCGATTGGGGATAAAAATGTCATACGTTTAATAGGTTTGTCTTTATTACCAATTTTTGGCTTAGGCGGATTTTTAGCTTGGTGGTTAAAGAAAAAACAGCCATCAGCAGATACACAAACAGATAACCTGGAAACATCAACTTCCAGTGTTTCTTTAACAGAAACTGAATTAGGAAAACCTGACGATTACAGTTTTCTTCCCCCTGTTGAAAATGGCAATCATACGAATGGAACGTCTCACTTAAATAAAAACACGACCTCAGAGCCATCTAATACAGAAGAATATCTAACTCTTACTCAAGAAGAAACCTTAGTAGGTAATTTAGCAACCGCAACTGTTCAAGGAACAAGCGCCAAAGCAAATTATAAAAATCATCTTGATTTCTCTACTGAAACAATAGCTCTTGATTGTGGCGAAGTGGTATGGGATACAGAAGCACCAGTGGCTGTTGTTAATACTCCCTATCCATCAGTGCCAAATATTTCAGGAAGAATACCTGATGTAGAACTGCTAACTGATGAATTAACCACTTCACTCTCAGAATTACTAGATAACCCAGCCGGAACATCTGCTCAAGACACAAGCACTCCTATCTCAAAGTTATTAGATCACCCAGCACCCCCATCTCATCAGGATATCACTGCTCCCCTGGCAGAATTACTAGATCACCCAGTAACAGCATCTCATCAGAATATCACTGCGCCACTTTCCGAATTACTAGACCACTCAGTACCCCCATCTCATCAGGATATTACTGCTCCCCTGGCAGAATTATTAGATCACCCAACCACAAAATCTGAGCAAGATGTCAGCACTTCACTTTCAGAAATTATCGGGCTACCAGCACCTTCACCTGATAATGACTCCAACACTTCACTTTCAGAATTACTTGGTGTAGGAGCAATTTCACCTAATAGTGACTCCACTACTACTGGGCTAACATCTCTTAATGTCTCTGTAAAAAAATCAACCACAGAATCTATTACTTCCTTATCAGAATTATTGGGTTTACCACCAGAAGCATTAGACGTTGAAATGATCACAGATGAAACAACAAATACACTACCTGCGTTATCAGAAGAGTTAGGACAGTTATTCAACAACTTAGCAGATGAAACTGGAATTAAAACAGATTTAACACCAGAAGAATTGTCTTCTGAGTCTTCTCTTTCATCAATGTTTGCAGAAGACTTCATTGACGATACAGCCTGGAAAACAGATGCAGAGACAGAAGTTGCATCAGCATCACAAGCACAAACTAATATCGCAGAATTTGCTAGTTTGTTGGATCTAGATGTAGATAGCAGTATTGTCTTCACACCTCGGACTCCCAAATGGGCTTATGTTTCGTGGTATGTTTCTGAAACTCACAAAGAGACGCTGCGACAAAAAGGAGGTACTCTTTTAGCAGTCAGGCTTTATGATGCCACTGACATCGATCTGAGTTATCAAACTCCTCAATTAGTACAGCAGTATGAATGTGAGGAAGCCACTTGCGATCGCTATATAGCTATTCCTACCAGCAATCGGGACTACATAACTGAAATTGGATATGTAACTAATAATAATCGTTGGCTACCCATAGCTCGTTCTGGTACGATTCGGATCTTTAATCGTCCTAGTGGAGATTTCTGGTTTGTGACAGATACTGAACTAGTTATTCATGGATCAACTGAACCAGGTGCAACGGTGACAATTGATGGTCATGAAATTAAAATTCAACCTGATGGTACTTTCAATTTCCGTGTTCCCTTTTCCAAGAATTTACTCGAATACCTAATGACAGCAACTGCTGCCGGTGGAGAACAAACTTTGACTATTTTGAAGAAATTTTCCCAGGAAAATTTAGAAAGTTAAAATTAAGGAGTGATTATGTTTGCTATTAATCACTCCCATTTACTTGAGTTAGATGAATTTTTCAGCGCATTTTCATACTCAAATCTAACCACCTTGATTGAGTAATTGGCGCACTACTGGAAATATAATCAACTCCCGTGGCTGCCACATTACGAATAGTCTCTAAAGTTACATTCCCCGAAGCCTCTATCTTGACTCGACTATCCTGTTTACGAATCAAACCCGCTGCTTCGGCCATCATATCCACAGGCATATTATCCAACATAATAATGTCGGCTTGATACTCCAATGCCTCTTGTACCTGTTCTAGATTCTCCGTCTCCACTTCAATTGTTAAAGGATAGGGAATTTGCGAACGAATCCGAGTAATAGCTTGCCCAATACCCCCAGCCGCTACAATGTGATTATCCTTAATCATCACTGCATCATCTAAACCCATGCGGTGATTAATTGCACCACCTACAGCCGTAGCGTACTTTTCCAAGATTCTTAAACCGGGTGTCGTTTTGCGTGTATCTACAAACTTTGCTGGTAAATCTGCTATTTTTTCCACATATATATTAGTCAAAGTGGCAATTCCACTCAGCCGCATCGCTAAATTTAGCGCCACCCTTTCCCCCATCAACAGCGCATCCAGTGAACCGTTAATTTCTGCTATCACATCTCCTGGTTCACACTTTGCACCTTCAGAGAAGACAGCGACAAAACTTACTTGATCATTCAACAACTGGAATACCCTGGCTGCAACTGGTAAGCCAGCTACTATTCCTGGTGCTTTTGCTACCCACTTCGCTTGTCCTATATTTGCATTTGCTGATAAAAGAGATTGAGTAGTGCGATCGCCTCTACCAATATCCTCTACTAACCAACTTTGCAACAATTGATCCAGTACCAAAAACGGTGGTAGTACAGCCACTGAACCTTTCATCTAATTTTTAACCTCTGGAATTGAGTTCTGTAGTAGTAAAGCGGGTTTGCATATCGCCTCCAAAACCATACGCTGGCAGCTAGAATCTACTCCTATCAAAGTTTTTGACATTATTGCCCCGTTAGTAGATACACCGATGACCCAAGGAAGAGGTCAAGGCAAAATTCACCCTGATGCTTTAGTAGAGGAATTTTGGCGTAGTTTCAGTTGTGATAACTATGAAATGCTGATTGGTAAATCCAAATCTACTGCAATGATTTTTGCCCCAAATCGCGGAAAAAATTATTCGTCCAGGCTGATAAGTCCATCTCGCTTCCAGTCTATCTACTAATTTCAGCCTAGCAAACCCTTGTCCTATAATGATTCTGACTGTTTTGCTAAAAACGCAGAAAAAAAGTTTGAAAAAAGAGTTGACATTGCAAAGTAGGTTCGATATATTGAATAAGTGCCTGAGAGAGAGCCGCTAGAGAGCGGGACTCGGAGGGACACCGAACCTTGAAAACATTATAGTTTGAAAG
>NZ_LUFH02000102.1 GCF_001586785.1 Sphaerospermopsis aphanizomenoides BCCUSP55
CCTATAAAGGTTTATTGTATATAGAAATTGAAGCATTAGCCGATAATTGTATTTTCGCAGGTGGATACTTTTATACAAACGTTAAAAATTTTTCTCAATCAAATCAAAAAATAGCTATTGTCATTTGTACATATAAGCGAGAAGCTTACGTTAATAAAAATGTATCTTTATTAGAAAAACATTTACTTTCTCAACCAGAGATAGGAAATAAGTTTGAGATATTCATCATTGATAATGGTAGAACTATTCAGGAATTTTACAATAGTAAAATCCACGTCATACCGAATAAAAATGCAGGTGGTAGTGGTGGATATTGTCGAGGAGTTATAGAAGTTTTAGAAAGAAAGTCAGATTTCTCCCATATTGTATTTATGGATGACGATGTAGTTATTAATCCCGAAGTATTTGAGAGGATTTATAATTTTCAAACAGTCACTCATGATCAAAATCTTTGTATTGGCGGTAGTATGTTACGTCTAGATACTAAATATATTCAACATGAAAATGGAGCAGTTTGGAATAAAGAAGTAACTAGACTCAAGCCAGATTTAGATTTAAGAGATGTCAACAATGTTTTATTAAATGAAATAGAGGAACACCTTAGTTATAATGGTTGGTGGTTATTTTCCTTTCCTACAAAAAGTATAGATGATTATAAGTTACCTTATCCGTTTTTTATCAAAATGGATGATATGGAATTTCCGATTAGGTTAAATCATAAAATTATTACTTTGAATGGTGTGTGTGTTTGGCACGAAGCATTAGAAAATAAATACTCACCCATGATGAATTATTACTTAAAAAAGAACGAATTAATTTTAAATGTCATAGCATCTGATGATTTTAGTAAACTAGATGCAATCAAACGGATTATTAAATTTACCCTGAGAGAAGCATTTTGCTATAAATACCAAAGTGCCAATATTATTTTGAAAGCTGTGGCTGATTTCTTGAAAGGTCCGCAACATTTGACAGAAATTGACCACGAACAGAAAAACATAGAAATTAGAAGCATGGGAGAAAAACCCCTCAAAAATACCGAATTACCTTTTATGTATGTCAAGTATGAGGAAAGTGTAAACAAATTAGAAAACACCATGCATCGTTGGCTGAGATTTATTACCCTCAATGGACATTTGTTACCTGCTCTATTTTTACATCAAGATATTAAATTAACTGGACAGGGATACAAAGTTGTTCCTATGCAAGATTATAGACCTACGAATGTATTTAGAGCCAAAAAAGCTTTGTATTATAACTTAG
The DNA here is from genome assembly GCF_001586785.1 of Sphaerospermopsis aphanizomenoides BCCUSP55. Classification (GTDB taxonomy): domain Bacteria; phylum Cyanobacteriota; class Cyanobacteriia; order Cyanobacteriales; family Nostocaceae; genus Sphaerospermopsis_A; species Sphaerospermopsis_A aphanizomenoides_A. Next base: position 1,264 of record NZ_LUFH02000102.1, read on the forward strand.
TTAATCAAGAAGGATTTGTTGTGAGCTTTTCTAGAGGAGAATTCTTTAAAGTTTTGCTGAAAACAATAGCTTTATCGGTAGAAATATACTGTAAATTTTCCCAATTAAAGCAAGTCTATAGAGAGACATTACCTGAACTGACTAATAGAGAGTTTTGGGAAAGCTATTTAGAAATTAACAAATATTCTAAATTGGGTTAACTATTAGGTAAGCATTCAGCTATCAGTGGTCTCAAAAAATTGGGGTAACTCCAGAAAATCCAGAATTACCCCAAATTTAAATCTTAAAAATTCCTACTACCAGCTATTAAGCAAAAGCAGCAGTTCTGACATCGTTATTTGCTAGAATTTCTTGCAATTCATCAGCATCAACGGTTTCTTTATCCACCAGCATTTGCGCGATTTCATCCAGAATGTGGCGGTTATTTACCAATACTTCCTTAGCACGGTCGTAAGCTGTATCAACTAATTTGCGTACTTCTTCATCAATTGCAGCAGCGGTTTCTTCCGAGAAGTCACGCTCAGACATGATATCTCGACCCAGGAACATATTACCTTGTTGACGACCTAAAGCAACTGGACCCAAGCGATCGCTCATCCCAAACCGAGTGATCATTTGTCTAGCTACCCGTGCAACTTGTTGCAAGTCGTTGGAAGCACCGGTGGTAACTTCTTCTTCACCAAAGATGATTTCTTCAGCTAAACGACCACCCAAAGCCACAGCCATCTGATTTTCCAGATAAGCACGGCTATATAAACCAGTGTCCATGCGGTCTTCGCTAGGGGTAAACCAAGTCAAACCACCAGCACGACCACGGGGAATAATGCTAATCTTTTGTACGGGGTCATAGTCAGGCATCAATGCACCAACTAAAGCGTGACCAGCTTCGTGATAAGCAACCAAGGTTTTGCGCTTTTCGCTCATGACTCGGTCTTTCTTCTCTGGCCCTGCTAGTACACGGTCGATGGCATCATTGATTTCATCCATCGAAATTTCAGTTAAATTCCGACGTGCTGCTAAAATTGCGGCTTCGTTCAACAGGTTGGATAAATCTGCACCGGTGAAACCAGGGGTACGACGAGCAATTTTATCCAAGTCCACATCTTTAGATAAGGTTTTACCCCGTGCGTGAACTTTGAGGATTTCGCTACGTCCACCGTAGTCGGGACGGTCTACGACAACTTGACGGTCAAAACGACCGGGACGCAATAAAGCTGCATCGAGTACGTCAGGACGGTTGGTTGCAGCAATGATGATAATGCCGGTGTTACCTTCAAAACCATCCATTTCGGTGAGTAACTGGTTAAGGGTTTGTTCCCGTTCGTCGTTACCACCACCTAAACCTGCACCCCGTTGACGACCTACTGCGTCAATTTCATCAATGAAGACGATACAGGGAGCGTTGGTTTTTGCTTGTTCAAATAAATCGCGGACGCGGGAAGCACCCACACCAACAAACATTTCCACAAATTCAGAACCGGAGATTGAGAAGAAGGGTACTCCAGCTTCTCCAGCTACCGCACGAGCGAGGAGGGTTTTACCAGTACCAGGAGGGCCAACTAACAATACACCTTTAGGAATTTTTGCACCAACGGCGGTAAAGCGATCGGCGTTTTTCAAAAAGTCTACAACTTCGTTTAGTTCCAATTTGGCTTGGTCGATACCCGCAACGTCACCAAATGTCACTTGGGTTTGGGGTTCCATTTGCACTCTGGCTTTAGATTTACCAAAGTTCATAGCTTGGCTACCGGGTCCACTTTGAGCGCGACGCAGCAAAAAAAATAAACCAACCAGAAGTAATACAGGGAAAAATAAACTGCTCAGTGCTTTAAACCAAAATCCTTCGTCGGTTTGGGGTAAGACCGCAATATCAACACCTTTATTTGTCAGTGTATTGATTAAGTCTGGATCGTTAACTAAGGTGACACGCTTTTTATTGGCATCATATTTAGGTGTAACCATTGCTGTAGAACGGTCTGAACTGAGGCTGACCCTTTCGACTCGGCCGCTTTCAACTTCTTGAATAAATTGACTGTAGCGCCATGTTTCTACTTGCGGGGGTTGGTTATCAAAAAAAGCAGTCCCTAAAGCAATTACTACAATAAACAACAGCGCATATAGCCCTGTATTTCTCCACTTTTTATTCACTGAGGTCTATCCTCCTGGATTTTTTCTACGTTAGTGTAACTTCTGCTATGTAAAAACTAGATCAGTCTAGACATTTACTTCTTACTGCAATGGGAGCATGGGAGCGGTTATCCCTCAGTAAGCTTCCACGCCCTAGCCAGACGCGATAAATTAATTGCTCTAAAATAAGAGAGGGCTTTATGAGAATTATGTTAACTTATCTTAAGATATACCAAAATGGCGTTCTTGTCATGGTAGAAATAATCCTTTGAGTTCTAAAAAACAAGGATGGTAAGGATTATATTCTAACGATCCTGTCGTCGGCCGTTGTACTGTATGAATGGGAATTATCTCAACAACGCTATTAGTGTAGGCGATCGCCTCTAATTTTTTCACTAGTTCGGGTGTCCAAGGTGCTTGCTGGACGGTGATTTGACGGTTTTTTAGCTGGTTGATGATGTGCGATCGCTCTATTCCAGGTAAAATTCCCACTGCTAAAGGTGGTGTCCACCAACAGCCTTCTTTCCATCCCCAAAGATTTCCTGTACTGGTTTCTAGCCAATTTCCTTGACTATCTACTAAAATCGCTTCTTCCGCATTTAAAGATTGGACAATATTTCTCGCTAACCAAGGACTCAGATAGTTGCCGGTTTTGTGGTTGGGGAGAGAACGAGCAAATTCTGACTTGGTAAGGGCAGATATTATACCATAATTTTGCTTTTGGGTCAAATTTTCTGGTAATAATCTGCCTGTGATCCATTCTCGACCATCGGGAAAAAGAGTAATTCTCAGAACCGGAAAGTGTTGTAAAAGAATTTCTGCACCTTGACGGACAAAATTCCAATCTGGTTCTGGCCAACCGAAGGTTTGTAAACTAAATTTTAGACGAGAACAATGTGCCTGCCAGTTGGTTAAACTATGATCAAGGGAATAATTATAAACTCGCAAAGTTGTAAAAACTGTAGCCCCATAAATTAACCCTGGATCATTAATATTTAATTCCAGTTTTTCTGATTCTATTAATTTACCACAATACCAATACATAAAAGGGAAGAGGGAACAGGGAAAGTTTATTAAACAATTGTCAATTGTCAATTGTAAATTATCAATTGCTAAAGTCTAATCTTTTTCAGGTAAAGTTACAGCAGGTACACCATCAGAGTTAATCACTACTTTACCTCCAAGATTTTCAATTTCTTTAATTGCCCGTTTGCGAGTTTTATCATCTACATTATTTTGTAAAACCATTGTCCAAGTGGCGATACGGGCAAATTTACTATCAGGGTTTCTTTCCAGGAAATCTGCGGTTTTTTGGGAGATAAAGACTACATTTTTACTTTCTTGATCATCGTATTGACTAGCCCATTCGGCAGCTTTTAAAAAAGATTGTCTTGCAGCTTGGGAATCACCTAAAAATAGTAATTGATCTGTGCCTTTATAACGCCAGATATAATAAGATTTTGTTGGTACGGTAGGAGAAATTGATTTTAAACCATTGTCCATGATCGCAATAGTTCTTTCTGGCATACCTGCATATAAAGAAGTGCTGACAGAAAGACCAAGATAAGCTTCTAAAAATTTAGGGTCACGTTTGAGGATCACTTCAAAAAATTCTGGGCTTAAACTATAACCTATTTTATCTCTAACTTCATTATCACCAAAGTATTGTAAAAAATCTATATATGCCCAGTTCGCAATGATGTTATCATAACCAAAAGTGGGTATTTCTTGCAGCAACCCCAAACGTAAACCTTCTTTTTCTTGGTCTTTGTCTAAAGCTTCCACAGACATAGATTGTTTACTAGTTAACAATTTTTGTAGCCTGGGGTATTGACTGAGGCTAATTCCTAAAATGCAGCAACAAGCTACCAAAGGGGTAATAATAAATTCACGAGATAAGAACATATTCAAATATTGAAAATGATATTTTTTACTGTTGTAATAACTGCCAACATTGTTGAGCGATCGCCCAATCTTCTTGAGTGTGTATCACTAATATTCGCACATTTGAATCATCTCTAGCAATATCTACATCAACTGGCTGCTGTTGATTTTTCTCTTGGTCTATTTTCAGTCCTAAAAATTCCCAAGCTTCACAAGCTGCTTGGCGAATTCCTGGGGATTTTTCCCCTACTCCAGCGGTGAATACTAACGCATCTAATCCCCCTAGATTAGCCAGCATTGAACCGATACCAGCCCGCAAACGATGCACGTATATATCATAAGCCAATTGAGCGCGATCATTACCTTGGTTAATGGCTGCTATCACTTCTCGGAAATCGCTAGAAATACCCGAAATTCCCCTTAATCCTGAAGCTTTATTTAACACATAATCTAACTCTTCAACTGAGTAATCAGATTGACGTAGTAAGTGAATAAGAATCCCTGGATCAATGGAACCAGAACGACTACCCATCATTAAACCATCTAAAGGCGTGAAACCCATTGTTGTATCAACACTTTTACCATTTTTAATAGCAGCCAAAGAACAACCATTACCTAAATGGCAGGTTATTAACCGCAATGATGTTAAATCTCGATTGAGAATTTGCGCTGCACGGTTCGCACAGTATTGGTGACTAATGCCATGAAAGCCGTAGCGACGGATACCTTTTTCTACCCATTCATAAGGTCCAGGATAGATGGCGGCTGCATCGGGTAAGGTGCTATGAAAACTAGTATCAAATACTGCTACTTGAGTTACAGAACCCAGACTTTTTCCAATGGCTTCTATGCCTTCCAAAGCGGCTGGATTATGTGCTGGTGCTAGGGTAGAGAGATGAGCGATCGCTTGTTTAACTTCTTCAGTAATTACTACACTGTTGCGGTAATCTAACCCACCATGTACCACACGATGTCCCACAACATCAATTTCCGATAATTGACTAATGACTTTAGTTGCACCATGAGTCAGAGTATTAAGCAGATAAGCGACGTGCGCTATACGAGAGTCACCATCAATGAATTCTTGTAGTACCGCACCTGTTGCTGTTTTTACCTCAATTTCTGCCTCACTTTGTTCTTGAGTCCAGTCAATTTTTCCCTCCCAAAGTGGTTGCAGGACTTTGTTAGGTAGATTTGCATCAGGAATTTCATATAAACAACTTTTTTGGCTGCTTGAACCAGCATTTAGGACTAATATTTTCATTAGTTAATACCTATATTAAACTGCACAAAATCAGATTTCTAGATAAATTAACCGCAGATAAACGCAAATAAACGCGGATAAATGAATGGATTTTTAGTTGTAGGAGTTTAGCAATGCTAAACCTGTAATTATCAGGGTTAGTATTACTAAGCCTACGTTTTTTACAAAAAGCAGATGATTGAATGCTATTTCTTAAGGTCTAACTTTTCTTTGCGAATAGAATAATCTAATAATTCCATCGGGTGCATCACTGAAATAGTCTTACCCTGCAAATATTTACTAATTTGCAAAGTACAACCGGGGTTAGGAGAAGCTATTAACTCAGCACCTGTATTGATTAAATTCTGTGCTTTTTGTTTACCTAATTCCTCTGCAACTTCTGGTTGCAGCATATTATAAACACCTGCACTACCACAACATAAAGCCGCATCTATTGGTTCTTTTAAGGTAACACCGGGAATTTTTCTTAATAACTGACGTGGTTGGACACTAATTTTCTGACCATGTAATAAATGACAGGCATCTTGATAAACTAAAGTTAAAGGTCTATCTGTTAACGGTGAAAGTTCAGCAGTTAAACCCACATTAGCTAAAAATTCCTGTGCATCTTTAACTTTAGCTGCAAAAGCTTTGGCTTTATCTGCATATTCTGGATCATCGGCTAAAATGTGACCATATTCTTTTAAAGTATGACCACAACCAGCAGCATTAATAATGACAAAATCCACATTTGTATCAGCAAAACTATCAATCATTTGTCTTGCTAAAGCTTTTGCTTGTTCCGTTTGTCCTTGGTGTTCAGGAAGTGCAGCACAACAACCTTGAGATTTAGGAATTACCACTTCACAACCATTTGCAGTTAAAACCCGCACCGTTGCTTCATTGACAGGAGAGAAAAACAACCGTTGCACACATCCCAAAATTACCCCAACGCGATATCTTTTTTCACCCTTTGCAGGAATTACATCCGGTAAATTATCTTGAAAAGATTTAACAGTAATTTCTGGTAAAATAGACTCCATTGCTGCTAATCGGGGAGATATAGCTTTAATTAACCCAGTAGCCTGTAATAATTTAGAAACTCCCAACTTTTGATAAACGAACAATGGCAAAAGTAAAATTCTTAAGATATCAGGATTGGGAAACAAAGAGAATATTAATTGACGCACTAACTTATCTGAAAAAGTGCGATTATAATTCCTTTCTACCTGATGTCGAGTAGCCGAAATCAACTTATCATACTGAACACCAGAAGGACAAGTAGACACACAAGCAAGACAACCCAAACAAGAATCAAAATGTTCTACTGTTGCCGTATTCAGTGCAATTTCACCCTCATTAATAGCATCCATTAAATAGATACGTCCCCTGGGTGAATCCATCTCCTTTCCCAACACCCGATAACTAGGACAAGTAGATAAACAAAACCCACAATGTACACAACTATCAATTAACTTTGGATCAGGAGGATGACTTGCATCAAACCCCTTTAAATTCTTAATACTGGCAGTATTATTAACAGCACCATCTGAAACTTGCATTATCTTCTTCCCCTCTTAACTTCGCGTTCTTTGCGCCTTCGCGGTTCATTCTCTTAAAACTCAAATCCCACCCACAAACCGACCAGGACTTAAAATATAATTACTATCAAACTGTTCCTTAATGCCCCGCATAATATGTAAAGCATTACCAGTATAACCCCAAACATCTATTTTTCGCTTTACGTCCTCTGGTGCAGCTAACACACTCAAAAAACCATAATTAGACTGACATAAATTACGCAATTTCACAACTTGATGTTCATTTTCTAAACTTGCTAGACCCAAACCACTACTCAGGTTAATTAAACCCAGTTCTAGCTGATTAATAACCTCCACTCCGTTTGTTGGCAATACTCCTATTTTGCAAGTAATTCCAGAATTTTTGCATACATCATGTATTTGATCTGGTAATTGTTGCCATAAATTAGCTTCATTTTCTGCGGAATAAACAGCCCCATTTAAACCTAATTGTTGACCTATTGCTAAAAGACGGTTTGACTGTTCTTTCACACTTTCACTAATACTTTGAAATTGAACAATTAACCCTATTCCATTACCTAAACCTAGGCGAGAAACCAATTGATTTGATAATAAATCTGCTTGAGTTGGTGTTAACTCAGAACCTTTAAGAATTGTAGCAGCTTGGGATATTGTTTCAACTTGACCAGTTAACACCACTGTACCTGATGTTTCTGGTTGGGGATAAACTCGAAAAGTGACTTGACTGATAATTCCTAATGTACCGTAAGAACCAGTAAACAACTTCATCAAATCGTAACCAGCAACATTTTTTACTACTCTTCCCCCGGCTTTGGCTATTTGTCCATCAGCACGGACAAAAGTAATACCTAAAAGTTGGTCACGCACACCACCATAACGTTGACGTAGAGAACCTGTATCAGCAGTAGCAACAATACCACCAATTGTGGCAGAATGAGGAAATGCGGGGTCAAGGGCTAAAGTTTGCCGAGATTTGGCTAAAATTCCTTGAAGTTGCTCAAATTTCATTCCTGCTTCGACGGTGACAGTCAAATCACCAACCGCGTGTTCTATGAGTTGGTTAATACGTTCTGTACTAACAACAATATCAATATTTTGACTTAGACCACCCCAGTTGAGTTTACTTCCACTACCGCAGGGAAGAACAGACCATTTATTGCGGTTAGCCGTGGCTATGACTGCGCTTAGTTCTGTTTGAGTGTGGGGATACACGATACAACTGGGATGGCTTTGAGAGTCCATTGCTAGCTGGATGCGTTGTTTTTGGGTGGGTTCGAGATTTTCCCAAGGTAAAACGGCATTTTCTATGTTGATAATAGATTTTAGGGTAGAGGCGTAGACACTTAGTGTCTTTTCGTTAGACATCGCATTCATTGGTTTTGTATTTTTATCCTCCTTAATAATGTACTGGTTATTTTGACTCAAAATTGTCAGAATCAGGATGTCCAGGATTTGAGGATAAACAGGATGATTTTTGAAGATTGATCTAAGTTTTCAGACAAAAAACAAAAAAATTCAAGTCCGATTCCTAGATTACCAATCAACTTTCACAGAATATTGATTAAAAACAGAATCACAACTAATTAAAATCGCATCTTCAAGATTTGCTTGTGAAATTAATAATCTATCAAATGGATCTTTATGATGTAACGGTAAATTATCTAATCCTAATATATGTTCAGATGTGATTGATAAAATCACAATATTATGATTATGTATTTGTTCATTGATAATATCTCTTAACGGAAGTTGCAAAGATAACTTACCTAATTGATATTTAATTTACATTTCCCAAATACTAACTATATTGAGAAATTTGATATTATAACTATTAGATAATAAAGCTAAACTTTTAGCAGATAATTTATGAGGTTGACTATCCCACCAAATAAAAGTATGAGTATCAAACAGTAATTTCATGATTCTCCAAACCAAAATTCATCAGGTAAGGGTTCATCAAAATCATCACTGGTTGATATTGCACCTAAATGTAACCCTGGTTGATCTTGTTTTTGCTGATGATGTATGGGAACAACAGCTAATTTTAGCAGATTGTGATCATTTCTTTCTAAAGTGGAAATTAAAACTTCCACCTCATCACCTTCTTGAACAGCGTCTAGTAATTCTTCTAGTAAACTAACTGTCTTTCCTTTGATATAACCTTTCATTCTTTTTTGAGGATTGATGTAATTTAAGTTATACTTATCTATTTTAACATAAAAGTTTCACAGTTGTCATAATTGTGATATTCCAGAAGTCCGGTATCTGGGGAGAATATTAAATCACATCCTGTAAATCCTATCATCCTGAACATCCTGATTCAGACAAAACACATTTACAGTAGAGGCAGAGCCTCTAAAATGGCATTCCCAGTCGGAGACTGGGAACGAGTAAGCTAGACATTCAATGGCTGTCTAGTTTTCACCGGCTGATAATGTCCATTACTTTCAACTGGTACAGGTTTAACAACTTCTTTCCCTGTAATTAATCTCGCGCCACGATTGCGAGTAAAATAATTCCAAATCCATTGAATCATGACAACTAATTTGTTATCAAATTCAATCAAGAAATAGATGTGAATAAATAACCAGAAGAACCAAGCAAAGAAACCTCTCAGTTTCATAAACCCTAAGTCAACAACTGCGGCGTGTTGACCAATCATTGCTAAACTGCCTCTATCCACATATTTAAATTGTGGTAGGGTTTCACCTTTGAGCCGCTTTTGAATTAGTTTGGCTACATATTCCCCTTCTTGCATGGCTACTGGTGCAACACCAGGTAAGGGTTTACCATTTTGATGGGCAAAATTTGCTAAGTCACCAACTACAAAAATGTTGGGATGTCCTTTAATACTGAGATTTGGTTCAACGATAACACGACCTGCGCGATCGCTCTCAACTTCAGTCCGTTCTATTAATACTTTCCCCATCGCTGATGCTTTCACACCAGCCGCCCATAATACTGTTTTTGCAGCAATTGTTTTGACTTCTTCACCTTGTTTAATAGTAACAATGTCATTTTCAATGTTTGTTACTAGGGTTTTGGTTTGTACATCTACACCCAACGCTTCTAAAGATGCTTGTGCTTCTTGGGATAATTCTGGTGCGAAGGGGGGGAGAATTCGATCTAAACCTTCTAGTAATAAAACCCTTGCTTCGGAAGTGTTGATGTTGCGGAAATCTTCTTTCAGGGTTTTGGTGGCTAATTCTGCGATCGCACCAGCTAATTCTACTCCAGTTGGGCCACCACCCACAATTACAAAAGTTAACAAAGCCCGACGTTTAGCAGCATCAGTTTCTTTTTCCGCTGCTTCAAATGCCATAAAAATTCGCCGACGCATTTCAATGGCATCTTCAACAGTCTTTAAACCTGGTGCAAAGGGTTCCCAGCCATCTTTACCAAAATAGGAATGCTTTGCACCTGTAGCCACAATTAAAGTATCGTAGGGTACTGCTTCAGAGCCTACCATCACATTTTGGGCTGTGGTGTCAATGTCATTCACTTCACCCAACAAAACTGTAGTATTTTTACTCTTACTCAGAACAGAACGCAGCGGTGAAGAAATATCCGCTGGGGACAAAGCACCTGTAGCTACTTGGTACAGAAGAGGTTGAAACAGGTGAAAATTCCGTTTATCTATCAGCGTTACATTGACATTAGCCTTAGCCAGTGCTTTAGCTGCATAGAGTCCACCAAAACCACCACCAACGATAACTACCTGATGTGGTGGGTTATTGTCATGTAAATCAACCATAAGAAATATTTCCTTGTACTACAGGTGTTGTAACTATTCTTAACAAATTTGTAACAAAAATGTCATAAATTTTTCTGTTTATTTTGAACTTCTTAAAAAAAAGTTAAAGTAGCCATTAAGACATATAAAATTCAAATTTTTCTCATCACTGTTATGAATAGCCTATTTTATATATATTAATTTGACTCTAAGCACGATTATACGCAAAAACAGAAATACTTACGTAAGTGATGTCATAATACTCGTAAATAATATTACTTAAAAAATAAGTATGCAATTTTCCATGTTTTCTTTGATGTTATTTATAGATAATCAGTAGACAATAAACATGATGAGAGAAAATAAATTTAACTATCATTTGATCTTTTGATTGTTAATCATGTCTCTCTAAATAATTCTAGATTTACAGCAACAAAAGGCTAATTTTATGAAAAAAGTTTTAGTCATTGAAGATGAGCAGCAGATTCGCTCCAACATTATAGAGATTCTTCATTATTTAGATTATGACACTATCTCCGCTGATAATGGTTTAATCGGCTTAGAAATGGCTAGAGAACAACTACCAGATTTAATTATTTGCGATATAATGATGCCGCAATTAGATGGCTATAGCGTGGTTACGTCTCTCAGAGAAGATGAAAAAACAGCCAAAATACCTTTTATTTTCTTAACAGCTAAAAACGAATATACAGATTTGCGCAAAGGCATGGAATTGGGTGCTGATGATTATTTAATCAAACCTTTTACTAGTGATGAAATAATGCGTTCTGTTAACAGGCAAATGGAAAAAATGGCTGTATTTGAAAGATACACACAATCAAAATTAAATACTTTAAGCAATAATATTTCCATGTCTTTGTCCCAAGAAATGAATTCATCATTGAATGGTATCTTAGGAGTTTCTCAAATGTTACTGAGAAGTCATAATTTACTAAACAATATGGAAGCAATAGAAATGGTTGAATGTATTTACAATACAGCCTTAAGATTAAATAAGTTAGTCCAAAATTGTCTAATTTACACAGAATTAGAATTAGCAGCTACAGAACCCGAAAAAATTCTAGATACAAGACTAAATATTCCTAGAAGCTTTACCCAAGAAATCATTAATCAAGTAGCTTGGGAAAAAGCCAACCAGGTTGAAAGAATAGAAGATTTAAATATAGAAATAGAAAATACTCTTGTCCAAATTCCCGCTGATAAGCTACAAAAAATTGCTGAAGAAATAATTGATAATGCCTTTAAATTTTCTCGAAGACATACAACTGTCAAGATAATTGGTAGTGTTAGTGAAAATCACTTTAATTTGTTTGTAATTGATGGTGGGAGAGGCATTACTAGCGAAGAAATTGCTGATATTGGAGCATATATGCAATTTTCGCGTAAATTTTCTGAACAACAAGGTTCAGGATTAGGTTTAATAATCGCTAAAAAGCTTGTAGAATTGTATGGTGGTCAATTTAATATTGAAAGCATCCCCGGTAAACAAACTATCGTACATATTATGTTACCTCAAGTAACAGTGAGAAGTATAGATATGGATATTCCGTGGCAATCAATTCCAGCATCATAGAAATCAGACAACTAAAATTTTAGTCTAGAACTTTTCTGGACGCAATCAGCATTTTGAACAGAAGTTTTACTGCTCTTACTGCTACTCGTATCCTCACCTAAAAAATTTTATAGTGGGAAAATTTGGCAAATGATAACAGCCTGTAAGCGATCGCCTAAGTTGATTTTTTGGAAAACTTCGTGGTAACTGGTAAAGCGTTCATCCTGTAGCAGTTATGAGAGTTCATTCTCAATCAACTACTCCTCACGTTGTAAACTACAAATGCGCTGCGCGTGAAATTTAACCGAGTCAGTTAAACCAAGTCCAGCACTAGATTTATAAAGTTTGTGGTACCTGGTTGATTCTCTTTCCCCGGCAAGCCACCCCCCCCACAGTAGCGGGACTTTTCCAGAAACGCCACGACGTGAAACAACAAGTGCAACTTCTGGAAACTGCCAAGCTAAATCTTGACGCGCACGGTTGATAATTGGCGATTGAATTCTGGAAAGATGCTTGAGTCTAAGAACGAGTTCTCGAATTCTGGAAACAATGCGATCGCGCAGCTGAACAAACCGGTTCAAGTCATTTCCATAATCAAACTGGTAACAGGCGATGGCTAGTGAATCGACATCATCATCCTTATCAGGTAAACCAAGGTGATTTTCACGGTCATTTCGCAGTTGTTTATGTCCAATAAACATTTTTTTAATCTAAAATCTAAAATCTAAAATTACCGGTCAGGAATCTGAAATATGACAGTTTGTCTTTTGACAGTTTTCTTATTCATCAGAGATAATCCCTACACTTGTGTTTATCAGGTGTGAGTTCAAAAAATATGAATAATAAATTTTTTTTCCTACCAGTTTACTTACTAAGTTTACTGGTAACTTTTCCTGCTGTAGCTGATGATAATGAAACTGAAGAGAAGATTGAAAATTTAGATATTCCTAGTTTAAGTGAAATTAAAATACCCACCACAAATGCTGAATTATTAACTCAACAACCCGCATCAAATCAAGTTGAGCAAGAAACAGATTCAGATGTACAGCCAGCAGCAGATTTAACTCCTACAGAGGATGCAGATATTTCCTTAGAAGCAATTGGTGAAAAAGACGCTTTACCCGAATCGACACCAACTTATGTAATTGAAAAAGACGAGATTCAAAAACAAGGCGCTACCAGCGTTGCTGATATTTTAAAAAGAATGCCTGGTTTTGCCATCAATGATGTTGGTTATGGTGCAGATATTCACACAGGTACATACTACCGGGGTGCATCTATTAATCAATCTGTATTTTTAATTAATGGCAGACCTATAAACACAAATATCAACACTTATCATGGTGCAACTGATTTAAACAGTATTCCTGTAGAATCCATTGAAAGAGTAGAATTATATAGCGGTGCTGCTTCCTCTTTATATGGTTCTTCAGCTTTTGGTGGAGTAGTTAATATCATTACCAAAGAAGGTTACAGTAAACCTCAATTAACTGGTAGTGCAGAATTTGGTTCATTAAATCTAAATAACCAACAAATAACTTATACGGGTTCAGCGAATAAAGTCAAGTACAACTTCAGCTTTGAAAGATACTTTATAGATAACCGTTATCGTGTTCCCGTTGGTGCAGCAAATCGTGATGCTGAAGGATATTTATCAAATGCTGATACAGCGACCAGTACATATTTTGGCAGCATTGGTTTGGATTTAGATGCTAAAAACTCTTTGAATTTAGATGTAACTACACTCAGCAGTCGTCGGGGGTTAATTTATTTCGGGTTTCCTCTGCAAAGAGATCGTTTAGACCATGATAATTTGAATATTGGTTTATCTTGGAAAACCAAACTGGGGAGAGGAGAAGAATCAAACCTGACAACAACAATTGGTTATAACCAAGATTACTTTAGCACCTATGGACCGACGGGAGCGACATTTTACCGGACAGGAGTTTTAGATACAAAACAAATTACAGCCAGAGTTGATCATGAGTGGCAACTTACTCCTAATAATCAATTACGTTGGGGTGTAGATTTCAAAAATACTGACTTAAAAGGTGATGTTTTCAGCACAAATCCTGCTCTTGCTGTTCAAAATGAAAAAGAAGATAGAAATGTTTTAAATACGGCTTTATTTGCTGTTAATACGTGGAACATTACCGATGCTTTGCTAGTCGATTTCGGGTTAAGACAAAGTTTTGATAGCCAGTTTGGTAATTATTTAAATCCCAGTTTTGGCTTACGTTATGCTATTAATCCCATTGTTGCAATTCGTGGAAGTTGGGCAGGAGCGCAACGCAATCCAGGTTTAGATCAATTATATGTTTTTGATACGGTTCATAATTGGAATCCCAACCCTGATTTACAACCAGAAACTGGTTCAACTTGGACTGCGGGTGTGGATATTAATTTATCTAGTAATTTGTTGGCACAATTTACCTATTTTGGCAGTAGTTTAGATAATCGGTTAGGAGTTATTAATGGTAGATGGGAAAATATTGGCTTAGTAGATACCAATGGTTTAGAAGCTGCATTGCAGTTAAAAATTGCTCGTGATTGGTCAAGTTTTGTCAACTACACTTATACAGATGCTCAAATTAAAACGGGAACGGAAAAGGGATTACAATTAGGGTTAATTCCTTACTCTTTACTGCAAGCTGGCATTGGTTATCAAAATTCAGGATGGCAGGCTAATTTGTATCTGACTTACAATAGTGGTACTCGTCGTTCTTTGTTTACCAATACTGCTGCTGGTGACAAAAACACAGACTTTTCACCATCTTTTGTGAATTTAGATTTGAGTGGACGCATTCCTGTGAGTAAAAATTTAGGACTGACTGTTTACTTAGAAAATTTACTCGGTGAGCAATATGAACGAGTGAATCGCATTTATAGTCCTGGCTTTACTTTTCGTGTGGGTTTAACAGCAAATATCTAATTTTCAGTCAATCATCAATTTACCTATTTAGAATAGGTATGGGGTGTGGGTTAGAGATTAATATGCTTCAGTTAAGGATAATAGTAGCTGTTATCCCAAGTTAATATGAAGCTGCATAGAATAAGATGTCGATAATAATGAAACGCGGATGTACGCAGACCAACGCGGATAAAGGCAGATAAATCTATGGAGTTTATAATTATGTGCAAGCTCACATATCATTGGTATGATACTTGGGACTTAATTGGAGCTTATTAGTCTAATATCAACTATTTCCAGTATGTAAAAGAATGTTTTTTACCGCTTTAATAGCAATATAAATAAGAGTAAAAGTTGAGAGTAGGGGATTTTGAATACAATTATTTTTAACTAAACGAAAGTTACGTTTATGTCTGAATTATGGACTAATTTATTTACATCCAGTCCGTTTATCCCGCACGGACACTGCTATTTATGGAACACAGATTTAGTTTGGCTCCATTTATTATCTGATTTGGTTATTGCCCTAGCTTATTACTCTATTCCTGCAACATTGTTCTATTTTGTCCGCAAACGACAAGATTTACCCTTTCATTGGATTTTTTTGCTGTTTAGTGGATTTATCCTTGCTTGTGGTACTACTCACATTTTAGAGATTTGGACACTTTGGTATCCCACTTATTGGCTGTCGGGCTTAATTAAAGCAGTAACGGCCATCATCTCTTTAATTACAGCAGTCGAACTTGTACCTTTAGTTCCTCAAGCTCTTGCACTGAAAAGCCCCGCTCAATTAGCACAAGCAAACCAAGAACTACAAAAACAAATAGTTGAGCGATTACGGATAGAGGAAGAATTGAGAAAATACCAAAATCATCTGGAGGAATTAGTTGCTGTTCGTACCAATGAAATTACAAAATACAATGAGCAATTACAACAAGAAATTACTGAGCGCCAGCGCATTCTAGCAGTTCTCAGACAAAGTGAAGAGCGATACCGTTATTTAGCTGAGTCAATTCCCCAACTTGTCTGGACTGCTGATGCTGATGGTAATTGTATTGATTTCAACCAGAATTGGTGTGAATATACAGGTCTAACAGTAGAGCAATCTGTGGGTTCTGGTTGGTTGGCAGCGTTGCATCCAAATGATGTAGAAAATGCTAGTCAAGTGTGGTTAAATGCTGTAAGTAATGGGATTTTATATGAAAACGAATACCGTTTCAAACGTGCGGCTGATGGTTCTTATCGTTGGCAATTAGCGCGAGGTTTACCACTCAAAGATGAGCAAGGCCGTGTAGTTAAATGGTTTGGGACTTGTACAGATATTGACGAACAAAAACAAATTCTACAAGAACGAGCGCGTCTGTTGGAATTAGAACAAACTGCAAGAGCTAAAGCTGAAACAGCCAATCGAATTAAAGATGAATTTCTGGCCGTACTTTCTCATGAGTTACGCACTCCTCTCAATGCGATTCTGGGGTGGTCTCAGTTATTACTAACTCATAATTTTGATCCAGCTAAAACATCACAAGCACTAACAACAATTGAGCGCAATGCCAGATTACAGGTGCAATTAATTGAAGATTTGTTGGATACTGCCAGAATTTTACAGGGTAAATTAACATTAAAGACTACGAATATCAATTTGCCATCTACAGTATTGTCGGCATTAGACACTATGCGTTTAGCATTAGAAACCAAGTCGATTCAGGTAAATACTATTTTTGAACCGAATGTAGGAATAATTTTGGGTGACTCTACTCGTTTGCAGCAAGTCGTCTGGAATCTCCTTTCTAATGCTGTCAAATTTACACCCAAAGGGGGAAAAATAGATGTGCAAATTAGGCAGATAGATGGTTATGCTCAAATCATAGTTAGGGATACAGGGAAGGGAATTAGCCCTGATTTTTTGCCCTATGTTTTTGATTATTTCCAACAGGCAGATAGTAGTTCTGTGAGAAAATTTGGTGGCTTGGGTTTAGGATTAGCAATTGTCCGTAATATTGTGGATATGCATGGCGGTAGCGTCAAAGCAGAAAGTTTTGGTGAGGAACAGGGGGCAACATTTACCGTCAGTTTACCCCTTTGCCAAAATCAAAACCCTAGTTTGGCCGATGCTGAAAATCATTCTTCATGTTTGACACCGAAATCCTTACCTCTAGCTGGTGTAAAAGTTTTAATTGTTGACGATGATACTGATTCGCGGGACTTTGTGGTTTTTGTATTAGAGCAAGAGGGCGCTGAAGCGATCGCTGTATCTTCGGCTTTTGAAGCATTGCAAGTCTTAATGCAGAGCAAGCCTGATGTTTTAGTCAGTGATATTAGTATGCCAGAAATGGATGGCTATATGCTCATCCGTCAAGTGAGAACTTTGACTCCAGAAGCAGGTGGAAAAATTCCCGCGATCGCCTTAACTGCCTATGCTAGAGATTATGACCAGCAACAAGCACTAAAAGCAGGATACCAAATGCATTTATCTAAACCTCTGAATGCAGAAAAATTAGTTCAAGCTGTTATAAAATTTGTGAAAATCTAGGCATCCGGTTTGATGCCTGAACATACTTTTGTAGGCAGGCAATAGGCAAAAGGCAAGAGGCAAAAGGGTTTTAGAAGATTGAAGTGTACAGAGTTTTGTATGGTCACTTTCCTCGCCAGCTATCAAGAATCAAATAGGAGTCCTATAGCAACGCTATGAGAGCCAGAATTGAAAATAATGTTTTATTTATTCACCATGAGGATTTACCTGAATTTAAAAAAGGCGGTTCTGTGGTGAGAAATTCTTATTTTTGGGCGTTACGTTCAATTGCTGGTCGTGCTAGACGTGATAGTGATTGGGAATATGAATCTGAAGTATGGTTAGCACTAGCGCGGATGTTAATGTCTTTTACTGAATCGGGATATTTAGGTTATCGAGAAACTGTATTAGAGTTTCCTCTATCACAAGGGGAAATTCCCAGTTTATTGAGAGATGTGGCAACCTGGGAATAAGGGACTTCCAACTAAAAAAATATTCCATCGTTTGGGTCGGCAGGGGAAGCAGGGGGAGCAGGGGGAGCAGGGGAGGAAGAATCTCATACTCATCTTGGTTCTCACTCATTGAATAATTTATTTTCTGGAAGTCCCTAAAGTCTCTACCTTTTAAATATGCTGGCAATGTTGTATATTTGACATTGCACAGGTACTTAACAGCACATATATGGCAAACAAGCAATTAGTTGAGTTCGCTTTAGATGGTGGCACTATTTTGGTAGAAGTTGAAGAATCGTTAGATATAGCTATTGAAAGAGTTGCTTTACCATCTGGTCGAGAAATTGCTAAAGCACAAAAATCTTTTGAAGAAGCTATAGATAATATTAAGCCATTGGTTGCCAATATTGCTAATAAGTTTAAAGACTTGGGACCCAAAGAAATGGAAGTTAAGTTTGGCATCAAACTCAGTGCTGATGCTGGGGCTTTTATTACTTCTGTAGGTGGGGAAGTGAATTTTGAGATTACGGTGAAGTGGAGTAAAGACTAGTACAGTGCGGCGTAAATAAATAAACCATTCCAAATCTTTGCAAGACTTGTGCTGTATTGGTTTTGACTTTTGACTTTTGACTTTTGACTTCCGCGAAGCGGTACTAGGTTTTGTAGATTTTATGTCCACGGAAAATTATTTTCAGGTCTTTAAATGTGCGATCGCTCGCATTTACAATCAAAACAGTAAAGTTGTTGGTGCTGGTTTCTTGGTGAGTCAGTCCCATCTTCTTACCTGCGCTCATGTAGTTACAGCAGCTTTAGGTATTGTCACCAACACACAAGAATCACCAGATGCAATTATAGAACTTGACTTTCCCCTCATTGCACCTGGACAAAAAGTAAAAGCCAAAGTTGTATTTTGGCAACCTGTCAACCCAGGACAAAGTAAGGAAGATATTGCCGGATTACAGATACAGGATACTTTACCAACAGGAGTGAGTCCTGTACAACTTGTTAGCACATCAGATTATTGGCAACATAAATTCCGCATCTTTGGTTTTCCCCAAGGACATGATACTGGTGTTTGGGCTGACGGTGAACTCCGTGATATTCAAGCTACACGCTGGATACAGATAGAAGCAATTAAAGTTCCTGGGTATCAGATTGAACCCGGTTTTAGTGGTTCTCCCGTGTGGGATGAATCATTACAGGGAGTTGTAGGAATGGCCGTGGCCGCAGAGAAAAAGCGAGAGGATGTCAAAGCAGCATTTATGATACCGACAAATGTGTTAGTGGAAACTTGGGATTTTTTAAATCAAAGTGTTCAAAAACAATCACTAAATTCTTCTCGTTCTTTTAGTCGGGTACAAGAAATTAAAGCTAGGGAATTGAATAAACGTTTGGCAATTTTAGAAATTGATTATGAAGCAGTTTATAACCAATTGAATTATACAGAAAATGCCGAAAGTCGTAATAATTTACAGCGGCAATTAAACAGGATTGAACAGGATATGAATGATGTCGTTGAACAATTAAAAAGGATTGGATAATAAGTATTTTCGAGTTTAGGGGTTTAGCAATGCTCATAAGTGTCAACTTAACGTAAAACCCAAGCCCAACTTGGAGTAAGCCATATTCCCAGTCTAATAGCAAAAGTCATCTGAAGATGACTAAAAGAACTAGAAAATCTTTAAAATTGTGTAGTTTACTTTAGTATACTTTAGCTATTAGCCCGGAAATTCATTTCTGGGTGGGCGTGTCAGCCAAAAAAATCAGCCATCTGTAGCTTAAATTGACACCAATCAGCAGTGCTAAACCCCTATATATCAAATCAAATAATTAAACAATTGCGAGTATAAATTCTAAATTTTTTATCACATGAAAAAAGCTGATGTTGTCAAACTTGAAGACTTAGAAAAGAGATTCCAAGAGAAAAAAAAAGATATTGAAGCTGTTTCTACCCAAATTTCTGAAACACAAGATGCTGAAACTAAAAATCAACTAGAGCGAAAACTAAACCGACTTTATGAAGAACTGGCAAAAATTGAGCAGGATATAGAAAAACTAAAATCATCTACAAATATTAATAGAAATTTAACTAAAGATATTGATCCACTATTACCATATTTAGCTAATCGTTCTCTCCAAGAATTTGAACTAAAAGAAGCAATTGAAAATCGAGATTCATCTCGTCTGTTAGTTTGTATAATTCATGGTCATGAATTTCAAAGCCATTACAAGTTTTTGGAACGAATGCAAACTGATTTTCTACCTCATTTATTGGATTTAAACCAGAAAAAAACTACAGTTAAAATCAAAAAAATGACGTATTCTTCAGAATTAAAAAATCTGAATGAACTACCCAAGTATTTATTAATGAATCTTGCAAAAACTTTTGTAATTAAAAGTAATGTATCTTTAGAAGAAATTAATAAAAATCTTAATAAATACAGTCCTGTAATTATTCATACTGATCTAATTACTGATGATTGGCAAAAACAAGGATTTGTTATTTTGAATAAATTATTAGAATTTTGGCAAGATGTGCATAATAAAAATAC
>NZ_LUFH02000103.1 GCF_001586785.1 Sphaerospermopsis aphanizomenoides BCCUSP55
GTAGGGGAAGCAGGGGAGGCAGGGGAAGAAAAATTAATTTTTCCTCCTGAACTCCTGGAATTCCTGAACTCCTGGAATTCCTGAACTACTGAACTACTGAACTACTGAACTCCTAAACTACTGAACTCCTAAACTACTGAACTCCTGAACTTTGGAAATATGCTGAAATGGCAACCTTTTGTTACAATACTTAACAGCGTTCATCTAACTGGTGGCTTTCCTCATGATGGTTAAGAGTTTCACGCCCCCTAGTTCCCAATCAACTCTGGAGGACAGTGGCAACAGCAATTTGTCCGTGATTGATGTAGTGCCTGAAAATGGGACACAAGCCTTAGTTAGCAATTCTCCTAGAATGTTAAGGAAAATTCAAGTTGAACCGGAAACTATGGGTTACGATCCGGTAGAGATTCAAAAACAGTATGAAAGTAAGCCTTTACAGGTATTAAACCGGATTTTGACAGTTTTACGACCAACGTTGTCTTATGCTTTCGGTTTGTGGTGGGATAAGCGACGAGGTGTGACTGTCAAGAATGACCATCGTCGTGCTATTCAACTGCGAGAATTGTTAACCAAGTTGGGGCCTGCTTATATCAAAATTGGACAAGCACTGTCCACTCGTCCTGATTTAGTTCCACCAGTGTATCTGGAGGAGTTAACCAGACTGCAAGACCAATTACCAGCTTTCCCGAATGAGATTGCTTACCAGTTTATTGAGGAAGAACTGGGGGCAAAACCAGATGAAATTTATGCGGAACTTTCTCCCGAACCAATTGCTGCTGCTTCTTTAGGACAGGTATATAAGGGTAAGCTGAAAACTGGGGAAGAAGTGGCTGTTAAGGTACAGCGCCCAGATTTAAGAGAAATAATTACTATAGATTTATACATTTTGCGCCGCCTTGCTGGTTGGGTAAAGCGTAAGGTGAAGCGAGTCAGGAGTGATTTAGTCGGTATTTTGGATGAATTGGGCGATCGCATTTTTGAAGAAATGGACTATATCCATGAAGGTGAAAATGCAGAACGCTTTTTTGAATTATACGGGCATTTACCAGATGTTTACGTTCCCCAAATTTATTGGGAATACACCAACCGTCGTGTGTTAACGATGGAGTGGATTAACGGGATTAAATTAACTCAAACCCAGGAAATTAAGGAACTGGGAATAGATGCACGCTATTTAATTGAAGTGGGTGTGCAGTGTTCTTTACGTCAATTATTAGAACATGGATTTTTCCATGCTGATCCCCACCCTGGTAATTTGTTAGCTACTTTTGATGGTAAGTTGGCTTATCTTGACTTCGGGATGATGAGCGAGATTAGACCACCACAACGTTATGGTTTAATTGAGGCGATCGTTCACGTTGTTAACCGTGATTTTGATGCTTTAGCACAAGATTACGTGAAATTAGAGTTTCTTTCTCCAGAAACAGATTTAACACCCATTGTTCCAGCTTTTGGCAAAGTTTTTGCTAATGCTCAAGGTGCAAGTGTCGCGGAATTAAATATTAAAAGCATTACCGATGATTTATCGGCATTAATGTATGAGTATCCTTTCCGCGTTCCTCCTTACTACGCTTTAATTATTCGTTCTTTGGTAACGTTAGAGGGGATTGCTATCTATATTGATCCTAACTTTAAAGTTCTGAGTGAAGCTTATCCCTATGTTTCTAAAAGACTTTTGACAGATCCAGCAGATGAATTAAGAACATCATTGCGAGATTTACTTTTTAAAGATGGTAAATTCCGTTGGAATCGTTTGGAAAATTTGTTAAAAAATGCTCGAAATAATCAAGATTATGACTTTAATTTAGTAGTTAGTCAGGGAGTAGAGTTTCTATCTTCTGAACGTGGTGCATTTATTCGTGACAGACTGGTTGATGAGTTGATAAATGGACTCGATGCCATGAGTAGAAATGCCTTACATAGTGTTACATCTGTGTTGAGAGAAAGAGTAGGAATAACAGCGATTAGTGAAACTCCTGCGGCTACAGTTGAACAACAACAAACCTTAGAATATATCAAACGAATTGTAGGTATTTTGCGAGAAACTAGAGGCTTTGATGCAGCAAAACTAGCTCCTCAAATAGCGCAGGTAATTGTTAATCCTCAAGTGCAAAATTTAGGTCAAAAAATCGCCCATCGCTTTACACAAAAAGCTATGGCTAAGTTGATTCGGCAATTATTAGCAGCAGAAGAAATGGGGTGATTGGTGACAGGTGACAGAGAAGAAGCAGGGGTGCAGGGGTGCAGGGTGCAAGGGGAGAATATTAACTTTTGCCTCTTGCCTCTTGCCTCTTGCCTTTTGCCTTTTTCCTTCTGTTCCCTGTTCCCTATTCCCTGTTCCCTTCTTTAAGAATTATCTTCTTGATGACCATTTTTATCGCGTTTGAGACTTTCTTCTAAGGCTTGAATTTGTTCCCGACGCGCTTCTAATTCTAAAGTACGACGTGCTAAATCTTGACTTTGCAAAGTTAAAGATTGTCGCCAATTTTCTGCTTGGTCTGCTTCCTGTCGTAAAAATTCTGGAGTAATACCAGTTGTGAGAAAAGTTTGTACTAGATAGAGTACCCAATTAGTTGCATCTTCAATGGTTTTGATATCACCTGTGGGGTCAAGCTCAACTAATACTAATACTTTCTCATTCATGGTGTTACCTTTTCCCAAAAGAATGAAAGCCTCTTCGGAAATGATAGACCATACATATTCAGATTCCTGACGTGCTAATAAACGTAATTGATACTGGTCTAAAAATTCGTTTTTGTGTACTTGGGCTAGGTATAACATAAGAGTTCAAAATTAGGGAAAAGGGAACAGGGAAAAGGGAACAGGGAACAGAAGGAAAAAGGCAAAAGGCAAGAGGCAAGAGGCAAGAGGCAAGAGGCAAAAGTTAATATTCTCCCCTTGCACCCCTGCTTCTTCTCTGTCACCTGTCACCTGTCACCTACTATAAAGAACTGAGTCTCTCGCGTAAAATTTCCGCTTGTTTTTCTGCTTCTGTTAAAGCGTTTCTGGTGGTTTGTACCACATCTGCGGGTGCTTTATCTACAAAACTAGCATTACTGAGTCTTGCACTTAAAGATTTAGCTTCCGCTTCCACTTTACTCAAGCTTTTCTCTAGTTTGGCACGCAATACTTCAATATCAACTACTCCAGTTAAGGGAATAACCACCTGAACTGTACCGACAACACCAGCAATGGAATTTTCTTTTTCGGGAGTTGGTATTATTTCTGGTTCTGTTGGTGTTTCTTTGACTGGGAAGTATTTAGCAAATAGTTCTTGTCTGGCTTTGACATTTAGTAAGTAGCGAACAACAAACCAACCTGTATATAACAAACCAACTGTTTCAAAGAAAGTACCAAAAAGTGGTAAACCCAAAGATGTATTTCCGACAAAGATAGCAACTCTGAGAGTAACTAACACAGCAAGAATTAAGCCAACTGTTTTCACTGTACGCCAATAGGGGCTAGTAAAAATGGGGTTAATTTTTGGTGCTTCTACAGTATTTGTAGTAGTTGTGGGAGCTTGAATTGTTAATGTTTCTACCTTAGCTAAGTCTTGGATGTAAGACTGTCCAGTGGTGAGAATTGACCTTTCTTTATCGCTTTCACTTTGGAATTTTACAGTGATTTTTACACCTGGTTTGACATCAGCTTCGGCGCGTAAATTGCGAATGGTGCGGATTGTATCAATTAACAAATTAAACTGTTCTTCTAAGCTTGAATCAATTAAATTTGTATCCGCTTCAGGATAGCTTTGTAAAGCTAAAATCTGGGGATTTTCCGCTGGTTGTTGGGTAAGAGTTTGCCAAATTTCTTCTGTAATATGGGGCATGAAAGGATGTAATAACTTTAATACTCCTTCCAAAACGTAGGCGAGAATTTGTTGGGCAACTTTGCGAGATGCTGGGTCTGCATCTTTTTGTAATCTGGATTTTACTAATTCAATATACCAATCACAGAAATCTCCCCAAATAAACTCATAAAGTCCTTTAGCCGCTTCCCCTAAACCGTAATTATCAATGTAGTGATTTGTCTGTTGAACTACTTGATGATAACGGGAAAGAATCCATTTATCACTAAGTTCTGTTGGTTGGGGTTTACCCAGTTGGGCTGGAGTTTGTCCATCCAAATTCATCATTACAAATCTGGAAGCATTCCATATTTTATTGGCAAAATTACGAGATGCTTCAACTGATGTTGATTCGTCTTTTTTGCGGTCATATTCTAAACGAATATCTTGACCAGCACCCGCTACTTCTTTCACTAAAGTATAACGGAGGGCATCAGTTCCATATTTATCAATCAACAATAATGGGTCAATACCATTATTTGCTGATTTGGACATTTTCTTATTATTTTCATCCCTCACTAAACCGTGAATATAAACAGTTTTGAAAGGCATTGTTTCGGTAAAATGTCCCGCCATCATCGTCATTCTCGCTACCCAGAAAAAGATGATGTCAAAGCCTGTAACTAAGGTGGTGTTGGGGTAATAAGTTTCAAAATCTGGGGTTTTTTCAGGCCAGCCTAAAGTAGAGAAAGGCCATAAACCAGAAGAAAACCAAGTATCTAAAACATCGGGGTCTTGTTCTAACTTGACTTCTTCACCAAATTGTGCTTTAGCTTTTTCTAAAGCTTCTGCTTCCGTGCGGGCGACAAAATGGGGTGTAGTGTCGGTAATTTCTCCGCCGGTTTCACTCACAGCATACCAAGCGGGGATTTGATGACCCCACCAAAGTTGACGAGAAATACACCAGTCACGCAGATTTACTAACCAGTCACGATAAACCTTAGTCCAGCGTTGGGGGACAAACTCAGGGGAATTTTGATTATCTAGGAAATCTAAGGTTTTGTCAGCGAGGGGGCGAATTTTCACGAACCACTGGGTGGAAAGCAGAGGTTCAACGGGGACTTTGCCGCGATCGCTATAAGGTACTGTATGTTTATATTCTTCTATTTTTACTAGTACGCCATCAGCTTCTAAACGGGCAATGACATTTTTTCTAGCAACAAAGCGGTCTTGTCCTTGAAACTCTCCTGCATTTTCATTCAGCGTGCCGTCTTTGTTCATAATATTGATAAACGGCAAATTGTGACGCTTACCCATTTCAAAGTCGTTAGGGTCATGGGCAGGAGTTACTTTCACGCATCCTGTACCGAAAGCAGGGTCAACTAACTCATCCCCAATAATGGGAATTTCCCGGTTCATGATGGGTAAGGTGAGAGTTTTACCAATTAAATCTTTATACCGTTCATCTTCAGGGTTAACCGCAACGGCTGTATCACCTAACATCGTTTCTGGTCGAGTTGTCGCCACTTCCACAAACCCAGAACCATCACTGAGGGGATAACGAAAGTGCCAAAGATTACCATTTACTTCTTTGGGTTCGACTTCTAAATCAGACACCGCAGACTGGGAAGCGGGACACCAGTTAACTAAATAATTACTGCGGTAAATTAAGCCTTCTTCATATAGCTGAATAAATGCTTCTAAAACTGCTTTTGATAAACCTGCATCTAAGGTAAAGCGTTCCCGTGACCAGTCCACAGATACACCCAAACGGCGTAATTGATTAACTATTGTACCGCCAGATTCATTTTTCCATTGCCAAGCCCGTTCTAGAAATTTTTCTCGACCGACATCATCGCGGTTTGTTCCTTCGGCTTTGAGTTGCTTTTCGAGAATGGTTTGAACTGCTATGCTGGCGTGGTCTGTTCCTGGAACCCATAAGGTGTTTCGTCCCTTCATCCGATGGTAGCGCACGAGGGTATCAATCAATGCGCTTTCAAAGGCATGACCTATATGTAAACTGCCGGTAACGTTTGGTGGAGGAATGACGATGCAATAGGGTTCACCTTTGTGCTTGGGGTCTGCTTTGTAGACTTGGTTTTCTTCCCAGAATTTTTGCCATTTGGCTTCTGTGGAGAAGGCTTCGTAGAGACTGGGGAGATTGGGAATAGTTGCGGTCATGCTGGGAATAATCAGTTTTTTAGGACTCTGATCAATTTTGCCACAAGGTTGGAGGGGATTTGATGCCAAGGTAGCATAGATGGTGATTGTCTGTTGGTGTTGATGATGGTTTAATTTTTACGAACCGCAAAGTTCGCAAAGTTCGCAAAGTCGGAGGTTTTTGTATTTTTAGAAAAGGATGGTGATTTTCTGTTGGTGTTGATGATGGTTTAATTTTTACGAACCGCAAAGTTCGCAAAGTTCGCAAAGTTCGCAAAGTTAGAGGTTTCTGTATTTTTAGAAAAGGAAGTTAGGATGAGACAGCCAAATGAACAGGTGGAACAATTAGCGTATAGAGTGATTGGAGCAGCAATTGAGGTACATCAGGTATTAGGTTCTGGGTTTTTGGAGGAGGTATATCATAGGGCATTAAGAGAGGAATTTCTTTTTCGTCAGATACCTCATACTTTTGAGCATCCAGTAAAATTACACTATAAAGGTCGTCTTGTCGGAGAGGGTAAATTAGATTTTTTAGTTGGAGATTCTCTAATTGTAGAATTAAAAGCTGTGCAGAGTTTAACTCCAATCCATGAAGCACAAGTTCTCTCATATCTAAAAATGACTAAATACCCCCTCGCACTCCTCATCAACTTTAACGTTTCCCTCCTCAGAGAAGGCATAAAACGCATTATTCTCTCTTCTTAAACCCTCTTCCTTTGCGCTCTTTGCGTACTTTGCGGTTCGTTATTTAATTATTGAAGTATTAACACCAAGTACGAAAACCATAGATAGGAAGGAGAAACTGATCGACTACAAATTTTTACCAAGCTTACGGGAATATGTTTTAATTTCTCAAGATGAAGTCAAAGTAGAAGTTTATCGTCAGGATGAACAGGGGAATTGGACGATACAAATTTTGATTCATAAGGATGATAAATTACATTTAGATTCAGTTGGTTTAATTATTGAAATGACTGATATCTATGAAGATGTTATTAATTTTTGATTAACTATGTTTAAACCGATAATTTTGTTACTTATTTCTAATATTTTCATGACTTTTGCTTGGTATGGGCATTTAAAAGATTTACGTTCTGCTCCTCTTTGGATTGCAATTATAGCCAGTTGGTCTATTGCCTTTTTTGAATATTGTTTTCAAGTTCCCGCAAATCGTATAGGTTCTCAATATTTCAGCTTACCACAATTAAAGGTTTTACAAGAAATTATCACTATGCTTGTTTTTGCAGGATTTAGTGTAGGTTATATGAAAATGCCTATTACTCGTAATTATTTTTTAGCTGCTATGTTACTTGCAGGTGCAGCTTATTTAATTTTTAGTGAAAAGACAAGATAAAAAAGTCAGAATTCAAAGTAATTTAAAATAATATTGGTATCAATGAGAATTTTCACTAAAGATACTTCTCTACTCGATGTTCTTCTAACATTGCATTCACCTGTTCATCGGTTGGTGCTGGTTGATTGGTTTTTAATAAACCTTTCATTTGTTGAATAATGCGAGTACGTTCAAATTTTTGACTGGGTTGATTTTGCAAGGATTCGATGATTGCACGGACGAGTTCTAAGCGATCGCTCTCTGGTAGTTGAAAGGCTTGCTCTTTCAGTTCTTGCAGTGACATAGAGGTTATTTTACTACGATTTAGGTTTAATCTCAAATTCCAGTTGGGAACGATAGAAAGAAACATCAAATTCCATAAAAAAGTTAGTTTGTCCCAGAATTAAAGGCGCATTTGGTTTACTCACCCATGCAAAAGCCAATCTAACTGAGGGAAATTCACCTATTTCAGCATTTGCGGAAAATGGCATTGCTGCTTGATTGAGATTACCTGCTAATTGGATAATAGCTTTGCTTTCATCCCATACTCCACCTAATTGAAGACCTATTTCATAAGGTAAAACATTGATAGTCGCACCACTATCTACTAAACCAAGTGCTTCTACTATTTCATCTCCTCGACGCAAAACTAATGGAACTCTTGGTAAACTATCAAATTCGTTTTGGCTGGGGTGGCTTGTTGAATACTTAAACCGCATAAACTTTAATCATGAGAAACTGATTGATTTAGTGCTTCCATGAGAATTTCTCCTGCACCAAAGTTATTATAAGGCGTTGGTAGGTGATATGTTTTAAAGGGTTCTAATGGAGAAATATCTTCAGCGGTGTCCAAGTCTTCTGCAAGGATGCGAATTAATTTGAGTTTTTCTGGTGCTGAAAGTTGTTGAATTGATGGGAGTAACTCGGTTAATGTCATATTTTCCTACTGGATGTGTTTGAGGTATGTAGAGTCAGAGTTATCTTATTCTATTTTATCTAATAGCGATCGCATTTCCCAAAATAACATAACATTACAGGCGATCGCATTCCCTAAAATCACATCACAAGCGATCGCACTACGATAAGCTAGAGATAACGCTATCCTTACCATAATCCCACTTCATAAATATGGTATTGCATCATTCAAGTATGAATTGTGTTTCGCGCAAAGACGCAAAGGAGCAAAGACGCAAAGGAAGAATAAGATACACATTAATTTTTACATAAGGCTTTCATATCAACGGGATGTATTTTTTCATTCTCATTCAGTGGTTGACCCATTCTTAATTTCAATGTTGATAGCAAAAGTTTGTACTGGCCTAATATTGAAGAATCTTCAACAGCTTTCTCTATCTGTGATTCAGAAATATTTCTACTTGGTCTGGCGTATGCAATTCTCAAATTATACTGACCATAAGTAGCAGAAGAAATATATAAATTACGATTTGATTTTCTAAGATTTTTAAGACTAAAATACCATGCTTCTTTCTGTCTTTTATCTGGATTTATACCTAGTACAACTCCAGATTTATAGTAAGAACCATTATCAATCACTATTGTTTGCATACTTGGATTAAAGTTAGCATCGTTTTGGTTGTCATTACTAAGTTCAAAAAAGACAATATTTCCCGGATCAGTCTTGACGCTATATAAATCATATCTTGATTCAAAATTATCATTCAGACTCCCACGCGGAGCAACCTTATCATTTGCATCAATACTACCCTGAATAGTCTCACATTTAATAGGAAAAAGATTTTCACCAGGAACTAAAATCACTTTTTTATCTTTTGTTTCTGCAAAAGAAGGTAATGCAGTCAGCAAAACCAGCGCACATCCTTGGAATATCAATTGATAAATTTTCATGATTTTTTATCCATTTTTATCAAGATTCTACATTAATTTTTATTCAAAAAACATCGTTACTTATTTAACTTTGGTAACGATGTTTAGCGTTATATCAAAAAAAACCATTAACAAATATATCCTATTGTTCCCGATTCCGCAATCTTTGCAACAATTCCTCACGAGATAAATTACCCAAAGAAAGAAGTAACTGAGTGCGTTCAGAAATAGGAATGTTAGCAATCTTTTCCACCAAACCAGATAACTCAGCATCCAAACTACCAAAACGCCCTTCCAGAAGAGAAGTTATCAAAGAAAGTTGTCCTTCCTGTTTTCCTTCTTGCTTCCAGTCTTCTATTTGTTGTAAATAAGCCGGTGATAAGTTCATAATTACTTCCTCTTCTTCCTTGCTTAAATTATCTCTCAATTCTAAATTCTTGCGCCAGTCCGCTAAAATCTCTAACAAATTCTCTCGAAAAGGGTTGTTTTCTGGTAACTCAGTTAACTCCTCTACCGCTCTTTTCTGTGTTCCTCCTTTCCCCAAAACTCTCAACCATAACGTATCTTCATTTTCTGGTAATTGATGAATCACAACTATTGCTGTTTTCAAGATATTAGGCAGAAAATAAACACCTTGAACCCAATCTTCTGTAATTTCAACTGCACCTAATCCTGTAATCATCCGAGATGAAAAAGTTGGTGTTAAAATCCATAAAATCGGAAATTCTGATTCAGCAATATTTTTATTTTCTCGTTTTGCTTTTCTGACAACATCGCCATGAACAGCATATAACTTGAGTAAACAACTGCGAATTTCTATTTCTGATGGTGGGTTGTGAAAAGGCTCAATTAAACATTGAGTTTTTGCCATCTTCCCTAATAAACCTAAAGGTAGATTTTCCTGAGTTGGAGAAGGAAATGGTTCAAACCAAACATCTATTTCTTGAACTTCGCTTTTAACTTTTTCGCTTTTTTTAATTGTTCCTAGAGGTGTTAATAATTCCTCTAGATATTCTTTAGCAAATTGGTCATGAGATTGTCGATTCATTGAGAATTAGATGTATATGTTAGTTAAAATTCTTATTGAATAGTTGTTTAGCTTGTTCATAAACTTCAAGAGTTATGACAGATACACCATTTTCCTGAGCATAATTTTCTATCTTCTTCCGAGCAAAAGGACGGACAAAAAAAGGAATTTCTTTGATTTTTGCTTCCGCTTCAGCAGTCCATTTAATAGATTCACTCATTGATTTTTAGGGTTGAATTGCGATATCAGAATTTTGATGTATGCACAGTTCAGTAATTAATAACGTTACCAGGTTCAACTGCTTCTTGTTTTCATTCTTACCGTTGTTGTAAGTAAGTAGGTGATAAATTCATCTTCTAACTTATAGCAGTTTCGAGGTAAATGAGGTACAAACTAAAATTCAAAACATGGCTTACGCCAAGCTGCGCTATCAAGCAGCTAGGAGTTTTCACTCCTGACTCCTGAATTCTGCTGTAATTATTGTTTTTCTAGACTTAAAGTGCAAACCCGTTGTAACATTTTTTGGCTGGCCACATTGTCAACATCAACCCGAAAATATTGAGGCCAATTGTCTATTAAAGAAGTATAGGTCTTCCAGGATGGATTAGCAGTCAAATTTCCAGAGTTACAAGATTTGGTGTATGCAATTCTTTTCTTATTATTAAGACTGTATTCAAATACAACAACTTTCATTTTGGGAAACTTATCATTATCGTTATAGAATCCATCTTGATTGTTGAGAGTATCGTCAACCAGCATATTCTCAAAATTAATACTTCTTTCGTTTAACTTGAGTATTTCACCGCTATGAACTTTACCAAAATCTACCCATTGTCCTTTGTCTATTTCAGCAATGACCGGTGTTGAAAATAGAGACAGAGCCGAAATTGTGATTGCTGTCGCGTATTTTGTTAGTTGCATGATTCTATTGTTACAGAATTTATACTTAAAATTACCCAGTTTTAATATATATCAGGTCAATATTTTTTGCAAATAGGTCATTAAATTGACAAGCTACTGAAGAACCAAAAATATTTCGATATGATTTTAAATTTAAAATCCCCAACTTCTTGAAGAAATCGGGGATTATGTTGTTCAGTATTTAAACCTGAGCTACTTTTTCCTTAGCCAAAAACTTCTCCAACTCAGTCAACGCATCAGCATCAACTTTTGTCTGCATTGGACAGAATTTCGGCCCACACATAGAACAGAACTCAGCAGTTTTATAGATATCTGCTGGTAAAGTTTCGTCGTGATATTCCTTTGCTCTATCGGGATCTAAAGATAACTCAAATTGACGATTCCAGTCGAAATTATACCGAGCTTTCGATAGTTCATCATCTCTATCTCTAGCACCAGGGCGATGTCTAGCAATATCCGCCGCATGAGCCGCAATTTTATAAGCAATTAAGCCATTCCGCACATCTTCAGCATTAGGTAAACCTAAATGTTCTTTAGGAGTCACATAACACAACATTGCAGTACCATACCATCCCGCCATAGCAGCACCAATAGCTGAAGTAATATGGTCATAGCCAGGAGCAATGTCAGTCACCAAAGGACCAAGAACATAGAAAGGAGCTTCTGAACACTCTTCCATTTGCTTGCGGACATTGAACTCAATTTGATCCATTGGTACGTGACCGGGACCTTCCACCATCACTTGTACATCATGTTCCCATGCTCTGCGGGTGAGTTGTCCCAGGGTTTTCAGTTCCGCTAACTGGGCTTCATCCGTGGCATCATGGGTACATCCAGGGCGCAAGGAGTCGCCTAAACTGAAGGAAACATCATATTTCTTGAAAATCTCAATGATGTCGTTGAAATGGGTATAAAGCGGGTTTTGTTTGTGGTGATGCAACATCCACTTGGCCAAAATACCACCACCACGAGAGACAATACCTGTGATGCGGCTTCTGACTAAGGGTAAATGCTCAATCAAAATTCCCGCGTGGATAGTTTGATAGTCTACCCCTTGTTGGGCGTGTTTTTCGATCACGTGAAGAAAGTCATCAGCGGTGAGATTTTCCATTTTACCGTGGACGCTTTCTAAGGCTTGGTAAACTGGTACAGTCCCAATGGGAACGGGTGAAGCCTTGATAATAGCGGTGCGAATTTCATCTAAATTACCGCCACCTGTGGACAAGTCCATCACGGTATCAGCACCATATTTAATAGATAATCTGAGCTTGTCCAATTCTTCTTCCACATTAGAAGAATTAGGGGATGCACCAAGATTGGCGTTAACTTTACATTTAGAGGCGATACCAATAGCCATCGGCTCTAAATTAGTGTGATTAATATTAGCAGGGATAATCATTCTTCCCCGTGCCACTTCTTCACGGATGAGTTCTGGAGGCAGGTTTTCCCGCTTCGCAACGTGGTACATTTCTTCAGTAATGACACCCTGACGAGCATAGTGCATTTGCGTTACGTTGCCCTGTCCACGTCGCTTGGCTACCCATTCAGTTCGCATATTCAAATCCTCAATATACAGCTTCCCTACGCTGGTATTACCCAGTCTCAGGTGTTAAGGGTTTGATCTCAGCTTGGTTTTCCAAGCACCCCTAGCATTTATCAGATTTTAGCATTTTGTTGATTAGCGGGGGGAGAATCAAGGTAAGAAATTGTGAGAATGGAATTTATTTTATGTTTTGGACGCATACTGCTGACACGGAACTTGTAGAGTAAGTGCAACGTAAGAAAGCAAAAAAATAAGTATTATTTACTAAGCTATTGCTGGCAAATGAGCTAAATTAAATGGTTGACAATAATTTCTAATTAAGGATGTGGCGTTTTCTCGATTTTGTCCTGTAAATAGGTTAAAGATTATTTGTTCATTTTGGGTGTAAAGATGTAATAAACCAAAGTCTTTGATTCGTGAATAAAGTAATGGAACTCCTGCTAATGTGAGTAAATGTAATTTTTTATTGTCTCGTTCTTTTGCTTCGGGATAATCATGATATGTAGATTGAAATTCTACCACTAAGCAAGGTTGATAATTATTATTTGTAATGAGAGCATCTACGCTGGAACTAAAGAAAAATTTTCTTAGTTCTGTATCAAGACCTTTATCTAATTCGCAAAATGAGCATAAGCTTACCTGTGTATGAATTTTATAATTTTCATCTATACAGGTTTGCAGAAATTCTAACATTCTTTCTTCGTAAGGGTTAACCAGTCTTTTGGGTTTGATAGACATTAGTTTTTCTCCATTAATATTTTTGCAAAGTAAGTGATAAACTCTTCTAAAACTTCAGCAGAAGTGATACATACTTGCCAACTATAGGGAAAAAGTTTATCTATCCTGACCTTTAAACAGTAGTTATTGCTTTCTTCAAAGTAATGTTTCACCTCTTGAAAATAAGAATCTTTTAAACTAAAACTACCTACAGATGCTAAAATACCTAACATCTCTTGATGATTACCAAATCCATTAAAAATATCCTTTTCTTTGCTGGGTCTTATCCAGTAACTTCCTGCTTGTATCTCGTCAATATCATTTCCTTCTTTCCATGTTTCTATAGTTAACTAAGGTTCCCAATTTAGTACCAAAAGATGTGGATAAATTAGAATTTGAGGAATAGAAATATATAAACTATCTTGTCTTTGCGATAAAACAAGTTGATAACGTTTGGCACCCTTACCAGGATTTTTCAACCGATATCCTATATATTGAGATGTTCGCTTCTCTTCAAACTTCTCATAAAAACCTAGTTTAGCTAACATACTGATAGCTAAAGATAACAAATCTTCCCCACCTTCAATTACCTGAATATTCGTGGAAACCAAACGAGGAACACCGTTTTCAACCTCAAAGCGTTGGATGACATCGTATATAATTTTTGACATTGCTTTTTCCAAAAACCTTAACCAAGGTTCATGGAATTATCATAAACCCTATTTTCTAAAATTACAACAGTCTTAGCTAAGATTTTTGGATTTTGTGAAAAAGGCTGATTTTCCCCGTAAAGACATCTACGCAAAAAATATAGAGACGCTATATATAGTGTCTCTACAATGGTTCTTGATACTCGATATTTACAAATCTTGAACTTTGCGCCTACCCTGCGGGATCTCCTTACGGAGATTGCGCCTTTGCGTGAGGTACATTCAAACCTCATCCGGGTTAACCCCCAACTCCCGCAATCGTTCCGCTAAACGTGCGGCTTTTTGCTGTTCCTGTTCCAACTGAGACGTTAACTGCTGGGTTTCCGTAGTTAACTGTACACATTTTTCCCCACTATGTAACAACAAATTCCCCTGTAAATCCCACCAACGTAACCAGGGAGCTTGCATATTATTATACATTCCTTCCCAAATTCCCAACTCTACACCTAACGGTAAAATCGGATAATGCCCCCTTTCATTAGCTGGTAATAATTCATAACGTCCATTCACTAAATAATACATTTCTACACTGGCTTTCTGGACTTCATAAATACCATAAAACGGTACTCTAATTGCTTGTTCATATACCCAGAACTTACCGTTAAACGGTGTTTTATCCCTTTCTTCTGCACCATCACCAGACACAAATTCTAAAACTATTAAAGGTGCTATATATTCCTGCCATAATACGTAGGAACGGCGGAATTTACCGTTTAACATTGGTGGTACATTGGCTACATAAAACCAATCTGGTGCTTCTGCGCCTTTTTCTGGAGGGTCAGTTAAACGCCAATAAATACCGCAGTCTTGACCGATCGCATATTGTCCATCAGGATGTATTTTTTGCAAGGTGCTATTGATGGAGTCTGTTAGTAAGATGCTTTGGGGATGTTCTTGAAAATTTTTCACGAAAGTTCCATCCGACTCTGGTAACTCGGTGTGGTCGGGAAGATGGGTAATATCTATGTCAGCAGGTTTAGCAAGAGTCATAGAACTGGGTTTGGGTTTAAAGACTCAATCGCATTTATTCTATTATGTCATTCTGGGCGATCGCCTAATAATTCCTAATTCGACCAATGACTAATGACTAATGACTTTAAGTATATTATTTTTCATAAACCCTATGGAGTCTTGAGTCAATTTACTCAGGAATCTCCTCAACACATTACCCTGAAAGATTTTATTGATGTTCCTGATATCTATCCTGTGGGGCGTTTAGATTGGGATAGTGAAGGGTTAATGTTATTAACTAATGATGGACAATTACAGCATCGTCTTGCTAACCCCCGGTTTGGTCATCAACGCACTTACTGGGTACAGGTAGAACGTATTCCTGACACTGAAGCTATCCAAAAGTTATGCACAGGGGTAGAAATTCAAGATTATCGGACTCGTCCTGCTCAAGTTAAGCTATTTTTAGAAGCACCTACAGTCAGCGATCGCAACCCTCCGATTAGATTTAGAAAAAATATTCCCACGGCTTGGCTGGAAATGACTCTCACAGAAGGGAAAAACCGCCAGGTGCGGCGCATGACTGCTGCGGTAGGATTTCCAACTTTACGATTAATTCGGGTCAGTATTGCCCAACTACAATTAAATGGTCTACAACTAGGTGAATGGCGTTATCTCACACACTTAGAAATCCAAGGTTTGAAAAAGTCTCGGATTTAATTTAATGAACATGGGGTGATGGGGCATTGGGCATTAGCCATACTCCTTCTTCTGCCTTTGGCGATTACAATTAATACTGTCGTCACTATTTCGTGGTAAATCCACATTCACTTGTATATCCACTGTAATCAGGGTCAGCTAATTGTGGCACTTTGAATCTTAGTGGCTATAAGCATCTTAGAAGGAAAATCAAGGAATTTCTACTATGCTGATTTGCCCGCACTGTCAATTTGAAAACCCCAATGACAACAAGTTTTGTCAAAATTGTGGCACGTCTTTAACTTATAGGAGTTGTCATGAATGTGGATCTGAAGTTGCTTTAGATACACAACATTGTCAAACCTGTGGTGCTGAATGCGGCACAATTTGGTGGGCAATTCTTACCCAAGAAACTCCTGTTGTCGTTTCAGAATTTGGGGATGCCTTTACATACACTCAGGGAAATATCAATTCTCAGCCACAATTTGCCCTAGGCTCATTTTTAGACCGAGAAAAACGCTATCAGTTATTGGCACCGATACCAAGTTCAGAGGTAATAACGGCCAATACTGAATTTAAAGTTCGGGTTTTAGATTGCCACCCCTATCAAATCTCACCTATTGAGGCAATGTTAGAAAATCAACCAAATGGTTTGATTGTGCCATCAGTAAGTGTGATTGGGATTCCTCATTTAGCTAAAGCTTATGTGGCATTACAACCAGAAAACCCACCGGGAATACCACTAATTCACGATGCTTGGCAGCAAGATAATATACAGGTAGTTTTGTTAGAAGACCGTTCTCATTGGCAGTTGTTACTGGATGCTTGGCAAGATCAGACAACCCATCCGTTACAGATTTTACACTGGTGTTACCAGATGATTCAACTTTGGGAAGTGCTAGAACGGGTGAATTGTCGCCAAAGTTTGTTGGAGTTATCTAATCTGCGACTGGATGAGGATCAAACTCTGGGATTACAACAGTTGTATCTGGAAACACCAGGGAATAATTTGTCACAGGATGGAGATCAGCCTTTAACTATTAAGGCTTTGGGAAGAGTTTGGCATACTTTATGTCAACAGTCCCAACGCACTCAACTTGCTTCGGTTGTACAGATGTTGGAGGATTTAGAAGTCGGTAAAATTGAAACTTTGGCAGAATTGCGATCGCAGTTGGAGAAAATAGCGACAGAACTGGCACCGCCTGGTGATGATAATTTGAGTTCTACAGAAGCACAAAATTCTTCTGTGCCTACTATTCTGCAAGATGATGATGGTGAAGAGATCGACAGAAACGAAGATGCACCAACAATTATATTGTCAATGCAGTTAAAGAGCTTGGAAAATACAGGTCGTACTGATGTCGGTCGTCAGCGCAATCACAATGAAGACTATTTTGGCATTGAAAGTAAGCAGCAAAAACTAGAATTACCCAGAAGTCGGAATTTACAAGCACGCGGTTTGTATATTTTATGTGATGGTATGGGGGGACACGCTGGTGGTGAAGTAGCCAGTGAGTTAGCTGTCAATACTCTGCGACAATTCTTTCAAGAAAACTGGGTAGGTGGGGAATTACCAACGGCAGAAACTATCCAAAAAGCTGTTTTTTTAGCGAATGAGACGATTTACAATCTCAATCAACAAGGACTGCGTTCTGGTGTGGGGCGTATGGGTACTACCTTGGTAATGTTATTAATGCATAATACTAAGGGCGCAGTCGCTCATGTCGGTGATAGTCGTCTTTATCGTTTTACACGCAAACGGGGACTGGAACAAATGACTGTGGATCACGAAGTTGGTCAACGGGAAATTGCCAAAGGTGTAGAACCTAGCCTTGCTTATGCTCGTCCAGATGCCTATCAACTGACCCAAGCTATTGGTCCAAGAGATGCAAATTTCCTCCATCCAGAGGTAGATTTTTTCGAGATTCGTGAAGATACTCTCCTGCTGTTAGCTTCGGACGGTTTATCAGATAATGATTTAGTAGAAAGTAATTGGCAGACTCATCTAGAACCTCTGCTAAGTTCTAGCACTAATCTGGAATCAGGTCTAAGCGACTTGATTGATTTAGCAAATGAACATAATGGCCACGATAACATTACGGGTATACTGATTCGGGTAAAGGTTTCTCCCAATCAACAAAGTTGGGAATAAACTAACTTGTAACCAATCTAAAATCTGCAACCGAATTCAAGTAGCAGAAAACATCATCATTAGGATCTTTGACGAGCAATTTTATTCTCTTAACTTTTAGGCTTTCTTGTGGTTACTCTGACCCTATTAGACGATCAACATAAAACTCCACTTCAACAGTGGTGCTTTGAGGGTTCGACCGTGATTCGTATTGGTCGGGCGGTGGATAATCACGTTGTTTTAACTAATAGTTTAGTTTCTCGGTATCATCTCGAACTTAAACAATTAAGTGCTGGTGGCAAGGGTGATGCTTGGCAGGTAATTAGTCAAGGCACAAATGGTACTTTTCTGAATGGGGTTCTGGTGACGAAAAGTACATTGCCGGATAATTCCCTGCTGCAACTAGCACAGCGAGGACCTATACTCAAATTTCAACTTCAGGATCTACCAGAACCTACTGTTTCACCTTGGCCACCCATACAGGAGGAAACTGAAAATCTCTCTGCTTCCACTTGTACTCACGAAGGTAACTCCCCCAACAATATATTTTGTGTTCACTGTGGTCAACCTCTCACGGTTCTCCACCGCATTCGTCATTATCAGATTTTAAGAATTCTGGGACAGGGAGGAATGGGTACTACTTACTTAGCGTGGGATGCTATCGGTTTGAGTACGGGAGTACCGCAGTTGTTGGTGCTAAAGCAGATGAATGCGGATATGGCTAAAATTGCTAAGGCACAGGAGTTATTTGAACGGGAAGCTAATACTCTTAAATGTCTTAATTATCCAGGAATTCCCAAGTATTACGACTTTTTTGTCGAAGGTGGTAAAAAATACTTGGCAATGGAATTAATTCATGGACAGGATCTAGAAAAACGGATATATATCAATGGGCCTGTCACACCTCATCAAGCGATCGCTTGGATGATTCAAACCTGTGATGTTTTAGAATATCTCCACAGCCAAGATCCACCGCTAATTCACCGTGATATTAAACCAGCTAACTTGATGGTGAGGGGTGCTAATAATCGTGTTGTGGTGTTAGATTTTGGGGCTGTTAAGGAAACTGGTACTGCATCGGGTACAAGAATTGGTGCGGAGGGTTATTGCGCTCCTGAACAGGAGAGAGGACAACCTTTGACACAATCTGATTTGTATGCGATCGGTCCGACGTTGATTTTTTTACTGACGGGGGAAAATCCTTTGAAGTTTCTCCGTCAGCGGGGACGTGGTTTTTGCTTTGATGTTAAAAATATACCCACAATTACGCCTAAGCTGCGAGAAGTGATTGAGCGTGTGACGGAACCTTTACCGCGCGATCGCTATCAAACTGCTCAAGATGTAGCTAAGGCTCTCATGTCAGTCACCAGCTAAAAGAATCTGATTAGCCGTTAAACTCAATTCTGGGAATGTCAATGACATTACTCGGTCATCACTTCTGAAGTGATTAATTTGATACTCGTCTTTTATGAGGGAAAAAACGGTTATTCTTGCTTTTTTGGGGTTGCCAACGAATTTAGTAGCACCATAAGGCCGGTAATCTACTATCCAGTATTCTTTGATTCCCATCAAAGATTTTACGTCTTTATACAAGTATCAAGATAGCCTTAATCTAATAAAAGCAGCCTAGCGACTAATTGACATACTCCCCGCCCTAAAAGTGCGGAAATTCTTTCTTTCAAACCACAGTTGCAGTTTCATACCGTCTTAAACTATCTCGCCCAACAGACAATGCCCTGCCTGTTTGCACTATTGTATCAGAAAGCCGTCTCCGGACGGGGAACCTCAAACCCATTTTTTCGGTAATTGGTAATTTTCTCTCCTGCTTCCCTGATCCTCTGCTCCCTAACTTTCAGTTTTTAATCTTCGTCCCATTTTTCTACAGCTATTAGATCAGCAATTGGATCTTGCATACTAAAGCCAAAGTCGAGGAGTTCCTGTTTCCAGTGCTGCCATTCATTGCCATAGAGTAAGGCAATTTTCCAGATGCTGTCAGTGGGCTTGATAATATTGGATTCTACGAGTGATTGCACATTGCGCTGCAATTTCACCATAGGGTGAATCACTTGCTGAGTCATAACCTCAATGTAGTTCAGATTTTATTTGGATAAATGCTTAGTTAAAACTGCTTTCGGTTGGCAATTATTACTGGTGCGTGAGTCCCTATCAGCTAGGCAAAGCTAGTTTTAACTTCTACAGTATAACATAACTTATTTTAGTCAATTGCTAGAAAATTGGTTTTGTACGGTAATCACGACCACAAACTGCTATTTATGCTTAAAAAATCACATTTCGAGAAATTTAGCAAATATTCGGATGATTATAGGCTTTTTTAGCTTTTTTTAAAGGTGAAATCTCATGGAAACAACGAGATGCTCGACTTCTTGAACAAGTAAGGTGTTTGCTATCTTAGCATCAGCCATATCTTTGATTGGGCATAAGTAAGTCGGTGTGAAAAAATAGAGGTATGTAACAAAATGTAAATTTGCTAAAAGTCTCTTCCCTCTTGCCTTTTGCCTTTTGCCTTGCCATAACGACATTTTTCAATGCCAACCTACTTAGAGTGATAGTTTTTGTGGATTTGTGGGTAATCTCATAGATAGGAGAGGAGAATTGCTGTTATTTTAATTGTTGATCGCAGCAAATTTTGAGTTATGGCAAGTTCTGGAAGTGATTACTTAGAAAAACGTCGTCAGCAGATTGAGCGTAAGCAAAGAATTGTTACATATATTTCCTTATTCTCTTTTGGTGGTTCTATATTATTTGGGGGATTTAATACTATCAAACAGGCTTGGGAAAAGCCTAAAGAACCATCGGTAGTTCAATCAGCTGAGACTGAATTACAGAAACAGGCTAAGGGTTATGAGTTGGTGTTGCAAAGAGAACCGAATAATCAATTGGCGTTGGAGAAGTTATCGGTGATTAAGTTACGGATGGGGGATAACAAAGGAGCGATCGCGCTGATGGAGAAGTTGGTGAAGTTGCATCCTGATCGGCAGGATTATCAGACTGTGTTGGCGGATGTGAAGAAGAGAAATGAGATAAATTAATGAAATAGATATAATATTTATCATAGCGAACACAACCCTATTCTTCCACAATGGGAAATTATGGATAGTATTAAACTTGATTTTCCAACACAGTTACCAGATCACAGTTTTGATCAGGTCAATGTGTAGAAAGTTTGATTTTAGGATTTTTATTTGTGCATTATTTACCCATAACCTGCTGTATTTATTGAGCTTTTAAGTAATTAATAAATTCTGTGACTTCTGTGACTGCATCATATTGATCATGATAATTAATATATTGAGTGAATACTTGTATATCTAAGTC
>NZ_LUFH02000104.1 GCF_001586785.1 Sphaerospermopsis aphanizomenoides BCCUSP55
ATGTTGAAAAAATCATTCGAGAATTTGGAAAGGAATATAAAATTAATTTTGCTTAGGTACTTATTGCTAAATTGAGCCAAGCCGATGAAAAATTGCCTAGATTTGAAAAGTAAATAGTCAAAATCTAGGCAATACATCTCATCTATTCAATTTTCCAGAAGGTATGCCAGGAACCAGATTTGAACTGGTGACACGAGGATTTTCAGTCCTCTGCTCTACCAACTGAGCTATCCCGGCGCGGGCTTTATTTGTTCGCCACGATTACTAAATTTAGCAAAAGAAACAGGATTCGTCAAGGGGTTTAAAGAAAAAATTTTTAGGCTGCTTTTATCCCTAACTTTACCCAGGTAAAAACGACGATAAACACCAGGAACTGCACCAGAACAATACTTGGTCCAGAAGCCAGGTTAAACACCCCAGAAACCATAATTCCAGTAATACTGCTTGTAGAACCGACAAGCACCGACAGCAGCAAAAACCAGCTAAAATGATGACTCATGAGTTTAGCGGTAGCAGCGGGAATTACTAAAAAGGCATTTACCAACAAAACACCAACAGCTTTAATGGCTACGGCTACGGCTAAAGATAGCAAAACGACGAACCCGTAACGATATAATTGAACAGGAACGCCTTGTACCTGGGCAACATCGGGGTTAAGGGTTAACAAAATTTGCGATCGCAATGTTGATAATAAAAAAATGCTGCTAACCACCAGTACCAGCAATGTCAAAATTAAATCTGTATTATCAATGGCTAAAATATCGCCAAATAATACCGCCATCAAGTTACCCCGATATCCTTTAATCATGCTGGTGAGGATCACACCGATCGCTAATGCTCCTGATAGGACTATACTAAGAACGCTATCACTAGCTAAATCCGTTTTGTCGATTAAGTAGAGGACAATCACACCAAAAATTAAGGTAAACGGTAACAACATCCATGTAGGATTGATATTGAGTAACACGCCTAAAGCTACACCTACTAATGCTGCATGACCAACAGCATGGCTAAAAAATGACAACTGGCGCAAAGTGACAAAGCAACCAAGTAAACCGCCCAATATTCCCATTAATACAGCACCAATGATGGCACGTTGCATGAATGAAAATTGTAACAAGTTCACCAAGTCTTGACTATTTGTAATTACTAGCAAGCTGCTTTGAATATCAATCAATAAATCCATATTTTCAATTTACAGTTATTTTTATCTCTACTGTAAATAGATTATCTTTTATTCTGGCACTCAATCTTCAATTGAAGATTAAATAGTGAAATTTTAAAAAGTTAAAAATTATTTCTTTTTCCATAAAAAATCATTTAATCACCAATCATGATTCAATCTAATCCCCAATTTACTTTAGATAATAATCTTCTTGAAGCCATTCCCAATGAACTAATCAGCACAGAAAAAGCCCAACGCATGGCAGAATTTTTTAGTTTCTTAGGAGATGCTAATCGGCTGAGAGTTCTTTCTTTGTTAGCTAATAAAGAATTTTGTGTAAGTGATTTAGCGGCTTTACTAGATATGAGTGAATCTGCTGTTTCTCATCAATTGCGAAACTTACGCGCCATGCGTTTGGTAACTTACCGGAAACAGGGACGAAATGTTTTCTATCACCTCCATGATAGTCATATTTTCCATCTTTATCAAGCAGTAGCTGAACATCTAGATGAAAAAGATTGATAGGAAGAAGTAAGACAAGATGTGAAAAATTAATTCTTTTTCCTGATAGCAAAGCTGGGTGTAAGCCATACTTCTGAACTCCTTTAATGCTTGTGTTGATAACGACTAAAACCTGGTCCATAAGTTGCTAAAAGATTTTGCGGTGAAAGGGCAATTTCTGGATGGCCAGTACAGACAACAGTTTGATTCAAACAGAGGACGCGATCGCAATGACGGTTTACCATATCAATATCATGGGAAACCTGTAAAACCGTCCAACCCTCTTCTCGTTTTAACTCATTGAGTAAAGAATAAAAATCAGCCGCACCTTGCATATCTACCCCAGCAAAAGCTTCATCTAGTACCAATAATTTGCGCGGTGTCACCAAACAATAAGCCAGCAATACTCGTTTGAGTTGACCACCACTAAGAGTCCCAATAGCCTGATTTCGCAGGTGATAAGCATCGGTTCGCTGTAAAGCTGCTTTCACTGCTGCTGTTTTTTCCCGATAATTTTGCCAAAACTGGGGAAAAAATATATGTTTATTCTTACGTTTTACCTGTGTACTGTCATCTGTCACCCCTTCGGAGTGCGGCAGTTCCTCCTGGGGGAAACCCCCAAGACCGGACTGCCTCACCTGTTCTCTGTCACCTATTCCCAGTCCTACTAACTCACTCACAGAAATAGGAAAACTTCGATCAAAAATAAAATTTTGTGGCATATAACCCAACTGGTTACGTAAATTTCCTAACCTGGAAATTGGACGACCAAATATTTCAATCGTACCAGCACTGCGAGGAATCAAATCTAAAATCGCCTTAACTAAGGTGCTTTTACCTGCGCCATTTGGTCCAACTATAGCTGTATCTGTACCTGGAAATAATTCAAAGGAAACATCCCGTACAGCCAGAAAGTTTCCTTGATAGACAGTTAATCCCTCTACTTTTAAAATCGGCAATGTCATTAGTTGCTGGTCTTCAATCATTCGATTTTGGATTTTGGATTTTGGATTTTAGATTAATGGAATGGATAAATACAGGTATTTTCACCATCAAAGAATTATGGATCAAAATTACGAATTACGAATTACGAATTACGAATTATTTACATCCTGTTGATAAATTCTTTAAATTATCTTTCATTGCCTGAAAATAATACT
Source organism: Sphaerospermopsis aphanizomenoides BCCUSP55 (assembly GCF_001586785.1). Taxonomy (GTDB): domain Bacteria; phylum Cyanobacteriota; class Cyanobacteriia; order Cyanobacteriales; family Nostocaceae; genus Sphaerospermopsis_A; species Sphaerospermopsis_A aphanizomenoides_A. The sequence continues at coordinate 2,827 of NZ_LUFH02000104.1, forward strand.
GCGGGTTTGTTTCACCATTTTCTAAAGAATTTAGAGGATACAAAGTTAATTTCAAATCTTTGGAAAGGCTAGTCAGTAATTTGTTATCTACTCCTGGTTCACTAAATAAGGCTTTAATTTTGTACTTTTTTACTGTATTAATAGTATTCTGTACATCTGCTGGTGAAAGTTGATCTTCAGGAATTTCTACAACTGCAACTTGTTTGAGATTATAACGTTTGGCTATGTAGGGAAAGGCATCATGAAAAGTAATAAATGTGCAATTAGGAGTCTTTTGTAAAGTTTGTTGAAATTCCTTATTTAATTTGTCTAATTCCTGAATATAAGCCGCAGCATTCGCCTCATAAGTTGTTTTATTCCCTGGATCAGCAGTTATTAAACCATCCCGAATATTGATGACTTGCTGTTTAGCATAAACAGGATCTAACCAAACATGAGGATTTCCTTGTGCGTGTTCATGTTTGTGGTTGTGGTCGTGGTTTTTCTCTTTTATTTCCTCCACGGGAGAAATATCATTTATAACTTTAATACTTTTACTGGCATCAATTTCTACTAATTTAGAATTTTGGGCATTTTTAACTGTATCTTTCAGGAATTCCTCTAAACCTAAGCCATTTTTTACTAAAACATTAGCCGTGGCGATCGCTTTTACATTATCCGGTGTCGCCTGATAATCATGTATATCCGTGCCTGGTGGTACTAAAATCTCTACATCTGCTACCTCTCCAGCTACCGCTTTAGTAAACAAATACATAGGTAAAAATGTTGTTATAAATTTAGATTTATTTGAATCTGCCACTGATGTGTTTTCCGCAATAGTTTCTGTTTGATTGTTGGATTCATTACATCCAAAAGTGCCAAATGATAATATCAGTAGCGTCATTAAACCCAGAATATTGCTTCTTTTTCTAGTGACTACGAGTTTTAGATAATTTCTCATCACTGATATTCCCCTCCTTAATAATACTGGCTGTAGGTGCATCAAGATTTTTGTTGATCAGCAGCCCAATTTTTCTGATATTTTTATATAATAATTATCATTATCACGCAAGATTAGCAATAATATCATGCAATTTTGACAAAATTTTCCTGTGCCAGTAATAACAACCAGGTTTTTTTAGTGCATAATAATTTTTTCCCTGTTGTTTTATGGATTTACCAATTCATCACGATTTGTTGACCTACTGGTAAAAAATACTTCTTATTATTGTTATTATTTGAAGAATATTTTTTAGCAGATGTACCCTGCTATATGTGTGGTACAGATATCAACTGTAAATAGGTGTGAGGAAACGAAACAATGCAAAAATTCTGGGCATATCTACTAGCAAGTCCGGCAATTTGTGGTGCGATGCTTTCTATGACTACTGCTGCATCTGCTGGGGAAGCACCAAAAACAACAAAAACTAGTGAACCAGTGGGAGTGACTAATGTAACGTTAAAAACCGAGAATATTAATCAACAAGAATTGATATCACAAGTAACATCAGTATCTCAGTTATCAGATGTACAACCCACAGATTGGGCATTCCAAGCTTTACAATCTTTAGTAGAACGCTACGGTTGTATTGCAGGTTATCCCAACGGTACTTATCGTGGTAATCGTGCTATGACCAGATATGAATTTGCAGCCGGTTTAAATGCTTGTTTAGATCGAGTTAACGAATTAATTGCCACTGCTACTGCGGATCTGGTAACAAAACAAGATTTAGCCACACTGCAAAAACTACGAGAAGAATTTGCGGCTGAACTAGCAACCTTGAGAGGGCGTGTGGATGCACTGGAAGCTAGGGCGGCTGAGTTAGAAGCAAATCAATTTTCTACTACTAGCAAACTGCAAGGTCAAGTAGTTGCTGTTTTTAGCGATGTTTTTGCTGGTAACAACGCTACCAATGAAAGCACAACACTAGGCGCACGGGCAAGAATTGAATTTGTCAGCAGCTTTACAGGCAAAGATACCCTGTTTACCAGAATTGAGAGTAATAATATCGGCACTCCTCCTGTTGGTACAAACGAGGGAAACTTGTTTTTTAAAGGTGATGGTACTGGTACTACCAACGCTTTCTTAGGTACACTGTGGTATAAATTCCCAATAGGTCAAAAAACACAGGCCATAGCCATTGCTACTGGTGGTGCAGCTGACGACCTGACCAGCACAGTTAATATCTTCGATGGTGATGGGGCGTTTGGTGCTTTATCTACTTTTGGTACACGCAACCCCATCTATAACCAAATTGGTGGTGCAGGTTTGGGAGTAAATCACCAATTCAATAAGAATTTGACATTAAGTTTAGGGTATTTAGCGGCTTCAGCTAATGACCCCAGTTCTGGAAGTGGTTTGTTTGATGGTCCCTATGGTGCTTTGGCACAGTTGACAGTTAAACCAAGCGATCGCATTACCCTTGGTTTAACCTACATCAATTCCTACAACCAACCACTACTGACAGGCAGTAACGCTGCAACATCTGATATTACCAGTGAAGCTTTTTCTAGCAATTCTTATGGTGTCCAAGCATCTGTTGGCATCAGTGATAAATTTGTCTTAGGTGGTTGGGCTGGATATACCAACAGCAAAGTTTTAACAGGGACAAAAGGAGATGTAGATATTTGGAACTATGCCGTTACCCTTGGTTTCCCAGACTTGGGCAAAAAAGGTAATTTAGCTGGTATTATCGTCGGTATGGAACCAAAAGTTACTAATTCCAGCACATCAATACCTGAAGATTCAGATACCTCATATCATATTGAGGCATTTTATCAATACAAAATTAGTGACAATATCACCATTACCCCTGGTGTTATTTGGATAACAGCACCAGACCATAACGATACTAATGATGATGTGGTAATTGGTGCTTTGAGAACTACCTTCAGTTTCTAAGAGTTAGGTGACAGGTGACAGGTGACAGGTGACAGTAGGGCGTAGGGTGTAGGGTGTAGGGTGTAGGGTGTAAGGGAGAAATATTTACCTTCTTCCTCCTGAACTCCTGAACTCCTGATAGCGAAGCGTGGCGTAAGCCATACTCCTGAACTCCTGATCTACTTTTAAACTCATCTTTTTAAGTAAAAGACCAGCCCTCCCACAGGCTGGTCTAAAAACGTTGTTCGTGTTGTCTTCTCAATAGAGTCAAAACCAAATTGCGCGTTCCCAAAATGCAACGGGCAACTTTTCTTAACAAGATTGTAACAGTCAGTACAGATTTTTCATGTAAAAATCTCAAAAAATATCTACCCTTGGATAAGTCGGTCTTTATATTCCAGGGAAGAGCGTTAGTTGTCAGTTATCAGTTATCAATGTTTACTGACTTTTGCCTATTCCCTCTTGACTGTCACCTGTCACCTGTCACCTGTCACCTATTCCCTGCGGTTTTCCCCAAATGATAGTTTCTTGCTTATATACGACAAGTCCGGGTTTAGCACCTTTAGGTTTATAAACGCGGTTGGGTTGGGTGTAAACCACTGGTACTTGGTCGCTTTGACGGGCGCGACTAAAATAAGCAGCCAGGTTAGCTGTATATTGTAAATCCGCTTCTTCTGGGATTTTACCAGGTTCTAAGCGCAGTAAAACATGACTACCGGGAATTTCTTGGGCGTGAAACCACAGGTCATAGTCTCCGGCGACACGAAATGTCAGATAATCATTTTGGTTATTGTTACGACCAATTAAAACTTCAAAGCCGCTGGGAGTGCGGTAACGATGAAAGTTGGTACTTGCTGTATCGGTTGTACTGCGGCGACGATATTCTAAGTCTTCTAAATATTTTTGCCCAATTAGTTCATCACGGATTTCTTCGAGTGCTTGTAAATCTTCTGCTGTTTGGTATTTGTCGATTTGGGAGATTGCCGCTTCTACTTGTTCCAAATAATCAATTTCTGCTTGCACTTCTAACAGCAAGGGTTCAACAGCAGCACGGGCGCGTTTAAGTTTTTGGTGCTGTTTATAAAGGCGTTGGGCATTTTGGACAGCGTTTTTATCTGGTTGGAGGGCGATCGCCACTGGTTGGTTTGTCTCAAAATCTGCCAGGATCATTTCTTTCATTCCTGGTTCCCAGTTGTGCAGATGCGCCATCAATAAATCAGCTTTTTGGCGATATTCGTCTGCTTGATCTGATTGTTGTAATCTATCTTTAAAAGTTTGAGCTTTAGTACCTAACTTACCCAAAATATTACTCAATTTCTGAGTCAATTGATGACGCAGTTGGGAAAATAATTGTTGATTTAATTGGTCTGTGTAATATTGGTTAAGTAATTCTTGGATGTTTTTGGCTGGTGCGACTCCACCCCAACCCATGACGGTATAGCCGTTTTCTTTCCCAGCAGGTTGGAATTTATCACCTTCTAAGGCTTGTAGCCATTCTTGCCAACGTGCAAATAGTCTATCCCAATCATCAGTAGTTAAAGTATCGGTGGTTGTTTCTGGTGATATATTGGCTGCCAGCAACATGGAATCTAACAAAGCCGCACTTAAACCACTATAACTTTTGAGTAACTGCTTTTTAATCGCGCCTGGTACTAAGCTTACTCGTTCTTGCCAGCGTGGTTGCGATTCGCTCAAACTGGGAATAGTTCCTGTCAGTTTGGGTGGTGTTTCGTAAGTTTGTCCAGTTTGGATGGGACGGACACTAGATTGCTGTTGACTAACTTGATGGGCTGCGGTGATAATTTCATTTCTGGCATCAGTAAGAATGGCATTACTGTATTTACCCATCACTTCGACATACAGATGATAAAGTGCTGCTTCTCCTGGACGACGGGCAAATTTTAAATCAACAACACGCTCCCAAGGGGCGATAAAATCAATTGCTACCAACGCCAAACCACCCAACTGATGAATTAGTTGTTGACTAAAGGTGAATGTATCTGGTGTGCGTGGTGGTGGTTCACCAATACAAATGCGGGTAGCTTGGGGATGCCAAGAAATATCTAGCCAATCCCGCTTTTTCATGGTTCGTAAGGCTATGGCAATAGTATAGCGATCGCGCTGGTAAACCTGTTCTGTCCGCGCAGGTAGCCAGTTAGCCCGTAGTTCGCTACAGGCAGCTTTGAGAGTAGTAAAATCAACGGGTTGCAAAACGATTAGTCATCCGATTTTAGATTTTGGATTTTGGATTTCAGCAAAAACCGTCAGATATTCCGATTTCCTTCAGAATTATTCTAACGGTTACTTTTGAGGATTGATTTAATTTTTCCACAACAAATTTTAGCTAACCTGACTAAACAGCGACTTTCTTTCTTTTACTCACAGCAATGCCCATAGTAGCTACCAAGCATATACCACCTAACATACCTGGCTCTGGTACAGATTCTGGTACAGATGCAGATTGTGGAGAAGTTCCGACTTTAATCTGAAACGCCAGATTAGAATTTGTGGGAGTAGCACCTGTCCAGCTAAAGGATGTTTTGCCCGTTAAGGTAAAGTTAGTGGTGATATTACTGAGGTGCAAATAGTCTATATCTTTTGTCGCTGAACCCACAGAAGAGAGATTACCTATTGATGTACCGTTAAAAACAAGGTCGCTCAATGTGATTGAGTTGCTAGTGGTGCTAGTGGTGTTATCTCTGGCACGAGTACGTAGGAATATATCTGTGGCTGGCCCAGTAAATTCTGTAGTAGATAGTATTTTTGCAGCAGCGGAATTACCAGACTCGAAAATTTCGTAAGTAACCTTACTTCCATCATATTGCAATTTAAAATCCCATAACTTTCCATTTCCCCAGGTCAACTGATCTTGAATAATCGGTTGACCTGGTTTTTCAGCCGCTCTCACATCTCTGTTAATACTTAATTCCTGGGTGCCGTTACCAGCATTATTACCAATTCGACCTTCAGCTACGAACAGTTCTTTAAAATCTCCGTTGTCAAGCAATAAATTAAAGTCTGTATCATCAAAACCAGGAGTAGCATCTTGGGATGTTAAAGGAGTTATTGTCACAGCCTTTGCCTGGTGGGGAGTGATTAATAAACCTAACGAAACTAATGCAAAAACTAAAGATTGGGTGGTATATTTGTGTAGAGGTAGCATAAAATCTCCTAAAAACTAAAAAAATTATTCGGTATTTATTGTAAGTAATAACACGCAAGAAAATGGTAGTCTTCTATATATAAATAATACTAAATTAAAATAGCGATATTAGCAGCTTTAACAAAAAATTATTTTCTTTTCATAGGAATTTGATATTTAATATCAAACCAGAAAAATAATTGTGGCAATGCTTCTATTCCCAGCCAGATTAAGAACAAGTTTCCCAGTTTAAATATCTCCAATTATTTCAACTGAGGCTGACAAATTTCCAAAATCCAAAATTCTATTATTTCTATCTGTTGTTGTAAAAATGCTGTATAAAAAAAACCAACCCAGAAACATAACATTTCTGGGTTTAATTCAGGACTTAGACAACTACTTTTGTCGGGGTCGGGAATAGGGTATAGCGGGTTATGGCATGGAAGATTTTTCATGCCCAATGCCTAATGCAAGTAGCTTTTACTGCCAGGGTGAAGGAATAGCGGTAGTTGACAGCACTTTATCTGCCATTAATCTCAAACCTGTTTTACCACAGTTGGGGCAAGTGATTTCTAGATACTGTGAAGCGGTGACATCTACTTCACTCAAAAGTCCTTGTTTACAATGCCAGCACTCAAAAAGCACTCTACTAACTGGTTCATTGCAATCTAATATCTTGATGTGTTGAGAGGGGGTTGGTTCACTGTCTAGTTTTCTGGGTTTGGGGAATTTTTTGATTTCTTGAACTTCCATCGTCTTACCTGCTTAACTCTCTATATCACTTTACCCTTTGCACCGGGAGTGAACAAAGCTAAACGCATCAGTTTTTGGACTCTCTCAGGAAAAAGGTTGAAAATACGGGAATATAGATAATTTATTGCTAAAACCTGACATGACGAGAATTTTATGTGTATTAGAAGATATTGGAGAACGGATAGGGTAAGACAGTTGGATACTAAAAAGAGAAGGTCAACTTTCGTTGTTTGAGTCAATAAACAATATTAACTGTAGGACTTACGCAAAAACTCTCCCAAACTCCTATTCCTCTGTGTTCTCTGCGTCCTCTGCGGTATGCCTGACGGCACGCTCCGCGAACGATATTCCGTGACTCGTGCGTAAGTCCTGAACTGTAATAACGATTATTTATGATGTCCCCAACCCAACTCAACCCCGAACAACTAAAAATCATCAACCACATCGAAGGAGCATTATTAATATTAGCTCCCGTAGGAACTGGAAAAACCAGCGTCTTATCATCAAGAGTAGTCAAAGCTATTGCAGCAGGTATTCCCCCAGAAAAAATCCTCTGTTTAACCTTCACTAACCGCGCAGCAAAAGAAATGCAAGAACGGTTAGCAAAAATGTGTCCTGAACAATTTCGCTATATCACCATCAAAACATTTCATAGTTTATGTACCTCCATCCTCAGAATAGAAGCAAAAAATATTGGTTTACCAGCAGATTTTGTAGTTTATGATGATACTGACTGCTTAGGAATAGTTAAAGGTATTTTTCGATTACGTGACGATAAAAAAGCTCAAGATAAATTATCACAAATAACAGATTGCAAAATCAAAGCTAGTTATTTACAACTATCTCCTCATTATCCTCTAGAAAAATTATTTGCACTATTAGGAATAGATGATGCAAAATTAGCTAGTAAATATCAAAATTTATTACAAGAACGTCATGCTTTAGACTTTGCTGATTTAATCTTTTATATTCGTTCCTTGTTTTCCTATTATCCAGAAATAAAACAAACATGGGAAAACCGTTTTGATTTTATTCAAGTAGATGAAGTTCAAGATACTCATTTATCTGAATATGAAATTGTTAAATGTTTAGCATCTCGCACTGGCAATATAGCCATAATTGGTGATTTAGATCAAACTATTTATGAATGGAGAGGTTCAGAACCCGAAGAAGTAGTAAGTCAATTTAAACAACAGTTTCAACCTCAAGAATATTCTCTAACTTGGAATTATCGCGCTACTAAAATTTTACTTAATACCGCTTCTGGTTTTGCTGATTCTTTTGCAATTCGATATACAAAAATAACTCCTGCAACCAATTGTGAAAATGGTGAATTAATTCCAATTTATGCAGCTAAAAATGAATATGATGAAGCAAAATGGATTGCTGAACAAATTCAAAATTTATCTAAAAATAATCCTGATTTTCCATATAATCGAATTGCTGTTTTAACGAGAAATCATAAACGCATTGGTGTAATTAGTCAAACTTTAGAAAAATTCAATATTCCCTGTATCACAGTTGAACAACATCATTTTTTTGCCCGTCAAGAAATTAAAGATGCTCTTGCTTATTTACGTTTTATTGTCAATCCTTTTGATACAACTTCACTGTTAAGAATGTTACTGCGTCCTAGTCGGGGAATTGGTAATACTACTCTCAATCATATCATTAAAGAAGGAGAAGATTGCGGTTTTAAATTAACGGATATGGCATCAACATCAACTTTTATTGATGGTGATCCATTTAGTGATTTAATTACTGCTTATGATTCAGGAACAATTGTAGTTTTTGATGTGGAAACAACTGGTTTGATCACAGGTAAAGATGAGGTAGTTGAAATTGCAGCAATTAAATTAATTAATGGTGAGATTACATCAGAATTCCATCATTATATTAATAATACTGTTACTGTGGGATATTCAGCACAAATACATGGTTATAGTGATGAATTTTTAGCCGTAAATGGTAGAGATGCAATTGATGTATTTTCAGAGTTTCTAGATTTTATCCAAGATGCTTTTTTGGTTGGACATAATCTCGGTTTTGATATTAAAATGATTATAGCTGATGCTCAAAAATTAGGTTTATCAACTCCTCAACTTCAATGGGGAGATACCTGGGATTTAGCAAAACGTTTTATTTCAGCAAATAGTTATAAATTAGAATCGTTAGCAAATCAATTAAACCTCAATCAATTACCAACTCATCGCGCTATTGATGATGCGCGTACAACAGTAGAACTATTAGCGATTTTAATACCTTTAATTAAAGTTCATGCTGATTATCGTCAAGCTTTAGTTTATCGTTATGGTGAACAATTTGAAACCTTAGCGAATGACATTGAAACTTGGAAAAATGCCAGTCAAAAAATCCGCCCAGCAGATTTATTAGGTAAGATATTAATAGAATCTGGTTTGTATGACTATTATCAAGAGCATGAACCAAAAAGGTTAGAAAGTTTTAAAAATTTGGTGAAAATTTTTCAAGAACGAGATAATTTAGAATTACATCCTGATACAGCACTTAGGAATATCCTTGAATATACAGCATTAGCGAAAAACGTAGATCAAATTTCTCAATATAATAATCAAGTTATGATTATCACAGTACATCAATCAAAGGGTTTAGAATTTGATACGGTGTTTTTAGCAGGTATGTGTGAAGAGGAATTTCCTAACTATTATAGTTTATTAGATAAAAAATTCGAGGAGGAAAAACGGTTATTTTATGTAGCTTTAACCAGGGCAAAAAATCGGTTATTTATTTCCTGGTTTAACAAAGATTCTTATAATAATTCTAAAATAGAAAGTCAATTTATTGATTTATTACCTAGTGAATATTTAACTTATTAAACTGAACAAAATCTTCCTTTCCTCCCTTTGCGTCTTTGCGTGAGACATAAAAAAATATCCCCTTAAAAAACCAGGGGATATAAAAAACTAATCCTTTACCCGTCGAAAAAATTATTAACTAGCTACCAAAGCAGGTTCTTTTTCCCTCACAGGTTGCAGCAGTTCAGTATATAGTGCATCCAACTGACTAGCTACACCATCCCAACTAAACTTACTCATCACCCGTCTATTAGCCGTTTGACCTAATTCTGCACCCCATTGAGGATTACTAAGAATGCGGTCAATAGCATGACTAAAAGCGGTTACATCTTGGGGTGGTACTAATAACCCAGTGTTTTCATTCACAACTGTAAACTGAAGTCCACCCACATCACTAGCTATAACAGGTGTCCCACTGGCCATTGCTTCCACAGCTACCAGTCCAAAAGGTTCATAATGACTAGGAATAACGCAAACATCAGCCGCAGCGTAATAAGTTGGCAGAATTTCCTGTTTAAGCAGACCTGGAAATTCAGTAAATTCACTCATTCCTAATTCTTTAACTATTCCCTCAATGCGATCGCGTTCTCTACCATCGCTGTTACCTGGTGTACTTCCACCACCAATAATTAACTTCAGATTTTTATCACCAAAAAACTGCGACTCGCGCACTGCACGTACCAAGGTTTCTATCCCTTTGCGGGGGTCAAAACGCCCTACATATAAAACAACCTTGTCTTCTGGTTTAATTCCTAATTTTGCTCTTGCGGTTTCTCTATCTACTGAACCAAAACGACGAATATCCGTACCACAAGGAATAATATCAATGTTTCCTTGATGGGAAACCAAAGTTCTCATGTGTTGTTTTTCCTGTGGACTTGTGGCCACAATTCTTTCCGCTGTTTCCAACACTTCTTTTTCCACTGCTAGGCGTTGACTAGCAACCAGAGGAATATTTTCTATTGAGTTATATTTGACTATTCCTAAAGAATGATATGTGTGAACCTGTTTACTTCCTTGGATTTGTTTTAACTGCAACCCTACCCAACTAGATAGCCAGTAGTTAGTATGAACCAAATCATATTTAAAGCCGTTTTCTTTTTGAAATTTCAATAACTGTTCCACAAATTCTGGCAAGTATTTAAAACCGTTATCTCGTGGTACAAATTCAACAGGACCGGCCGTTAGCCGAATGGTTCGACAGCGAGAATTATGTTGAACAATATTTTCTTGATCAACACTCACTTTACGGCTAAACATATCAACTTGCCATCCTAGCTGGGATAGTGCTTCACCCACTTGGCGGACATAAACGTTTTGTCCTCCAGCCTCCTCTTTCCCAATTTCAATCGCCGGATCACCGTGGACGGAAATCAAGGCAATGCGTTTTTCAGTGGTAGACTTCATAAGATGTGTGTTGCTGATTGTCACAAGGTAGTATGCGGTTTCAAGCTGGCGTTGATGACGCTTACCTGAATGATTTAGAAACTTTTATTACATTTCATTCTAATTTAATTATGTCAAAAAAAATATTTGTCTACTACCAAATTAGATAGTTTTTTTCAAGTTTAATATTTAATTTTATTATGCCTAAATTGGTATATTAATATCCAATGCTTGTGATAGATGCAATCTTATTAATTTATGCATATTCAGCGCAAATCTATCCATCATCAATGGAGATTTAACTAGTCGTAACAGATTGTTACTGTAGCCATATCACAGCAGAAAAATTGATATTTAATGATGTTAATTCAGGAATTTAAACTATTTCTTCATTCAAAAGCCTAATAATGAATTACCTGTGAATTTAGGTAATTAATGATTAACAACTGTTCCATAATCACAAGATGTATTCGAGGTAATTATTTTTTGAATAATTGTGTTTACTTATACTATTCCTATAAAATATTTTTTTTTGTTAAATAAGATACAGTTTCGCAAAAAACCTACATATATCTCAATATTTAGGGTTTGCTGTTCGCGTAGCGTGACGTGAGTCATGGTCTAGGAGTTCAGGAGCAGAAATTTCCAGTTATAGCAGGTGACAGGTGACAGTAGTAAGGGACTTCCAGAAATTAAATTATTCAATGAGTGAGAACCAATATGAGTATGAGATTCTTCCTCCCCTGCGCCCCCTGCTTCCCCTGCTGACCCAAACGATGGAATATTTTTTTAGTTGGAAGTCCCTAAAAGCCTTTGAGTGTCTAAGTTTTAGTTTTGATTAATAGTAGTCCTTTACTCTCCCACACACTACAAAAAAATGAGCAGTGCTGAAAGCCCGATGAGGCGATTCTTACTGCTCACTAATTTTTTTGATTGCTGTTTCATTTCACTAGGAACAGCCGATACAAAAAAGCTCACTAATGCTAACAAGCATTGTTGCTTTTTCTACCTATTTCACCCTAGAAATGTAGGCACTGTCTAGTCTACAGGCTTTAAGATCGGGTGTATTTAACCCCACTATTAAGTATTTAGGCTTGGTTATCACCTAAAAACCTATCAATAATAGCGTTTTCCTGTCTGCCGACAGGTTCTTTAGGTCAAAATTAAAAATCAGCATTATTTGTGACTTTTAATTTTTAACTCTTTTTCTCTAAAGGATCAGTTGGTAGCAGCCAACATCTGCTTGAGTTGTTCTAACTTATCAGCCCAACGTGGATCTGGACGAATTGCGTCTGTTTCCACAGTGGTAGTTGTTTCACGACTTCCACCACCACCACGTCGAGACTTCTTAGAACCTTTTTCACGGCGGTTTTCTTTGTTGGTATTGGGTGCAGGAGTGCTACTAGCTTGACTAGCAGCTTTAGGAGCTTGCTCTTCACCCTCTTCACCTTTGGTACGAGGTAATGCCTTTTCTAGCTTGATAGCAGTGTCTTTAAACAATTGACCATTATACTTTTCAATAATTTGGTCTGCTTGTTCGTCATTGTTCACCGTTAGAAAACCGAAACCACGACATTTGCCTGTTTTCCGGTCTTTAATTAGTTTGGTGGTGACAGCATCGCCTTCAGCTGCAAATACAGCTTGTAACTCTTGACGATCTATTTCTTCTTTGGGCAAATTACCTATATACAGGCGAACGGACATGAACTATACCTCCAGAGTTGAAATGAACATGAGAAGACAAAAACAATCACTTGGCTTTGGCTTTTAAATAGATGCTATTAACTAAAATCGCCCTAAACCAATTTTTTTAATCCAAACTATCAACCTATACAATACAGTTTTTTTGTTAGGATCAAGCTTATTTAAGACAAAAGCGCCACTACGCCCTGCTAATACCACCTTAATTCTCAAATTTGTCAAATTAATAGCCCACAGTCCGCCACAGTAAGTGAATTTTTCCTAGCTTTTATTCGCAGAATCAAATACCATTTCTTAACATTATCACGGTATTTTCCACGTAACTTGTTCAGCATCTACATTTTTGCTGATCGCATTATTTCATCGTAGCATAAAATACAATTTTTGGACAAGGGGAAAAATTGGAAACAAAAACCAGCCCCTGGCTGGTTGATTTGCTGCTGTGTTAGGGGAATGAAAGAGCATGGGTTAGCATTAGCAATCCCACCAATCAAAGTTTTGGAGGGCTGAGTTACTTTAGTTGTTAAGACTTTTATTAACAAATGTAACATTTTGGGCAATAAGTCTGCAACTTTTTTTACATTTTCTCTAGTCAGTCGATGTTGAATTTGAGATTTTGGATTTGGGACTGACACCACTGATAAATTCGGGGGCTGTTACGGATAAAAGCCACTCTCTGCTTCTGGCTATAATATCATCCTCCTACAGATTGAGCGGTCAACATAATATATGCTCCCCAGGCTTGGGCGATGACGGCCAAAACAGTAGACCAAATGGGATGAGGGCTATTGATGATTTTGCCACTTTGAGTTTCCAAGGTTTGGATATCAATCCAAGGGGTTGCACCTCGTCGTAACCAACCTGTGATGATGATTTGCTGACCTATCAATTCTTGGCTGCTGGGTGAGATTCCCCACCAAGGAATATGGTGCAGTTTCACTAAACCTGTGCTGGATTGTAGGATTAGGTCTTGGGCTAGACAGTTGCTAGTCCCACGACGGCCTAATAGTTTACCAACAAGACGGACGCTGACGCTATCAATTGGTAAAACAAATGGGTTTGTTAATAGCTTAGACAGTTGGTCATCAGTTTGTAAACTAAAGGATCTGATCTGAGGAAAGAAGGCATTTAGCCGCATGATTGTACCAATACTAAAGCCGATCATCAAGAACCCTGTGACGAAAGACCAATCATCGTAGATCCATTTCAGGTTTACTAGTTTAAATGTGTATGCTGTGTGCCACATTAACCAGAACAGACCTGCCAAAACACAGCCCAGAGGGATTCCTAACCAAGGGGCAATTTGTAAGAGGAAGGACTGCGGTTTCACCTGGAAGGCTTCGGGAATAGTTAGATGTACTTCAGTTTCGAGATGCCAATGACGGGCTATTTGACAGAGGCGTTCGATGCGATCGCCTATCAATGGGTGGCTATTATTAATAGTAAACCATCGTCGATAGGGATTGCTGTTTTCCCACATTAAAAATGATTCCCAAGGTAGATTACCAGCGATACTTCCTAAGCATAGGCTTTGTTGGTAGCTGACTGGGGCGGCAATATTCAGACTTTCCAACTGCCAACTTGTATGTTCTTGTTGTTTAATATCATTAGCAATACCAATGGCAATTTTGAGTAAGGCACGAATTAGCCCATTAGGATTACCTGTAATTTCGGCTGAGATGCGATCGCTATAGTAAAGCCGAGACCGGGAATTGAGTAAAGTTGTACCAGTCAGTAAACACCAAATACCATAGCTTAAACAACTCAAAGCTGTAGCAGTCCAGCGCCCAAATGGGTTTTTGGTTTTGTTGCCCCAAGTTGATGCTTGCTGATACAGTTGATAAAACGGTAAAGTCACCAGCAAAGCCAAAGACATCACCCAAAAATCCCAGCGGCCAATCTGTCCTAAAGCTAAGGCGTAAATAGCAGCTATTTCATCATCATTTAGTGCTGCCAGTAATCCTTGACTAACGACAATCCGGGCTGTACGGGGTAGATTACCATAGGTCAACATCATAGGTGCTGCTATTGGTAAAATTTGGAGTTTGGGAACAGGCCAATCTCGCAATTGACAAGTACGTTGTGTTACCCGAACTGCCTCTCGACTATGGCTGTACAAGATATCTTTAGATAAATGCTGTTGTCCATAAAATTCTGCTAATAGCCAATCTAGCAACCAAGGAGATAATGCCCATAAAACCAACAATAGGACTAATATTAATAAACTAGGATTGCTATATAAAAGTGGTAATGGTTTTAAATAGGGCAGTTTGTCTAAAATTTGGTTGATTATAGCCATTGTCAAAGTAAGCAATCCCCACAAGACCCAAAAAATGGACATAAATGTCCCTAGGGCCAGTAGCCGAGATGGAATTGAGTTATATTTGCGGAGAGGTTGCCATACCTTAGCACGTCTGGCTTGTCGCCAATAAATGTTGACTGTTTCAGTTATTGTGGTCTTGGGGATATCTGTGTGAGACGTATTGTGTTCTGGTAGACCTTCTTGTTGCTGTAAAAGTGTGCTAGAAACTAAGGAGTTATCAACAGCCACAAATCCATTTTCAGGTTTTTTATTTGTTTTGTGGCGTTTTATGCGTTTCATTAAATGTTCGAGAGCGAGTTTTGCCCACTCTTGAACTTGCGGATTATTACTGTTAATGAGATCATTACACAGGGCGATCGCTTTAGCAACTTCCCCTGTGCGTGCGTAGGCCATGACTAAACCAACTTTAGCCTGCAAACAAGTATTGCTCTGATTTGTACTGCTGGCAATAGGGGCAAGTTGAGTAATTGCAGCGTAGTAATTTTCCTGCTTGAGGGCAGCTAAACCAGCCTCCAAAGACGGTTTTTTATATGAAGGCATAGAAATTTTGGTACTCCAATTGCTTCTAGGTAATACACGCAATCAAATTCAAAATTCAAAATTCAAAATTCAAAATTCAGAATTCAAAATTCAAAAAATAGATGCGAGTCCGCAACAGGCAAAAGGCAGGAGGTAGAAGTCATTAATTAGGAATTACGAATTATTCCAGATCCGGTTTTTGACTGGAAAAGACGGGGGCAATTGCACTTAATTTCAACTCTGGATGGTCTCCCTGCAACTGTTGACAATTCCATTCATTGCGGAATAACAACACAGGTCTGCCCATACTGTCTTTTACAGTTGTTGTGTTGAATAAACGTCCCACCTGGTTCAACGCTTCCCAACCGCCTTCAACCCATCTAGCAACACTGTAGGGCAATAAATCTAGTATGGTTTCCACACCATACTCATTTTGTAAGCGAAACTGCACCACTTCAAATTGCAACTGACCAACCGCTGCTAAAATTGGATCGCGCTTGGCTTCATCAATTGAGTACATAATTTGTACAGCACCCTCTTCTCGTAATTCGGAAACGCCTTTTTGAAATTGCTTGAATTTTGAAGGGTTGGGGTTTCTGAGAGTGGCAAACAGTTCTGGTGAGAAGTAGGGAATACCCTCATATTCCAGTTTTTGCCCTGTATAAATTGTATCGCCAATGGCAAAAACACCGGGATTATTCAAACCAATCACGTCACCAGGATAAGCGACATCTATTGATTCTCGCTCTTGGGCAAAGAGTTTTTGCGGTCGAGATAGACGGACAACCTTGCCTGTGCGGGCATGATTCACTGTCATATCCTTTTCAAACTTACCTGTGCAGACCCGGACAAAAGCGACTCTATCTCTATGTTTCGGGTCCATGTTGGCTTGGAGTTTGAACACAAATCCTGAAAATTCCGGGTAGGTAGGAGGAATTTCGCCGACGCTGCTGTTATGTATGCCTGGTTTGAGGGCATAGTCAAGAAAATACTTGAGGAATAACTCCACCCCGAAGTTAGTCATGGCGCTACCAAAAAACACAGGTGTCATTGTTCCTTGATGCACTAATTCTAAATCAAGTTCCCCTCCTGCTCCTTCTAATAACTCTAACTCGTCTTTAAGCTGGTGGTAAAGGTCTTGTTCTAGTAGTTGCTCAATGCTGCTATCACCTAGATTAACTATGGTATCGCGGGCTTCTCGGCTACCGTGGGCGCTACGTTCAAATAAATGGATTTGCTGTTGGTGGCGGTCAAATACGCCTTTAAAGCGATCGCCCATCCCTATCGGCCAATTTACTGCGTAGGTTTGTAATCCCAATTCTTGCTCAATTTCATCCAACAGTTCTAAAGGTTCCCGTCCTGGACGGTCGAGTTTATTCACAAATGTGAAAATAGGAATACCCCTCAGCTTACACACTTCAAACAGTTTCCGGGTTTGGGGTTCTAACCCTTTAGCCGCATCAATCAGCATTACCGCGTTATCGGCGGCTGCTAAAGTTCGATAAGTGTCTTCACTGAAATCTTGGTGTCCAGGGGTATCCAGTAAATTAATTTGACAGTTACGGTAGACAAATTGTAAAACTGTTGATGTAATAGAAATACCCCGTTGTTGTTCCATTGCCATCCAGTCAGAAGTCGCTTTGCGCTGCGCTCTCCTGGCTTTTACTGCCCCTGCTTCGTGGATAGCACCTCCGTATAATAAGAGCTTTTCAGTCAGTGTAGTTTTACCAGCATCAGGGTGAGAAATAATTGCAAAGTTGCGTCTTAGTTCCACCGCTTCTTGCAGTTCATCTTGAATTTCTGTAGACATAATCTGTAATTTGTTTTTAACCTAGCTTAACTAAATGTAATCTTTTTCAGGACTAGTAAACACATTTGTAAATTCTATTAATCCTTACATCTGATCAATCTTAATTCCGAAATTCAAGAAATTAATCACGGCAGGAGTTGACAAATTTCTGAATTTCCATTATGCTTTTATTATAATGGGAATCTGTGCGCGCATATAGGGTTTTGTTTGAGATTTATAAGATTGTCAGAATCAAGATATCCAAGATTTTAGGATTTACAGGATTACATTGATGAGTGCATCCTTGGACTTTGCAGCACTTTGAAAATAGATTTGTGGTTTTTCAGTTAAAGCTAAATCTATCACCTCCGCTAATTTTATAGGGATATTACCATTACGTTGCAGAATAGGTACAGGGTCATTTTCCAGAACATCCATAAAAGGATCATCTGTGAAATTGCGAGGAAAATATCCTGTTACCATATTAGACATCTCCAAAATAGTAATATTATGTGGGAAAAGGAGAAGATGAGAGATTTTTAATACACA
>NZ_LUFH02000105.1 GCF_001586785.1 Sphaerospermopsis aphanizomenoides BCCUSP55
CTATCAAACTGTTTAATAAAAATATTCAAGGAATATCGGAAGAAAAATATAATAATTTTATTCAAATAGACTCATTATATAATATAGGTCGTTGTCAAGAGGAATTAGGAGAAATAGAGGAGGCTATAAATACATTTGAGGAAACCAATCAGATATGTCAAAATAAAAATTTGTATTCTCGCTCTGGTTCAGCACTATTTCATTTGGCATTTTTATATTCATGTTTGGGAATATTTGATAAAGCAAAAGTTTGTATTAAAAATCTTGAAAATGATAATTTAATCAAACATTTAGGCATTAAAAGTCAAGGTTATGTTTTTTTATATTTAGCTAAAACTTATCAAAATTTACAAAATATATATGAAAGTGAAAATAATTATCGTCATTGTATTGAATATTCTAAGAAAGTTAATTTTATTCAGCTTTTAGCAAAAGCATTAACAGGATTAGCGGAACTTAACCGAATCCAAAGCGACCTTACAAATGCCCTTAGCTATCATCAAGAATCAATTAAAATATTAGAAAAAATAGGCGCAAAGTGTGATTTAGCAGAAGCCTACTTTCAACTAGCATTAACCTATCAAAAAAAAGCAAATAAAGCTAGTAGTGAAGAATATTTCAACAAAGCATTGTATCTTTGGAGTCCTGAACAAATTGACGCACCTAAACAAATTGAACGAGTATTAAAAGCCATGAATAGTTGATATTCAGACTTTAAGGAAAGTAAGTGTAACCTAAAAAACAAATCATTAGATTAACTCTAAATTTACCCTATTTTCGCCATAATTAGCAACCAAAATAAATAACTTCAACCATCGAGAACCCAGTAAAATTTCCTGTATTTCATCTCCAGCAAATACAGGAACTTCAAACTCTTGACCATCTATGATTACCCTACCGTTATAAACATCAAATTTTGTTTCTCCTTGAGCAGTTCTTAATTTATCTTGACCTAAAAAAGTCCAATCAAGACTTTGGACATCTTGTTTATTCATAGCTAAAAATTCAGTAAAACCTGTATCTAACATTGTTTCTACAGGAAGACTGATATCCCCATCAATTAAATCAATTTCCAAATAAATTTGGCCATTTTCACCAAATCTTCCCTCAATCATATTCTGCCACTAACTCCCGTTTCATTAATGCCAAAAATATGATGAATCACATTAGGATACTTTTCCCTAGCCATTTTACTAGCTACTTCCTTATCCTGATTAATGAAATAATCACCGCTATCAGGTTCAATAGCAATGTACCACCCATAGTATTTATCGAGTATTTCTGGTTTTAAACGCTCAAAAATCGCCCAACAACGCTGATAAAATGCTTCTCTTCTCGCTCTATCTTGGGCTTTTTGTTCCTCAGTCCATTGAATTTCAGGAAATACTCTCCCACGTCTGACAATTCTCTCTGATGGACTTTGAGCCATATTTTTTACCTCAATATAATTATTGTCTCTACACTATTATAAAACATCCTCATTATTTTAGAGCGTGGAATGCAGCACTGGAGAAGATTAATTTTCAACCCTCAACACCTTGACACAAAATACCCAAAATCTTGTTTAACTCCTTAATATAATAATTGTTCAAATCAATAAATATCTCTGTTCCTTCTAACTTTAAAAACTTCCAAATATCTCCAGTTGTTACAGCACCATAAACAGTTTGAATTTCATTACCTTCCTGTGCATTAAACAACTGTACTGCTAACATTGATACTGCACATTGACCCAAACCACCTTTAATATTTTCATTTTTAGCTTCTACAATAATTACCACAGGAGCATTAATTGTTAACTGTTCTCTAGAACGACTGATAACAAAATCACAATAACCGTTTAAACCTTTCTCAACATCAACATTAAAATCTGTACCAGAAAATAAACTAATTTGATAATTAGCCTTACGCCTTACTTCTAATAAAATTGGCGTAATAATCATTTCTGAGCGTGCTTTTTCCGTATTTATTGCTAACGCGAGTTCTGTAGTTTCTTCCAAAGTGCTGGTTAATTTTTCACTGATTTCTATAGGTTCTACAGCAGCAAATAAATCAATTTCTTCCTTGATTGTAATATGAAAATTATTCCTAAACTTAGTTAAGCTAAAATCGCTATAAGCCATTGCTATTACCTCATGATTATCAACAGCTTATTGAAAATTTAAAACCTCTTTAATTATAGCAGTATACTTTTCAGGAATAGGTGCATCTTTATCCTTAGTCTCAATATCCCTGACCCAGCTTTGACTCATCCCTACAGCATGAGCAAAATCTCTTTGACTCATTTTTTTAGCTGTTCTCATTTGTTTAACCAAGCTGCCAGTTATTTCCTTGATAACAGGTATATTCCTAACTGTTACTTTACCATTCCTTACTCCCGAAGTTTCAGCTATGCCAGAATTATTTATGACAACATCAACCTGACTTTGTGTTTTTACCCCTGCTTTATTAGATTTTGTTTGAAATTTTGTATTTTTTTGATTTTTGAATGACTTCTTTTTATTTATCTGTAAAGGAGGTAACTTAAAACTTAACTTAGCAGGTAATAAAACATTTTGAATATAATTATCTGGCAACTTCTTCTTCCCCAGTAACTTTTGATTTCTTTCTTGAGGTGATAAATGAGCTAGTTCTTCTGGTATTGCCCACAAAGGTCTTAACCACATTGGGTAGGTTTGATCATCAAACTCAATTGTCATATTAACTTTATCTTTTAATAGCAGAAAAGCTTCTTCTAAATCTTCTCTCAATCGCCAACCATACCGATAATCACTGACTGCTTTTTCAATTTGAGAACCTGGTAAGATATTACTCAATAAATTATGAATTGTGTAAGTACCATTTTTATGAGCGCGATTATTTTGAATAATATATAAAGCAAGTTCAAAAGCTAGTTTATGTTTATGTGCATCTAAATCAAAGACTTGTTTGGGAATAAACCCACATTGATAAAGTGCAGTTTTTGCTTTTTCTCCTTCAGCATTGAGAAAATTATAAGTCCACAGTCCAGGCTGTACACGAATTATCACCTCTAATAAATCTTCCGGTTCTTGAAATAAATTCGGCTGACTATATTCCTGTACACTTACCATCCACAATAAACAACGTTCTTTAATACAAAGATTTAAATCGCCTTCGTACCATTGAATTACCGCTCCTAAAGTACCAACAACCATAGCCAAATCTGCTATAGCTTTTAGTTTTTGTGATTTACTTAATTTTTTACTTTTATATATTTGCAGCGTCTTAATTAGTTCTGAACCACGCAGGATAAAAGGCTGTTTCCAAGGTTCTCGTTGTTGTGTGGCATAAGTAGCAAATACTGCGTGTAATCTAGCAGCCATTACACCGTACTTTTCAATGATTTGGTGTTCTGCACAGTCTAAAATATATTGTGGTTGATGTGCTTGTTGGTGAAGTATGTAGAACTCAATATAACGCCCTTTACCAAATTCTTTTGAAAAGTAAAGTTTGCCATCACTATACTTATTCCAATCAGGTTGTTTAAGGTATGCTTGGGTAGCACTAATAATTGGCGCACCTGTTGCTGTCATCTCGTAGTTATTGTTTATAAATAGCGGTTGTTCTGTGAAAGGAAGGTTTTTAGCTTTTCTGAGTCGCTTAGTTGCTGTTGGTATTTGTGGATTAGCAATAGTGGCAGTTCCAGTTTTGCGTGTAGCATCTGGTGAGTAAGGTATTGCTAACTGATAGCCTGATAATTCAGGGTTTGGATACCTTCTCTTATTCTCTCCTACTGACACCAAAACTGTCCTCCCCTAAATTACCAAAAGTTGACATGATTAGAAGTTGCATTTCGCTGTTAATACTGAAAATACTGTTGAAACTTATTTTCATAAGCACAAGATTTATAGGCATATAAGGAACACCCATATACCTTTAAATTTGTTATTTATTAATAAATTGCTGCTTTTTAAAACCTGCTACTTGTAAGCCTCTTGCAAAAACTAATGTTGATGAATGCTGATTAAGCTATGGCTACACCATTCAAGCTATCAAGAGTTTTTATTTGGATTTTCATTTCTATCTGCCTCAGATATTGTCTCTTGGCTTAAAATCCTCAATATCAAGCAACTTCTGAAACTACATTACCCACGAAATTTTCATCAACATCTGTATCTTGATTTTCATTTTCGTGTGAAAGCTTTTCTTCTACCAGTTTTGTCAACCAGTCCATAACAGTTAACCCTGAATCTTTAGCAGCATCTTGCAGCAGAGGTTGTAAATGTGCTGGAAGTTGTAAATTCACGTTAAAAGTTTCTCGCAATGGGATGACATTTTTTCTGACTTGAGAAGATTCTCCGAAACGGTAAGTCCAGTATTCGCATTCTGCACCCCGTTGGTTGCCGTTTTTTTCAACAAAACTTAATTTACCCAGGCGATCGCAATAAAAACTTTGTGGATCATCCTTTACCGAATCCCGACTACAATACAGACAATTCCAGCAGCTACGGTTTAATGACTGCTGAGAATCATTAGTTGATTGCTGTTGCTTGTCAAAAGAGTAACTTTTTCTAGACTTATTCCCTGAATTCTCACGGTGGTACTCTCTAACAATTTGGGCAACGTGACCAGATGTGACTTTTCCAGCGGGTGCTGTAGAAACTGCTTTAGCCCAAACTTCTAGCTGTTCTTCTGGGGATAGGCTTGTTAAAGGTCTAACTTGGCGTTCGTTTGTGGGCAGAATTTTAATTTGTGATCCACGGGTCACATTTTCGGAAGTCTGTGATCCACAAGTAGCATCCCCAGAATTTTGTGATCCACGGGTCACATTTTCAGAAGTTTGAGATCCACAAGTAGCATCCCCAGAGTTTTGTGATCCACGGGTCACATTTTCAGGAGTTTGAGATCCACAGGTAGCATCCCCAGAGTTTTGTGATCCATGGGTCACATTTTCGGGAGTTTGAGATCCACAGGTAGCACCCTGAGAATTTTGTGATCCACGGGTCACATTTTCAGGAGTTTGAGATCCACGTCTTAGATTGTCATAAACCGATGCACCTTGTATCAAGCGATAAGCAGAACGACGGGAGAATTCCCAACGGTTGAGACAATATTCCTCAAAGGTTTTATAGTTTTGGCGATAAAGTCGTTTATCTCGAATTTGATCCAAAGCCTGACCTACTTCCCAAAATCCTCTTAAACCCTTTTCAATTCTTTTTTCTAATTTATCTAGTTCTAAAGTTTCAGCCTCATTTAGCTGATTTTCTATCTTTGATACGCCTTGACTATCAGCTTGATTTTGTTCAGAGTCAGTCTCTAACCCCATTGGATCACTTTTGTCTTCCAGGAGAAGATTTCTTGTATCCTCAAATACGGTAGAATCAGAAAGTAACCTGGTTTGGTTTCCCCCCCCATTCACAGGATCTCGCCTAGATTCCGTCATATAGGCCATAACTTCGCTTTCCTAGTGATGACACCTTGTTTGTTGACGGATGCTTAGTCAAGTAGATTTTTTAACTTTGCACCGTGCAATTAAAATCTTTGCACAATGCAATTTAGACTTGCATAGTATTTATAATTTCTTAACAATTCCATGCCAATGTGATCCAAAATGTTTGTTGGTTTGTGGTAGATACTTGATAGAGAATTTCTCTCAAACTCTTGTAAAGGAAAGAGGTTTTGTCTTAAATTAATAAATAAAATAAATCAGCAAGCCTCACCCACTTTGAGCTTTGCTAAATGCTTATTTCCAAATAAGCAATGTTGGCAAATGTACTACATCAGCCCAAAAACCTTATGCAGTAGCTACTTTTAAGTCAATTTAAGGGCTAGATATCAATTTTTTGAATTTGCCAACGTTATGATAAAAAAGATAAAGTGGAATAATAAGTAAATTTTATAACTGGTAGAACCAGGTTTTCTACTATGCAAGAACGTCAAAAACGACTAGCAGAATTAATTGAACATTTATTAGAAGAAGGTTGGACTCAGAAAAAGTTAGCTGAAAGAATAGGTGTTGATACTACAACCGTGTATAGATGGTTAAAAGCGAAAGTTGTTCCTGAAGTTGAATCTAAAAACTTTCTGCGCTTGGCAAAAGTGAGTGGTGGTGATAGTGAATCTTTACAAGAGTATCTAGACGGTCATATATCTTTATCTGCCTATCGTCAGCGTTGGGAAAATAGCCCATTGAATTATGCCAACACCTTTAAAAATCGCCCTGTCGAAGAAATTAAACAGGATCTTTTAGACCAAATTATTCAGCTTGAGACAGCTGATATTTTAGATGTTATATCTAGGAGTGCGACTCTTTTGGCAGAAAAAAAGTTAGTTCCTGAGTCCGCACATAAAAATTTAGTTTCTCAAAGTGCATAAAGGGCATAAACTAATGCTATGCCTATCACTTTTAATTTGCCTTCTATCAAAAGATATAAAAATTTTGCAAAAATTCAATTTATTGTGCATCTTTATTGGTAATGATCTACCTTTAGACTTACATGAATGAAAATAATAAGAAATTTTAGAGTCTCACTTCTTAACTCTCAAATGGAAATTTTCTCAAAAATCTACCTTACGAATGTTGTTTTTATAGTTAGTTTTGTTATGTGTGAGTTGATTTAGTAGGAATTATATTTGCTTCTTGCTAGGTATGCTTAGACTCTAACCCATGTCCCATAAGGTTTTGGTTAATCTGGATTACTCTAAATCAAATGATAGTCCTATATCACTTCCATTATTCTTGAAGGCGAGAGTAATCCCAAAATCATTGGATATACGTAATTTCTACATATATCTATAACAATTCCTCTCTAGTAGAATAATGTAGTAATATTTTTGATAACTAAAACGTTAGTAAAGTAGTTTTTAGTGCATATATCAACAATTTTATCCATGAGGAATAGTTATTTTTACAAAGCAATCTAAGCTATTTATGGTTTGCAAGTTTACAAACCATATTCAAGGTTTTAACTATTTATAAGTAAAATAATTAACATCCTATTTTAGAAAATTTAAGAAAATTTGCTATGCAAATATTAAAAAAATCTTAAAGTATTACATCTGTCATCTGTTTAACTTACAAGATAAGTTACCATCTCTAAATATCATCATTAATACTGCCAAATCAGAAGAAACCGCAAACATAGTAGGTGAACAACATGATAAAAACAGTAATTATCGATGACCATGAGTTGAGTCGATATGGTATCAAAATGTTACTCTCTGCTGCTCATGATATCGAGATTTGTGGAGAAGCCCAAACAGCATCAGAAGGATTAAAAATCATTGACATTCACAAACCACATATAGCTCTTGTGAATTCGACTTTGGCAAACGGTGCTGGTGTGGAAGTTACTAGGCAAATTAAACAAGAAACATCAAATACTAAAGTCGTGATTTTTAATGCCCAAGCCACAGAAGTCTCTGTTAGAGAAGCTTTTGTTGCTGGTGCGAATTCATATTGCACGACAATGATAGCCAAAGAAAAGTTAGCAGAAGCTATTTATGTTACGCACACAGAAGAACATTGGCTAGATTCTGCGATCGCTAAAATATTAATTCAAAATTTACACCTTCAAACTCTGGCAGTTCCTCTCAGTATGAAAAAGAAACGAGTTTTCCATGAATATTCACTTAGTTCTAGGGAATTAGAGATTTTGCGAATGATTGCTTTAGGTGATAGAAATAATCAAATTGCCAACAAGCTTTTTTTAAGTGTTGGTACTGTGAGGTCTCATGTCCATCGGATTTTAACTAAACTGGCTTGTCAAAACCGCGCTCAAGCTGCTATGAAAGCAATAGCTGAGGGACTTATAGATAGTCCTGAAAAAAGTGAAATCAGTTTAACGGCTTGACTGTGATTTTTGATTTAATTGTTCTAGATAACGTTGTCGTTCGTTATTATTCACAACCCAGATCATACATCTGCCTTTTAATTGAGCTTTTTTGGCTCGACAAACACTCAGGTCAAAATCGTTCCACTTCATAATTTGACGAGCAAATTCTCCGTCTTTTGACTTAGCCCAATTCAAAATTTCTTGTTCTTCTAAGGTCAAGCGAACTGGTTCTGTTAAACCTCTAGCTCTCCAAAGGTAAATTATATTACCAGTCAACATAACAACACCAAACAAACCAGATAATACCAGACCAGTGGCTATTAAAGGATTAAAGACGGATCTAGATTTTTTTTGTTCTGCTGTGTTTAACAAGGTTGATACTGCTTTGGCGATCGCGCTTTTTTGTTGAACAATGGCTACACTTGATGCTTTATCAAGTTTGTCATCTATTTCTGTTGTCCAACCTTCTACTACAGTGTTAAGTTTCCCTGGGATGTCTTCCATTAAGACCTCAAATTTACCCAGGGAACTTAATACCAAAAACAACGGATCTTTAGGATTGATACCAGAACGTCTAACTACATCTAGAACTTTCTGTTTAAAATGGTCTGATTGTCCTGCTAATGTTGTATCTAAAGTAGATTCTACAGATGTATTCATAAGCTAATGTACCTTTTGTAAGTTTTTCGATAGAGATAATGTGTCTGTTTTTATCGTGCTGAAACTTTCCACATACTTTCTAATTTGATTATTTACTAAAAAGAAATAATTAATAAAATAATTATTAATAATAAATAACCGACTAACTAACATATAAGTTGTAGTAAAATATAAAAAATTTTTTGACCGTTGATTCCAAAACCTAATTTTTTTAATTCTGAGTTTTGTATGTTGTATAATACCTTTTATCTAAAATTTAACAACACATTTATCCTCTCAAATCTAATTAAACTCTGAATTAAAAATTAGTTATCCTTAGCGGGATTGGAGGCACTATTAGAAACTGGTAAACTGTCGGTTATTTAATTTACATAGTTTCTAAAATTAGAACTCTCATGGGGTACGCATTATATCAGAAGTGTTTATACAAAATAAAGGTACAACAGCTTATAATCTCACTACAGTCTATTTGTAATTTGTAACTTTGACACAAAAACTTAAAAATCGCTATTTAATTGATTCTCTAAATCCAATGACGATGTAATGTTTAATAAACCCAATAATTCCTCAATATGTTTATTATTGCTAATTTGCCCACTAAATTCTTCCATCCAGTTAAACACACGAGAACGGTTCATAAAATCTATCTCGTAATTTTGTACTGCATAACTATAAGGTGAATCCAAAGATTCTACTAATTCATAACTATCTCTCCATAACCTCCCTAAATACAATTCATCACCTCTACTTGTTTGGATATGCTGTTGGATATCAGAACCATCATAGTAAGGAAATTCGTCACCAAAATACAGATTTTTGATAATGATGTAATCCGCTTTATTGCCATAACAATTAAAAAGTTCTTGTAAATATTCTGTGCAGTCTCGACGATATGATATTGGATGCACAAATGTAATACGATAACCTAATTGTGCAATGGCATCCCACAGCATAACCTCTTGTGCAAATTGTCGGAACTCTTCAAAATTTTGTCCTGGTAAGTCACTCAAAGCTACTTGGACATCAGAAAAAGTCTCTAAATCAATTAATAATTGGTCTGCACCACCTTTGGTTAATGGCAATTGACCAATAGGTAATAATAGCTGATAAGCATATAACTTATTGCGATTACCACTGTAATAAACTCTGAGATTTAGTTTTGATTCTAGATAAATCTCTATCAACAAACGTGCTATAGTTGACTTACCTACCCTTGCATCACCAACTGTCATTACCAGTCGTTTAGGATTGGGGATAATACCTGAATTATTTTGATTATGCGGCTTGATCTGTGACGACTGCATTCTCTTTTATCCCCAATAATTGATTAGCAGTTAAAACGCTTTGTTCAAACTCTTTCAACCAAGCTGAAACACGAGATTTGATGACAATGTTGGCTTCTTTATCCTCTAAAACTTGACCAAAAGTTAAGTTTTTCTCATCAATATAGTCATAGGGTTTGAAAAACAAATCTGGCATTTTAATTTCTACTGCACCAGCTGCTAAAAGTTTAGTCCGAGTATCGGAACTGTCATAGCGTTCAAATTTATCAGCTTCACCGTGGAATAGATTTTTCACAACTACATAATCAACGCGATCACCACAGTATTTGTGAAGAATTCGTAATATATTCACTGAGTCTTTTACCCTGGATAGTACACTTACCATTGTGACTCTGTATCCTAAGCCTTTGACAGCATCAAATACACCCAAGTCTTTCTCAAAATTCTCAAAAAATAGACCTGACTGGGCGGGTAAATCTACTAATACCAGTGGGGGAAGTTCTTTTTCTAAATCTATTAGTAAATCATCTGCACCACCTCTTGTAAAAATATCAAGTAGCTTGACTCCAGGCTGTGCTGAGTCGTAATGTCTATACAATTGGGCATTACGATGATCTGAGTCATAAGCTAAATACTTCAACTGTTTGTTGATATATAAATGTAGTAATCCTCTTGCAAATGTGGATTTACCTACACCTCCTTTATCACCAGTGATAATCACTATTCTTCCTGTTTGTTCAGTTGTTTCTAACTGTTGATTTTCTGTGGTTTCTTCATTTGCTGGTATCTGTTCATTTTCATTCACGGTGATTTTCTTCCTTTTTCTAGTCATAAATTAAGCAATGATTTGCTTCAATATTGAAGATGTTTTGATAATTAACAAGATAAGCTGCATTTTATCTGAGTTAATTTATGATTAACTATCGTTGAACTTAATTTTCAATTTTATGAAATGTGTCAGTTTTATTTTTACAGCTTTTTGACTTATTCAAAAACCATCATTTGATGTAAAACGGTAGGCTTTTTGACGTATTTTATTTTGGTTGATTATTCCTCTTTTCAATTTGTACTTCAATTAGCAAAGCAGGGTACATAATGCGGTAGGATAATCAGATGCTTACAACATTATCTGGCATTGAGCCGAGATCCCGGCTCAATGCATATCTCAACTCAAAAAACGAACATATACTTGATTGATGCGATATCATAATGTGGATGAATGCGATAAAACTAGCACAGCTTGGCATAAGTAAACCTACTATTAAAGCTGGTTAAAAATCTGTAGAAACTCTTGTAAAAGGCAAGTGTATTTAGGGTTTGCTGAAAAAGTCTTGTCGTGATGACAGGTGACAGGTGACAGGTGACAGTTTCAAGAGTTGGATAAGACCGATTTTTCCTTTGAGTAGGAATTAAATGCAAGGTTTTTAAGTTTCCACCCCGTAAAAGCTTGCACTTTTTACCTGAAAACGGCTCAAACCCTTTACCTGTAATCTTTTCATGTTTATTCAGCAAGCCCTATTTACGCCGTAGTGTAGTAGTATTTTGGCATGGTGAACCCCTTTATGAGTCTCTCTCAATCTCTTGATCTTCGATATCTTCGTTCAGCGCAGCGATCGCAAAATCACTAATGTAGTCCCGCACAACACGCTCGAAAAATAAGGGTGCGGGTAAAGAAGTCCAATCACCATAATGACCAAAACTATAGCGCAATGATTCTACAAGCAAAGCCAGATCATCAGGATTATCATCTGCTTGTCGCAAGGTAACGACAATCTCCAAGGGATTTGGAGTAGGCCATTGCTTCACAAATGGGGGTTGTGGTGAGAGTTGATGTACCTCTAATCCAGCTTTGTTGTTAATTTTGTCTTGGGAATCATCAGCTTTTTTGGCAATGTGTCCTGGGGTTGAGCGATAGCAGCTTTGCCCACGTGTATACTGATGTAATGTTTTCCGTCCCACAGATAGATAAGCAACACAACCAGTTTTGTCAGTCGCACTGAGTCGGAATAAATCCATAGAACTAGATGCAGAAGGTATTTCGTATGTAGGTGTGAGTTCCTTCTTCGTCCGTGTATCTTCTAATGAGGTTTCAGCTAACAGTCGGACTTTTTTATCAATAATTCCCGGTGCAAGTTCTTGACGAATTCTAATCAATCTTGCACCTTTCCATTCATCTTGCATTTGTTTGTATTGATGTCCTAGATTAATTTGATTAGCATTCATTTTGGTATCAGCTAACCAACCCCATAGTTTAACGCAGTTGGAAGAATCAATCATTACCAATGGTTGCATATTTTCTTCCACTGAGTTAGAAATAGTCTGTTTCACAAATTTCATGAATCGAGTATTTCGTACATCGTTTTTACCCAGTGTCACTGGAGAGAGTTGGGAAATAAAAGCAAGCGCATCAGAAAAGTTTTTCCAAGGGCTGATTTCTAGATTTCCTGCCTTGTCTTGGTAAGCACAGCAAAGCTCACATTTTCCTGTCTCTACGTTGAGACGCATAGCCACTGGTAAAAATGTATTCTCAATGCGACCACGAGAGCGACCTTTTTGTTTGCGAACAATTGTAATTGCTAAAATCTCTTTTGGTCTAGCCTCATCTGGAATTCTTTCCAGATATTTATCCACTTTCTCTTTTACATCATCAATGCGTCCAGAATGGGCAAAAAGCAAATCTTTTAAAGCTGCCTGTGTTCGATGGAAGAAATCTCCGAGTTTGAGACAATTTGTTGTCTTTGTTTTGTTAATTGGTAAGAGAAACTGCACGGAAGCACCAGCCATTGTAGATAGTGCTTGGCGGGTTGAAGCTTTGTTAACTTTATCATCAGGTTTAGCACTTTTTTCGCTACTAGAATCTGAATAAAATTTCCTTGCTACTATTAAACAAAAAGTTCGCTGTCCTCGTTTTTTAATTTGTTCTGCAATAGGCTGCCATGCTTCAATTCGTTTTTCAGAACGCTGTTTAGCATTTAAAGTATTACCAGGTAATATATCTCGCGGCCCGTGGGTATCTGCTGGTAGACGATTGACAATAATTTCGAGTGTATCACCCCATAAAAGGCGAGTAATTTCCTGCAAAAGTTTCTTTTCTAGTTCTAAAGCTTCTAGTTGTAAGTTATCTTCATAAAAGATAATTAGCGACAATTTTTCATCAGGATAAAGTCGCTGCATCGCTTCTTTATTCGCTTCAATTATAGCTTTGAGTTCATTGATTTGATCACTAGATTGAAGAGAATTTTTTCCACCATAAATTGCTTCTAAACTGATGCCAAAGTGTTTTTTTAGTAAGCTTTTAAGTTGAGTATCTTCCAGTTTTTCTAGGTATGTTGGAGTTAATTCTAAGTTGGAATTTTTGTCGATAACTTCCAAAACACCACCAAGCAATGTAGGAAGATTAATCATGCGTGATGCGGTATCATCAGTTTTATGAGTATACTCAGATTCTACGGGGTAATAACTCTCAAATACTTGCAGTTCTGATGGGTTTAGAATTTTAGCAATATTCTCAACAGCTTCTAATTTATCAATTTCTGGTACACCTGCTTTAATCCCGGATGCGTCTGAACTGTCTTGAAGTCCATAACGCGCAGTTAGAACTACATCACAGATGTCAGTTGAGGCTTTTCCTAATGCAATTTTTTGCCCATCAAAAGATTGTAGAGGCAGTTTTAATTGTCTTCGCAGGGTTTCAAAATCTGTATCTGTCACCCATTTTTTTTGTTTATCATGTTTATCCTGTTTACACTGTAAAGTATAGCTAAAGGCACGGTCAGGATATTCTTGAGAAAACATGAAACCACTAATCTTATTGCGGTCATAAATAGAAGATTTAAACTGACTAATCCAACGCCGTTTGGAAACATCAACTTTCAATAATGGCTGGTGTAAAGAAGGATAAGTTACAACTTCCAATCGCACCAATAAACTGAATTTCCCTTTTTTACCATCTATGGTGATGGGTTTAGTAATTAGTTCTGCAATACATGAGTTAAAATTTCCTCCACTACTGGAAATAATGCGTTTCATTGGCCCTAGTCCTTGAAAAATTTCTTTTCCAGCAATTTGGCGGGCTGCATAATCTGCTAACATTGGAAAAGAATATTTATCTTTTGGATTAGTTGTACCTGTATCTTTAGACCAACCCCAGGGTAAAATTTGAGATTCAAAAGCAGAAATTTCTAGTAATTCTCCTCTCGTTTGCAAGTCTTCTAAATGGTCAACTATCTTTGCGGAGATATTTTCTTTTTCAACAAAAGGTCTAAGGTAAAGAGTTATCCATTCATTAATGATTGGGCGTAATTTATCTTTTACTTCTGCTTCAGTACCACCAATTAAATAAACAAAAGTTTCTGGCTCATCTACTTTGTTTAAAACATACTTACTCAAACCCACATTTGATTCAATTCGTGCTGCATTTTCGAGGACTACTTCTAGATATCCTCGAAGTGAAGCATAGGGGAGATTTTTTTTGTCAATTGCTTTTTGAATCTCTGCAAAATTTGCACGAGCTTCCTTTGTCCAAGCAATAGTAAAACCTTTCTCTATTACTGGAGATATGTTATCTGGTACAGTAAAGGCTGAGGGAACTATCTTCAGACTCTTGGGGTTCCCTAAAGGAATATAAAGAGTTTCATTTTGTGCAGGTTCAAAAAATAAATTATCGTTCATTATTACATCTCCCATAATTGTGAAAAATCATCAAAACCATCTTCTTCATCTGAAGAATATGATGAACTTAGTTCATCAGGATAAATCACTCCTTCAATATGCTGCATAGGTTTCAGAAATGCACCATAAAGTTCTTGATATATTTCCCGAATCTCAGAATTAGGGTGATTCATACATTCTTCTAAGATAATTCGCATTTGCACCAGCATACTATCTCGACCAGAATCTGGTTTACCTTTTGTGGATTGATTAGCCCAAGCTGCATCCACAAAATAAACTTGAACTGGGCATCCGTTACGCATTCCCCGCCCAATTGTTTGCAAAATGGCAATCATTTGATTGGCTGTAAATGGTTTAAATAGTTTATCTCCTAAACGGCTGGCCATCAAGGGTTCACGTAACAAACGATTAGCCGTTTTCCACAGTTCTTTTCTAGATTCTTGCCAAGCAGATGCGATCGCCTTTAGGTCTTCTGTTTCACTAAAAACGCGACTATCAAATTCTTGTGTTGCTTCTCCAGCCAGGCTATACAAAAGCTGCATATCATCCTTTGTGGGATGAGGACGAGTCAGGAAATAAATTGAGCCAATTGCTGCATCTAGGTTTCTTTCTCCTTTAGTGAAAACAATATTTACACCTCTACCAATTGCCAACATAGGAAAAATTAAAATGTGGCAGTTTTCATCATCTCCCAAAGCCTCACATTGAGCGCGAGTCACAAAATCAGTCGGTTGCTCTCCATCTCTAAGAGATTGGACAATTGCCTTTGTATACCTACCAATTTGAGGATAGTAGTCATTGAGATGTTTTTTAATCTTGCGAGCTTGTTCATAGCTATTAACAATTAAAGCTGCTTTACGATGAACACCACTTTTTACATCAAAGTTACGGATAGATTTATAAATTTCCGATTTAGTTCCTCCCCGCACCAGAGCATCTACCATTAGTAAAAGATTGCGTTCTTGTAGTTCTCCAGCACCACTATATTTTAGAGGTTCATCACCACGTTCACTATCTGGAAACCACTGAAAGCGATAAATACTACTTTCTGGATTATGTTCTAACTGACGTGGTTTTAGTAAATAATGGGGTCCAGCATTAATATGGTAAGCGGGACTTGCTTCTAAAAATGAAGTGGCTGAGGTCATTAAAATGGCTGGGCCAGGATGTTGATTGTCTGCTGCCAATAAACGATTAAATCTGTGCATTAACATCCGGGGCGCACCAACAAATGTAATGTAAGATAATTCTACATTTCGGTCAGCAGTACGAGTTGTTTTTGCTTTTGAAAAGCTATATTTAACTCCAGAAAATGAACCTAATATGCTTTCTGGAATCATTTTGCGGAGTTCTGAACTTACGGGTGGCTGCACAATAGGTTCACGAATAAAACCTTCTGCAACCATTGTTCTAGTTCCTGGTACTATTCGCTGATAACCCAAAATTACGAAGGTAACAGTTATCAGTAATTTAATTAAATCTTCCCCTGCTGTTGGGGGTGAATGTTCCAGAAAGCAGAGATTGAGAAATAATTCAGCAATTGCTTCTACAATCTTGTCTCGTCGCTGAATCAGATTCTCAGCTAGGTAACGGCGGAAATGATGAATCAGAGTCTGCCATTGATTCTCAAGGGTTGCACGGTCTTGACCTAAAGTTATGGCGCACAAATCGGCTTTGAACCATTCAGGATTTTCCACACCTGTGCGATCGTAGAAAGCGTTATATGCGGCTGTTTCCCAAAATTCAGTTAGGGCGCGACTTTTGCTAAATCCCTCTTGGGGATTTAAGTCTTCACGTTTGGAGGATTTCTCTAAACCATGTAGTAGTTCACTAACAATCCGCAATACAGTCAGCAATTGACTTTCATAGCGTTTTCCTAGCACTTCAGACATATTTTGAACGGCAGTAATCAGGGAAGTATTATGATTACCAAATTCCGCCAAGTCACGACTGTAGAGTTCTATATCTCGATCAGATAGTCGATAGTTTTCACCGCGAGCAAAACGGTTATGGATTTGTTCTAAAATTACCCTGTGAATAGATTTTTCTGAGCCAGAAATACTTAAGGTCGCTGCGCCATAAGTATCTAAATCCGACTGTACCATGTCGCCTTCATCAAAAACCACTACGTCAAAGGTGCGGGCAATTAATTCAAAATATCGTATTTGTTCTGGAATGGCATGGGGTGATATTTGAGTATCAAGCGATCGCACATGACCAACCCAGATATCTGCATCAATCAAATCTCGTGGCGCTTTGTTACGACCACACATTGTCCACAAGGGACAAAGTAATTTTTTCATCTGTCCATTTCTTTTCTTACCTTGCAATATTTCCTGACAAGGAGCATCATCAAAGCCCCATCGTGAGGTATCACCAGTAGAAAAAGCTGGTAAAACGCAGTTCAGTCCAAAAACTTCTGCCTGATCTAGGATATGGGCAAAACCACCATTACCCCCAGCAGCGGCGATCGCTTCAGCTATATTATCTGCATGACG
The DNA here is from genome assembly GCF_001586785.1 of Sphaerospermopsis aphanizomenoides BCCUSP55. Taxonomy (GTDB): domain Bacteria; phylum Cyanobacteriota; class Cyanobacteriia; order Cyanobacteriales; family Nostocaceae; genus Sphaerospermopsis_A; species Sphaerospermopsis_A aphanizomenoides_A. The sequence continues at coordinate 16,909 of NZ_LUFH02000105.1, forward strand.
ACGGCGAGTTTCATCGCTCTGACCCATCAACATTCCCACTTTAACCTGATGAAATGCCAGTTCAGCCATGTATTGTCTGGCTACTTCAATAGAAGGAAAAACAAACATTGCTTTATAACCATGTCTTCCCAGCCAAACCGCCATCAACATGAGAATGGTTGTTTTACCTGACCCTGGCAAACCAATTAAATGCTTGATACCTGATAAATCCAACAAGTTATCTATCCGCAGTCTCTCCCCAACCTTTGATACCATCAGGTCGAAACGTTCAAAACGCCTAGCCCAACTACCAGGTCTTCGTTCAGGATTTTGGGACTCTCGCTCATCCATCTCAATAGCCAGATCCCGCAGTTCACATAAGGGAATGGAAATATTTCCTGTTGGTAAGCGGTTGAGAGAATGTGTGCGACGGGCAGCCAGAGGTACTGTAATGGGAGAGATCGGTATCCTTTCGGCTGTTGTCTCCTCACCTAAAGAAACAGCCATTTGCTGACGAGGATCGGCAACAGTAGTATTGTGTGACTCATAAGATAAAGTAGCACTCAGAACTTGACGTGCTTCGGTAATTAACCTATCTTCTAAAGGGTCTGTTCTTTGGAAGCGCAGTGTCTCAGAGTCTATTTGGTATGTTCCTCTAGTTTTGTTGCAATAGTGATGATTGTTATAGACTTCAACTGCGTGCTTGACGGACTGTTTTGTCACATAAGTTAATGACATCTGGCGCATATTGAAAATGGCTTGACGGGCTTGTTTTAATGCAGGTGCATTCAAGATACTCGCCATGCCTGACATAACTACTGGTGCGTAATCTAATGAATCAGTACCAATGAATTCCTCCATCAAGACGCAAAGCCAGCAAATTCGTTCTGCACCTTTCCAAAAATCAGGCTTAATTCGCATATTGCATCCTTTTCACAAACTCTAGTACGGAGGAAACTGGCATAACTTCTAAAGTGGCAGGATCACCTTTTTTATCGAGTGTTGACTTGAGGGTAGAAAGGTAGTTTGGGTTATCTTCAAGCAGCTGATCACTAACTGCAAGAATCCGGCGACGATAGTTAATTAGTCCCCCAATACTACGGTTTAGGCGTAATGCTAGACTTACGGGGCTTGTGTATGATTTGGCATCAATTCCAATCATCCTTTCATTAATCGCCACATCGCTGAGATCAGATTCTGGGTACAGTTCAGCATTTAAACCTTTTTGTCGGGCTGCATCAAAAATGGCTAATTCATCAATTGCTGGGCCAGTCCAATAGGTGAGTATTTGAGGCTTGGCAATCAGCAAATTGTCTTGATTGGGATCTAATTTCTCCGACACTTTTGGCGGATTACAACTGTTGCATTGGCGAATTGGACAACGCCCTTGGGGAAAATGTTTTTTGTGAGGATATGGTCGCATCAGTGTGCCACAGTGGGCGCAGCGGTGTGCTAACCCATCAATTAGCCAGATATCTGGCACTGGATCGAAAAATTTGTCGATAACCATTCCCTGTAAAGGGGTTAAGTCATGATTGACTAGATAATCTAATAGTTGGCGTTCTCCTATTAGAGAGTATCTGCCAAATAACTCTCGTAGAGCAGTATAAGCTTTATGCCGACGACGGCTACCCAGTCGTTCAGTTGCTTCGCGTAACTCAGTGTACAAACGATGTTCAATTACATTGTCTTCACCAAAAGCCCCACTCAGATTGGCAATTTCTGAACAGTCTGAAGTTGGTACTCGCAAGTCTGGATCGATGAGAGTAAGACAAGAAAAGCGAAAATCTGGCTGACGAAAAATCTCTAAGTTCCATTTTTCATCGTTGAGTGGGTATCGAGCGCGGTCTAAAACAGTATGCACACAAGCAGCCCTATCATTTAATCCTGCTTCGATGTACAAACGACCCAATTTGCACATTGCTTGATAGAGTTCAGGTGGCATACTGTCCTCCTGACGCACAATATCGCGACCTGAGAGAATTCGTGTATATTGGCGAAGTATTCCTTGGGCTAACAACACCACTGCATTTTCAGCTAGATCAGTTGCTTGCCGATGTCCTGTAGACGATAGCAAAGAAGTTGTTTGAATTGCAGTTAACCATGTCGGATCTTGACCATCAGCTTCTGCAATAATTTGTGATTCTAAATCAATATCTACCAAGGTTGGTAAAACTTGAGCGATCGCTGTCAGTGTCCAACCTATTTTCAGTAAAAGAGCGATCGCCAATCCCTCTAAAATCTGTCGAAATCCAAATTCTTGTCCTTTGGGTTGCGATAAGAGTTGCTTTGCTCTCCATGACCGCACAGTTCGCAGGGTAGGCGATTCTACTGACAGTCCTAGTTGTTCAATTTGGCGTTTTAGCTGTTTTGTCAGCGCATCTGCTGTTCCCTGCCACTGACGCACTTCGTCAAAGTACATGAATTGTTAAATGAGTCTTTTACACTTATCTATGTTTACATCAAATGATGTAAAATTGTCAATAGGACTTCTGAATCAAGGGAACAGATTTACTGAGAAGACTTCCCAGCAAATGTTACGATGATGTATCTTTTTGCAATGTCCAACTAGGGGTAAAGCCGGGATACCTATACTGGCTGTACCCCAACTAGCTCTGCTGTTGCGAGATTATTCATCTGGAAGTAATCGAAGATGGATAGCTGGTTGACAATTATAGGTTGAAGTAGACAAGCTAAAATGTTGTTCCATTATTTGCTTGAAAAAACAATGTCATCACCATATTTATTCCTAATGTCGTAACATTACCATACTGTCATCAAATCCTTGGTTAAAGCACTCTAATCGTTGATGATTTTCTAAATCTCTAAAGTTGAGTAGAGTGAGATTAAAAGGAAATAGAGCAGGAGTTTGAGCGATCGCACTCATTGGTTTAGAGAAAAGCTTTGCTACTGTGCATATTCACAGGAATTAATATTTATGTTCAAAATGCCCCAAATTATAGTTATGGCTGGTGTACTGGAGTTTTGAGCGGAAATTTCACTTGATCTGCGAATTGATTTTCTGGGTAAAAGCCTTACTCCACAAGCAATTTCACTTTATGCGCGAATTCCGTTGCCCCAAACCCTTATAACTTCGTTGTTCAAATTTCATCTTATGCGCGAACCCACACACCACTAGCTTTCATATACAATTCTCGATATCACAACTGATATCGCCATGAATAACAAAACCCCACCCAGCCAAATGATCCGCGTGCCTACTGTACTAATTCCTATAGTACGTAACCTGTCAAAAATTCACCGTGATGGTCACACAACAGCGTTACTGCAAGGGTTACAGGAATTGATTTCACAATTTGATAGCAGTGCTAAACTGGAAGCGACCACCGAGTTACAGGAGGTGGAGGAAAAGTTGGGGCAACTGGAAACACACCTTTGCCAGCAAGATGAACAGCTGGCTGTTAAACTAGAAACTATTGCCAAGCACTTGGAAAAGATTGAAAAAGCGATCGCTTCTGGTAGATACAGTAACTCTAGACCTCGGCGTTCAGCGTATCCATACCAGTATCAACAAGCAGTAGAAATCAACTCCTTCCCCAATGAAAATTTAGCGCAGAGATTGGGGATGACACCGCAGAGTTTAATTAATAGACATCTCCGAAAACTATCAAAGCCGCTTTGTGACTAGCTTACAAACTGCAAAAGAAAGG
>NZ_LUFH02000106.1 GCF_001586785.1 Sphaerospermopsis aphanizomenoides BCCUSP55
GAGATTTGAACGCCGCTATCAACATCAAGAATCGTGGGACGCACGATCTAAAAGCTCAGATAATGTCCTCATAGAGGAGTCTCTGAGAAGCCCTCGCCTACCCGAAGGGAGGCGATGGGTACGTCACTAAACTCATGGATGAATTGATATCTGGAGGAATTTATTTTGCAAGTTAAAGCAGCAGTAGCTTACAGTGCAGGTCAGCCATTAACTATCGAAACGGTAGAACTTGAGGGTCCACAAGCTGGGGAAGTGTTAGTTGAGATTAAAGCCAGCGGAGTGTGTCATACCGATGCTTACACCCTTTCTGGTGTTGACCCTGAAGGTTTATTTCCGGCAATTTTGGGACATGAGGGTGCTGGTGTGGTTGTGGAAGTAGGGGCTGATGTCAAAAGCGTTAAACCTGGTGATCATGTCATTCCTTTATACACACCTGAATGTCGTCAATGTGAATATTGTTTGAGCTTTAAAACGAATCTTTGTCAAGCGATTCGGGCTACTCAAGGCAGGGGTTTAATGCCTAATGGTACTAGTCGTTTTAGTATCGAGGGCAACATGATACATCATTACATGGGAACTTCTACTTTCGCTAATTATACGGTGTTGCCAGAAATAGCTGTGGCGAAAATTCGTGAAGATGCGCCGTTTGATAAAGTTTGTTACATTGGTTGTGGTGTAACAACGGGTATTGGTGCGGTTATCTATACTGCTAAAGTCGAAGCGGGAGCAAATGTAGTAGTTTTCGGTTTGGGTGGGATTGGTTTAAATGTCATCCAAGGGGCGAAAATGGTAGGTGCAAATATGATTGTGGGAGTTGATATTAATCCTCAAAAACGAGCTTTAGCTGAAAAATTTGGCATGACACATTTTGTTAATCCCAATGAACTGGAAGGGGATTTAGTTCCATATTTGGTTGATTTAACGAAAGGTGGTGCTGATTATTCTTTTGAATGTATTGGCAATGTCAATGTCATGCGTCAGGCTTTAGAATGTTGTCATAAAGGTTGGGGTGTGAGTGTCATTATTGGTGTGGCAGGTGCAGGGCAAGAAATTAGCACTCGGCCATTTCAATTAGTTACTGGTAGAGTTTGGAAAGGTTCAGCTTTTGGTGGTGCAAGAGGGCGTACAGATGTGCCGAAAATTGTTGATTGGTATATGGATGGGAAGATAAATATTGATGATTTAATTACTCATGTAATGCCCATTGAGCAAATTAATAATGCGTTTGATTTAATGCACAGAGGGGAATCAATTCGGAGTGTGGTGACATTTTAATAGTCAAGAATAATTCCCTAAAGTTCAGTTAATCTTTTTTATGTTCTCTGTTTACTCGGCGCTTTTGAACTTTGAATCTTGAACTTTGAATCTTGAACTTTGAATCTTGAATTCCCAGAAGGGATTGACTACATGACAAATATTAACCTGCTATCGGAATATCAATGCTTTAATGGTAAACTCGGCTTTTATTCACATTTCTCTACTACCTGTAACAGTGAAATGCGTTTTGCAGTTTATCAACCACCGCAAGCCGCACAAAAACCTGTACCAGTCCTTTATTTTCTTTCTGGTTTAACTTGTAGAGAAGATAATTTTATGATTAAAGCAGGGGCGCAACAGTGGGCTGCTAAATATGGTTTAATGCTAGTTGCACCAGATACAAGTCCGCGTAATACTGGGATTGTAGGTGAAGATGATCAATGGGATGTAGGAACAGGTGCGGGATTCTATGTAGATGCGACAGAAGCACCTTGGCGATCGCACTATCAAATGTATAGTTATATTGTCCGAGAATTACCTGATTTAATTAACAGTAATTTTCCCACTCAACCAGATCAACAAAGCATTTTTGGTCACTCGATGGGAGGGCATGGGGCGCTAGTTTGTGCCATGAGAAATCCACAACTATACAAATCAGTATCTGCCTTTGCACCTATTGTTGCACCTATAAAATGCGCCTGGGGTCAAAAAGCATTTAATCTTTATCTGGGAGATAATCAAGAAACTTGGCGTGCCTATGATGCTAGTCAATTAGTGCAAGAAGTAGGATATCACAGTACAATTCTCATTGATCAAGGAACGGCTGATCAATTTTTAACTGATCAATTATTAACTAATGTGTTTGAACAAGCTTGTACAAAAGTAAATCAGCCTCTCAACTTACGCTATCAACCAGGTTACGATCACAGTTATTATTTTATTTCTACTTTCATTGCTGACCACATTCGTCACCATGCCCAATATTTGGGATTAATGGATTGATTTAATAATTGAAAATAGGATTTTCTCGTCGGGTGGGTAATACCCACCCCATAACATCTGCGGGAATTATTAACGTGATGGATTACCCTGATTAGGACTACCAGCTACTTTATCTTCACCAGGGGCTTCAGGTGTAGCAGTCTCCCTGGCATCACTTTTTTCAGTATCTCCAGTTTTGCGAATGTCCTCTTGTAAGGGAGTTTGATAACCACCAGCAGTTGCTGGTGTATTCTCTTGATGATTCGCTTGCTGCTTAGATTGTTGCTGTTTATGTGTTTTTTTTTCTTTGGCGCTCATGAATGTATTCCAATTAATATGAACACCATTATAACAAGTTAATCACCGTCAATTTATCTATCTATCATCTGGTTATAAAATATTTATTTATCTACCTTAAGTATTGTTTATTTTTCAGGAAAATAATACTTTCAGAAATAGGCAAAAGTTCCATATTTATATGCGAGTTAGGAAATTAAATTATTTTATCTGAGTAAAATTACCCTATTTTATGCTAAAAATTGAGTTAAACTACAGAGGCGCAGAGTTAATAATGAGTCTAATTTGGCAAGCTGATTTTTATCGTAGTCCGTTACGGGATGAAGCAGGGCAAGTATTATGGGAGTTATTAATTTGTGATCCGACTCGTAAATTAGAATATGTCGCTACCTGTCCCCAGTCACAGGCAAATTCCAATTGGTTGACGGAACAGTTTAAGTTAGCGGGTGCAGAAATTTTACCGGATATAATTCAGGTATTTAGACCTCAATCTTTGAGTTTAATGACCGCTGCTGCGAATAATTTAGGTATTAATATTGAACCTACCCGTCGCACTTTGGCGTTAAAACAATGGTTGCAAGAAAAGGAATATCCTGTAGTAGTTGAAAAATTACCACCAGAACCATTACCAGAAAATCTCTGGGGAGAAGAGTGGCGTTTTGCAAATATTCCCGCTGGTGATATTGTGGATGAATTTACAGACCGTCCAATTCCTGTTTTGCAAATACCAGAATTTCTGCAACCGATTAATTTGGGTTTAGCATCAACAGTTCCTATTCCCGGTGTGGTAATTTATGGTGGAAGGCAATCTATGCGTTTGGCAAGATGGTTACAGGAAGCAAATCCTGTGAATTTAAATTATATTGCAGGTGCGCCAGATGGGTTAATTTTAGAAGCTGGTTTAGCAGATAGATGGATTTTGGCGACTTTTGAAGATGAAGAGGTTGCAGCAGCAGCTAAGGTATATGCACAGCGAAAACAGGTAAGTAAAGGATTGCATTTCTTATTGGTGCAACCTGATGATTCGGGGATGACTTACAGTGGTTTTTGGTTGTTGGGAGGGGAAGATTGAAAAATGTCACTTCCTAATATATCTATACCTGATAAGGTTGCAAAAGATGTTCACCATTGAAGTGAATCAAATGAGTTGCATCTTCCGCTACCCATACATCAGTTTCCCAAGAAATTTCTGATTGCTGATGGAATTAGGTATATATCAAATCAGCCGTTATGGGATGAAGTAGCTAAGAAAATAAGTAGAACAGATAAAGATGTGAAGCAACAGTTAAATTCTATCGTGTATCGCAGAAATAAAATAGCTCATGAAGCAGATATAGATCCCACATTAGGTTTAGGTAATCGCTGGAATATAGATGAATTAATGGTTGGTGATACAGTAGACTTTATTGAACAAGTCGTTGAGAGTATTCATCAAATGTTGTAGGGTATTCAAACCAGATCCCCGACTTCTTATTTAACCATTACAACAACCTATGAAAAAAGTTTGGTAGATGAAACTTTTCCAGGGGAAAAAAGTCTCAATTTACATACAATCCTCAAAGGAGTTATTGATGTTCAAACTGTCAAAATTTATATCTGGGAACTTAGCAAGCTTAACTTTGTGTTCTATATTTATAGGAATCTTATCAAAACCTGTAATATCTGGTGAACCAATTATGGATAGAAATTGTGGTCTTAATGAGAGAACAAACGAAAATTTCAAAAAACTAACTCCCCAAAATAGAGGATATATTTGGTTAACCAAAGACTTTAAATTCAATAATCAAAAATACTACTTGCAAGTATACAGATTTCCTGATCATACAGGGGTATTTTGTCTAGGAATTGTGAATAAGCATTTACCTAAAAGATTGATAAATGCGGAAATTTTGCAAAATAAATTGATTGAAAAAGTTGATCGAGACACATCTCAACAAAACCATTATATAGTGACAGTTAAAGGAAATAAAAACGAAGATTTTTTGAGAACTACCTATAGATTAAACCTGAGTAACCCGCAAAATCCCAAAGTCACCCCCATTATCAAGGTATATAAAAAATAAGATGTTTTTTGGTGGTAATAATGAAAAAATACGTTGGGGATATTAACCTTCCCCCAACCCCCCACCAACTTAGATACAATCTATAAGCTGACGTAAACCCGACTAACCAAAATGACAAGCACCACCACACCAAAAATCCAACTCCCCGAACTCCTAGCACCTGCGGGTAACTGGGAATGTGCAGAAGCAGCAGTAGAAAATGGTGCAGATGCAATTTATTTTGGTTTAGACAAGTTTAATGCGAGAATGCGGGCTGAAAATTTTACTGAAGAAGATTTACCAGAATTAATGGAGTTTCTGCATCTGCGGGGAGTCAAAGGTTACATCACTCTGAATACCCTGATTTTTCCCCAGGAACTAACCCAAGCACAGCAATACCTCAAAACGATCATTTCTGCTGGTGTTGATGCTGTAATTGTGCAAGATATTGGTATTTGTCGTCTCATTCGTCATCTTTCTCCAGACTTTCCCATTCACGCTTCTACTCAGATGACTATTACCAGTGCTGCGGGGGTAGAATTTGCTAAATCTTTGGGATGTCAATTAGTAGTTTTAGCACGAGAATGTTCTATTAAAGAAATTAATAAAATTCAACAACAAATATCTCAAAAAAATACTTCCCTACCTTTAGAAGTTTTCGTTCATGGTGCTTTGTGTGTCGCATATTCTGGACAATGTTTAACCAGCGAAGCATTAGGAGGACGTTCAGCAAATAGAGGTGAATGCGCTCAAGCTTGTAGAATGCCTTATGATTTAATTGCAGATGGCGAAGTTGTTGATTTAGGTAATCGTAAATATTTACTCAGTCCTCAAGATTTAGCAGGTTTAGAAGTTTTACCGGAGTTGGTTAAATCTGGGGTGACATCTTTAAAAATTGAAGGAAGATTAAAAGCCCCAGAATATGTTGCTAATGTCACTCAAGTTTATCGTAAAGCATTAGATAAAATAGCCCATGCAACTTCTTTACAAAAATCATCTAATTGGAAAAAAGACCAATATAATTTAGAAATGGCATTTTCTCGCGGACTTTATACAGGTTGGTTTGAGGGGATAAATAACCAAGAATTAGTTCATGCAAACTTCGGAAAAAAACGCGGTGTTTATTTAGGAGAAGTTACCCGCGTTAGAAATGAACAAATAACAGTGAAATTAGCAGCACCTGTTAAACCTGGGGATGGTGTGGTGTTTGACAGTGGACATCCAGAAATGCGAGAAGAAGGAGGAAGGATATATGGGGTTGTGGAAACAGGAAACGAGGTAATTTTAACGTTTGGTAGAGATGATTTGAATTTTCTGAAAATCCATAGAGGAAATAAAGTTTGGAAAACAAGTGACCCAGAATTAGATAAACAAATTCGTCAAAGTTATGATGGAGAATATCCCCAATTTACCAGACCTATTAATATAGAAGTGTATGGGGAAATCGGAGAGAAATTAATAGTGGTTGCTCGTGATGAAATTGGTAATATAGTTAAGGTAGAATCTGAAATATTACTGGTTGAAGCACATACTAAACCCCTGACTACAGAAAAACTACAAGAACAATTAGGTCGTTTAGGTAACACAGCATTTTGTTTAGGAACTCTCACCAATAACATCAAATGTCATGCAATGTTACCCGTTAGCGAATTAAATAAAATGCGGCGGGAAATTGTCACCAAATTAGAAAAGTTAAGAACTAAACCCAAAAATTGGCAATTAAATCATCATGCAAAATGGCAAAATTTAATTATAATTGAATCTTCACCTGTTCCTACTTTTCCTTCTCTGATTGTTTTAGTCAGAAATATCAAACAATTAAAAGCTGTCTTAACTACAGATATCAAAACTGTATATTGTGAATTTGAAGACCCTCGCAACTACCGAGAAGCAGTAAGAATATTTAGAGAATTTAGAGAAGCACAAAAATCGGCAAGTATTTTTGTAGCACCACCTCGCATAACAAAATCTGGTGAAAGCTGGATTTTAAAACAAGTTAAAGATGCTGAAGCTGATGGTTATTTAATCAGAAATTACGACCAATTAGAATATTTTACAGGTGAAAGATGTATTGGTGACTTTTCCTTAAATATTGCTAACCCTTTAACCGCAGACTATTTGCAACAACGCTTTAATTTAGAACGTTTAACAGCATCCTATGATTTAAATATTAACCAACTTGAAGATTTAATTACCACCTACCCACCTCAATATTTTGAAGTCACAATACATCAATATATACCCATGTTTCACATGGAACATTGCGTTTTTTGTGCTTTCCTATCGGAAGGAACAGACTATACAAATTGTGGTAGACCTTGCGAAAAACAAGAAGTAAAAATCAGAGACAGAGTTGGTAGTGAACACATCCTCAAAGCAGACGCAGGATGTCGAAATACAGTATATAACGGTACGGCACAAACTGGTGCGGAATATGTGCAGAGATTAATTAGTTTGGGTTTACAACATTTGAGAATTGAATTTCTCAATGAAACACCAGAACAAGTAACTAAAACCATACATTCTTATCAACAACTGCTGCAAGGAGAAATAACAGGTTTTGAACTTTGGAAAACATTAAAGTTGCAAAATCAATTAGGTGTTACCCGTGGTGCATTAGGTAATCAATATTAACAATAATTGAATTTCAGCGATTATAAATCACATCTACACAGACAAAACCCACTTTCGTGGGTTTTTAATTACTCTTTAATTACTTTTTAATCACTTAACATTTTTCCTCTGTGTCATCTGTGTCTGAAGTAGTTCGTCACATTATATCTGCTAAGGATATTTACTTTACTATTACCAATAATCACAATATATAATACTACAATACCCATAAATACTATTTACTACTTAACTATGTCAAACTTAGCGCCCCAATGTCAGAAATTACCCGTACAACTTGAGACTATCCTGCAACTTCTACACCAAGAACCCGCTTTGCGTTCTCAAGATATTACATCTGTGCAGATATCTTTAGATAAAGCCATTTCTCCCAGATTTGAAATTGTGTTTGCAGGTGCTTTTAGTGCTGGTAAATCAATGTTGATTAATGCACTTTTGGAAAGCTGGTTGCACGAACCTTCTATTTACGCCAATTTACAAGCTATAGCTATACGCTCAAAGAAGGTGCTAGGGCTAAAGTTTTCGTCCGATCCGCAAGGAGAAAGCGATCGCACAAATTAAACATTTCTACCTCAGTTTGCGCTCGTCGCATCAGCCGCAGAAAATGACCTTCAGTGTCAACACTCAAAGCAATGTAGTTCAGGAACATTTTCAGGTAGGCTAACCGCGATCGCTCTGGTATAGTTGACGCTGTGGGAGTTTGCCATAAACGATCAATATAGTTGCGTACCTCTGCTAAAGGAACAGGTATAATCTCCTCTCCTCGCAAAGCTTGGCGAATTTGATTAAACAGCCAAGGATTCCCAATCGCCCAACGTCCCACCATCACTCCCGCCGCGCCCGTTTGAGAAAGCACTTCCAGGGCGGTTTTCGCCGAGTTGATATTGCCATTAGCCAACACTGGACAATCAACCCGTCTCACCGCTTCCGCAATCAAATCATATTTAACTTCCCCGTGGTACATATCTTTCACCGTGCGACCGTGCAAACTTAGCAAATCAATATTATGACGATTGATTAGATCGAGAATTTCATAAAAGTTATCTGTATTTTCAAAGCCTACGCGCATCTTCACAGTTAAAGGTTTATCATTCACCGCAGCACGCAATTCTCCCAAAATCTGCTCTACCTTTTCCGGTTCTCGCAGCAATCCACCGCCAACATTTTTACGATAAATTCGAGGTGCTGGACAGCCCATGTTTAAATCTACTCCCGCGATATTATATTTGCAGAGTTCCTTGGCTGTTCTTACTAAGTCGGGAATGCTTTCACCAATCATTTGAGCAAAAACGGGGCGACCGGTATCGTTTTCCGTTATTGCTGCCAGAATGTGACGATTGAGCCGTGAGGTATCATTGACGCGGAAATACTCGGTGAAAAAGTAGTCAGGACTACCGTAGTGGGCAATGACCTTCATAAACCAGAGATTTGTTACATCCTGCATTGGTGCAAGAGCGGTGAAGGGTAGGTCTTTCTGAAGTGACTGGGGGAGTGATATCTGGGACATAGAGATGAAGAGAATTTAATGAAGTGAATCCTTAACTACCAATTACCAGCTAAAGCCTTTAACGCCAATAACCCCGCCCCATAAGCTGGTTCATGACGGGGATAAATTATATTTACCAAAGGATACTTATGAATCATAAAGTTAACAAATCTTTCCCGTAACCCACATTTTCCCAACCAAATACTACCTGTAGTCACAATTTCCACAACCTGATTAGAATCAAAAATCTGATCAATAACTGTAGCAGTAGCTATGACTAATTCTCTAACAGCTTCATCAATAATCCTATTAGCAATTTTATCACCTTCACTAGCTGCTTGATCAACAATTGGCGCTAAAGCTGCTATTTCTTTTACACCCCATCCTTTTCGATATATTATTTCTATTAATTTTTCTATGTTTTCTATTTGTAGATATTGCTGAAAATTATCTAATAAAATTGTTGATTTACCTCTTCCATCATAAGCTTTTAAAGCCGCTTGCATCCCAGCTACAGCTATTTTATAGCCGCTACCTTCATCTCCTAAAATATAACCCAAACCACCAACACGTTTAGTTTCTCCTTGATGATTTCTGCCAAAAATAATAGAACCAGTTCCCGCAGCTACCACAATACCCACAGCATTACCAATACCTCCCATTAAAGCAATTAAAGCATCATGACAAATAACAATATGAGATGGTTGGAATTCCCAGGTAATTGGTAGGATATCTTTGCTATTTTGCAATTGACTAACTATATCTTTTACTACTTTCATAACCTCTGGACGACTAACACCTGCCAACCCCATACAAATTTCTATGATATTAATAGTATTTGTGTGATTTAAAGCTGTAATTGTTGCTTGATTAATGGCAGATTGAATTTGTTTTTGTGCTGCTGCTATACCTATACTTTGATAATTAGATGCACCTGCTTTACCTCTTCCTAGAATCTTACCAGCATCATCCATAATGATACAAATAGTTTTGCTACCACCGCCATCAACACCTAAAATACAATTCATATAAAACTCCTATTTATACAGAGAATAAATTCCCTGTCTTATAGCTGAAGTCGGTTAAAACCGACTATATTTTCGTGAAACTGAAAGCTGAATGGTGAATGTTTATTTATTTTCCGGTTCTGAAGGTAAAGGAATAAAAAATATAGTTAACATCCCCGGAATAGTTGCCAAACAAACCAAGATAAAGAATAATGGATATCCTAATGATTGTTGAATTTGTCCACTAATTGCTCCTGGTATCATCAAACCTAAAGCCATTAAACCAGTAGATATGGCAAAATGGGAAGTTTTATGTTCCCCTTTACAAATATACATTAAATAGACTGTAAAAGCTGTAAATCCTACACCATAACCAAATTGTTCTAAAGAAACTAGAGGATAAACAAATTTGAGTTCTGGTTTAACATAAGCCATATAGATATAAAAAACGTTCGGTAAATTTAATGCTAAAGCCATCGGTAATAAACAATTTTTTAACCCATATTTAGCAATTAATAGACCTCCTAAAATTCCGCCACATATCAAAGATATTACCCCAAAAGTACCATAGACTAAACCAAAATCTTGAGTAGATAAACCTAAACCTCCTAGTTCTGGTTTATCTAATAAAAATAAAGAAGCTATTTTAAGTAACATTGCCTCACCAAATCTGTAAAGCAAAATAAAGGCTAAGATTATGGCTATTTGGGGTTGCTTAAAATAGGAAACAATAATCTTAACAAAAGGTATATTAGTTATATTTGATTCCCGATTTGATTCCTGGTAGTTATTATTTGATTCTGGTGTTGGTAAAATGACTAGATGAAAAACAAATAAAAATGCAAAGATGACAGCAGCTACACCGATGACAATACTCCAACTTAAAGGAATATTCTGAGTTGATTCTTCTAGATAACCTGCTAAAAATACTAAAAAGCCTGTACTAAATAAAATTGCGAATCTATAAAACAATGAGCGAATCCCCACAAACAAAGCTTGTTGTTCTGGGTGTAAAGCCAGCATATAAAAGCCATCTGTGGCAATATCATAAGTAGCAGAAATAAATGCCGAAATGGTTAATATTCCTAGAGATATAAAGAAAAAATTGGGAAGATGAAAAGATATAGATAAAAAACTCAAACAAAAAAACATAATCATTTGCATTGTCAGCAACCATTTTCTTTTCGTTGAGTAAATATCCACAAAAGGCGACCAAAACATTTTCAAAATCCAGGGAAAACTGATTAGACTTGTCCAAAAAGCAATTTGAGTATTGTCTATTCCCAGTTTCTTGTAGAAAATGACAGATACTGCATTAATAATCATGTAGGGTATCCCTTCCGCAAAATAAAGGGTGGGTATATAAAGCCAAGGGGAAAGAGATGTAGTTTTATTTGTGATAGGTTTGATTTTCAAAATAAATAGTCCCCATGATATGCACAGGAGTTACAGCAGGAGTCAGGAGTAAAACTGGCTTGTTGTCTGGCTTTAAAGCTAGATTCTGTAACTAATTGATCTGGAAGCTGCTGTAAAGAGGGAATAGATCCCACTAGTCGCACTTCATGTTGTAATACAAAATGTTGTGTAATAAGTAGCAAAAAAGGTGTAAATATAAATACGTGATTAATTTAGTAACAAATATAGGCAGTAGTATAAAAATTGCCGACAAATTGAAATTAATAAGGTATTGACAATAAATTCAGGAGAAAAAATGAGAAAATGATTCTGAATTAAATAAAAATAGCCAAAAATATGAATACCCAAAAAGAAGAATTTGAAAGTAAAAACTTAGATCACTTAGGAATAATAGATGAAAGCCTGTGAAATCAAAGGATATAGCTATCGAGAAGAAAAAGTATCTTACTTATGGGGGAATAGAGCAAAGATGGTTATTAATTGAAAGCACAGAAAGAAAAAAATCAGACTTCAAGAAATTAACCCAAAAAATCTCAAAAGAGTTTCTGAAAACTAATAAACAGCTAGTCAAGTTAGAAAAAGAAGAATTTGAGCAAAAATCTTTAGCAGAATTAAAAATTAAAGACCTGGCAGCAAAATTAAAATATCATCAAACATCAGACATAGAAATTAGCGAGAAATTAAAGAAAGGAAAAACAGTAGTGTATCAAGTCAAATGTAAATTAATAGAAAATCAGGAGTTAATCACAAAACATCGCTTTCAGTGTATTCATTTGGTTACACTTAATCAGGAAGAACATATTTCTAATTGGAATACGGAAAGAGATTTTATCTTGCGTCTTTTACCAGATGATTGTTTACGTTACTATCAATTAGTCACCTAATTATTATCAAGCTAGGGGAGGGCATCCCCAAAGTAACGCTACAGGAGTTGAAGCCTCTACTCTACTTGGTGCAAACCTGGTTGAGCAAGTTTTGACGATGAATGTAGAATCCCCGTGTCTTTAGACCGGGGAGTGTCAACGGTGTTTTTTGCCTAAGTACCAATAACTAGCAACTTGGGTTGGTAATACTATAGAATACCCGGTATGAGAATTTTATTAGTAGAGGATGACACATTACTGAGTAAGAAACTAGCACAATTGCTAACGGAAAATAATTACTCGGTTGACTTAGCAACTAATGGTCAAACAGGTTTAACGCTGGCAATAGTAGTTAAATATGACTTAATTTTATTAGACTGGCTGATGCCTCAACTGGATGGTATCAGCCTGTGTCGCCAACTGCGATCGCTAGGGTACACTAAACCGATTTTATTGCTCACTGTCAAAAATCGCTATGCAGATATTGTTGCTGGCTTAGATGCTGGTGCGGATGATTACATAACTAAGCCATACAACGAAGAAGCACTGCTGGCAACAATTCGCTCTTTATTACGACGGAGTATAGAGTTTTCTACATCTAAGTTAACCTGGGGAAATTTGTGTTTAGATCAAATCTCCGGCAAAGTAACTTATCTCGACCAGATAATTGCACTCACACCTAGAGAATACAATCTACTAGAATTATTTTTACAGCACCCTAATCGTCTTTTTAGCCGCAAAGTCATATTAGACCGACTTTGGGGATTTGATGATGCACCAGGCGAAAAAGCAGTAACTACACATATTAAAGACTTACGCAAGAAACTGAAAACCGGAGGACTAGCAGAAGACATTCTGGAAACAGTCTATGGTATTGGCTATCGCTTAAAACTATCCCCCAATGAACCGGCTGCTCAACAGTGGGATAAATTAGCGAAACTACCAGAAACAGAGAAATTGAATTACCCAGTCACTAATAAACCCAGGTTCCAAAATTTAACTTCTGTTTATCAAGTATTAGAACAATTTCAGAATTCTTTTAGTGAACAAGTAGAAATTCTGGAACAAGCAAAAACTGAGCTTTTAGCAGGTAATTGGCAGGCAGAATTACAGCAAACCGCCAAGAAAGAGGCTCATAAACTCGCTGGTTCTATGGAAACCTTTGGCTATCCCAAAGGTTCTAGACTGGCACGAGCATTAGAACATTTACTAATTCAAAATAGCACACTGACAGATACAGAAATTACTCGGTTTTGCCAAATAGTAACAGCATTACGACAAGAACTAACAAAGCCACGAGTAATTAATACTACCCAACGTCAATCCCTAGTCCGAAAACATCATGTATTAGTAATTGATGACGATACAATATTAACCACAGCCTTGCAGATTCAAGCAGAAGCTTGGGGAATGGAAATGACAATTGCTCCTAATTTAGCAACTGCCCGTGATTTTCTGTCCTTGGCAACTCCTGATGCTGTTTTATTAGATTTGAACTTTCCAGATACAGAAGAAGATGGAATCACTCTGCTACAGGAATTGTTAGAACGTACCTCTGAATTACCAATTATTGTGTTTACAGTCCGGGATAGCCTGGCTGACCGATTAATGGTGTCACGTTTGGGCGCACGGCAATTTTTACACAAACCTGCAACAAATGAACAAATATTTCAAGCATTAACTCGCATTTTATCTCCAGCCCAGCCTTTAGCAGCCAAAGTTTTGATAGTGGATGATGACCCGGTAATGCTGGCAGGATTATCTGCTTTACTGACTCCTTGCGGACTGAATGTGATCACTCTTTCCCAACCCCAGGATTTTTGGCAAGTATTAACAGCAACATCACCAGATTTAGTCATGCTCGATTTAGAAATGCCTGTAGTTAATGGATTAGAGTTGTGTCGAGTAGTGCGGCAAGATGCTCAAAGAGGCAATTTACCTGTTTCTATCGTCACGGTTCATAATGATACCGTATCTCTGCAACAAGCCTTTGCTAGTGGAGCAGATGATTTTATCACCAAACCAATAGTAGAAACCGAATTAGTTACACGCATTTTCAATTTGATTCAAAGAAGAAGATACACGACAAATCAGATCATCTTCAATTAGGTTTATTGACACTCTGCCTAAAGCCTCAGATAGCTGAAACTGTCACCTGTCACCTGTCACCTGTCACCTGTCATGACTATTGAACTAATTAAGAAACTGTATTTAAAATCGCTACCATATCTCGTTGCTATTGGCTCGACAATCGCAGCTTTGTTACTGTCACTTTGGTTAAAACCACTGATATTTCAAACTATAGGTATTTTCTTTTGCATAGCTCTCATTGTTACTAGCTGGTATGGTGGTTTTCGTGCAGGACTTGTGAGCATCGTTCTCATCATATTATCAATTATTTTTTTCTTGTCGCCCCCACAATCTCAATATGTCATTTACATCTCTCCACGAGATCATCTATTACGGCTAGGGCTGTTTGTGACTGTTGCTTTCATCATTAACTGGTTAACTAGCAATTTGACCAATAGCCAAAAAAAAATTCGCAAACTGCACCAGCAAATCGCTCAAGCAAACGCTGAACAATTGCGGATGGCTTTAGCAGCCGCACAGATGGGAATATGGGACTGGAATCTGGTGACGGGAAAAATCATCTGGTCGCCAGAACATGAACAGTTATTTGGTTTCGCTCCTGGTAGCTTTGATGGTAAGCATGAAACATTTGCAGCTTGCGTACATCCTGAAGATATCTCGTTAGTCAACCAAGCAGTACAACAGGCACTAGCAACTCATAGTGCGTTTCATTGCGAATTTCGGGTAGTTTGGCCAGATGGTAGCATTCACTGGATGGAGGGACGGGGACGCGGAATTTATAACTCAGTCGGTGAACCTGTCCACATGACAGGAACTGCGATGGCCATTGATGACCGTAAACAAACACAAGGCTTACTCCAACAGCAATTGGAGCAACAAGCCTTAGTCATGAAAATGACCCAACAGATTCGACAGTCCCTGAATTTAGAAGATATTCTCCAAACTACAGTTGAAGAAGTGAGACAATTTTTGGGATGCGATCGCGTGATTGTCTTCAAATTTGATCCTGGTTGGGGTGGAACAACTGTCGTTGAGTCTGTCGCATCAGAATGGATGGCAATTTTCCCACTTCAGATTTACGACCCCTGCATTGGGGAAGAAAACATTGCACGTTTTAAACAAGGCTTTGTTACTGCCAAAGCTGATATTTATGATGCTGGTATTAACCCTTGTCATATCGAATTCCTGGCCAGTCTCCAAGTTAGAGCTAATCTGGTAGTTCCAATTCTCCTCAATGATGAATTATGGGGTTTATTGGCTGCTCATCACTGTACAGCTTCCCGTGAGTGGCAATCTTCAGAAATTACTTTGTTACAACAGGTGGGAGAACAGGTAAGTATTGCTATCCAGCAAGCAGTTCTAGTTGTACAGCTACAGACTGAACTCAGAGAACGCCAACAAGCAGAAGTATCTCTCCGGGTAAGTCAAAGCCAGCTTGAGCGTCAATTAGCAGAAATTGAAAATATCTACCAATCTGCTCCTGTGGGGTTGGGTGTTTTAGACACTAACCTGAAGTTTGTCCACATTAACCAGCGTCTAGCGGAAATTAATGGCTTTTCTATAGAATCCCATATTGGTCGGACAATTCGGGACTTACTACCAGATTTGGCAGATCCCATCGAAGGACATTTACTCTCGGTTTTGTCCACAGGGAATCCCCTGCTCAACCTAGAAATGAGTGGGGAAAATCCGGCTCAACCAGGTGTGCAACGTACTTGTGTAACCAGTTATTTACCCTTAAAAGCTGGATCACACATCATTGGTATTAGTGCCTTGTGTGAAGAGATTACAGAACGCAAGCAAGCAGAACAAAGTTTGCAGGAAAGAAAAGCTATCTTACGCTTATTTGCCAAGTATGCACCTGCTGGTATTGCCATGTTTGACAAAGATATGCGCTATGTGATGGCCAGCCAAAGATGGGTAGACGACTATAATCTCGATTCTGTAGAATCCCTAATTGGGCGATCGCACTACGAAATTTTCCCCGAAATCCCCGCCAGATGGCGACAGATTCATCAACGGTGTTTGACTGGGACTAGCGAAAAATGTGATGAAGATTTATTTGTGCGAGCCGATGGGAGAGATCAGTGGCTATGCTGGGAAGTTCACCCCTGGTACACTGCTACAGGTGAAATTGGTGGTCTTATTTTTTTTGCAGAGAATATTACCCAACGCAAACAGACACAACTGGCACTGCAACAACTGAATGCTGAACTTGAGCAACGGGTAGCCCAGCGCACCGAGGAATTGAAAAAAACCAATGACCTGCTGCTAGAAACACTGTTTCAGCAGCAACAAAACCAACGCATCTTGGCAGAACAGGTACAACTCCTAGATTTAGCACACGACTCTATCATCACCCGTGAGTTAAACGGGGTGATTACCTTCTGGAATCAAGGTGCAGAAAAAATGTATGGCTGGACTAAAGCTGAAGCCTTGGGGCAAATTTCCCATACTCTCTTACAAACTCAATTTCCCCAACCATTGACAGAAATTGCAGACCAATTGTTAGCCACAGGTTATTGGGAAGGAGAACTCACCCATTTCCGCCACGATGCTCAATCTATCACTGTAGCCAGTCGGTGGGTTTTACAAACAGATAACATTGGTCAACCAATCAAAATTTTAGAAATCAACAACGACATCACCCTCAAAAAACAAACGCAAGCAGCTTTACAAAGGTATGTACATGAAATTGAAGACCTCTACAACTTCCATTCTGTGATCACCCGTAACATGGCGGAAGGTATTTGCTTAGTCAAAGCTGATAACGGAGTGATTGTCTATGCCAATCCTAAATTTGAGCAGATGTTTGGCTATAAACCTTGTGAAATCAATGGTCAGCACGTTTCCATTCTCAACTATGCCGATGATACGGTAACGGCTAAAGATGTACATCTAAATATTAAGTCTGCCATCTTAGAACAGGGTGAAGTTACCTATGAAGTTCATAATGTTAAAAAAGATGGAACTGAATTTTGGTGTAGTGCCACGGCTTCTGTATTCCATCATCCTGACTATGGTGATGTTTTCGTGGCCGTACAGCAAGATATCACTGAACGCAAACGCATTGCCGATGCCTTACGGGAGAGTGAAGAAAAGTTCCGTCAGTTAGCAGAAAATATCCAAGCCGTATTTTGGATGGCAGATGCTAAAAATGAAAAAGTTTTATATGTCAGTCCTGCTTATGAAAGCCTCTGGCAAAGGAGTTGTGAAAGTCTCTATCAAAATCCTCGAAGTTGGTTAGATCCTATTCATCCAGAAGACCGTCAGCGCGTGCAAATGGAAATAATAGAACAGACAATTACAGGGCGGTACAATAAAAAATATCGCATTATCCGTCCTGATGGTTCTATCCGTTGGATTAGCGATCGCGCGTTTCCGATCAAAAATGAAACAGGGGAAATCATCCGGTTAGCTGGTTTGGCAGAAGATATTACGGAACAGCAGAAAATTGCGGAAATGAAGAATGAATTTATTAGTATTGTTAGTCACGAACTCCGTACCCCATTAACTGCTATTCAAGCCGCACTGGACTTATTAAATAGTGGTATATACGATCAAAAACCGCACAGGTTTAAACGGATGATTGAGATTGCCAGCATAGACTGCGATCGCTTGGTGCGTCTAGTTAATGAGATTCTTGATATCGAACGCTTAGAATCTGGTAAATTCATCTTAGAAAAAACTACCTGTCAAATTCATGAATTGATTCAGCAAGCAGTAATGTTAGTAGAACCTCTTGCCCAAAAACAATCTATTAACGTGAATATCTACCCTATAGAAGCGCAAGTCTGGGTTGATGCAGATGGGATTATTCAAACGCTGACAAATCTTTTAGGAAATGCCATTAAATTTTCCCCTCTCAATTCCACAATTACTATTCGTGTGGAACAACAGCCAGATTTTGTTTTAGTTCAAGTCACAGATCAAGGTATGGGTATTCCCACAGGCAAATTAGAAACTATCTTTGAGAAATTCCAACAAGTAGATGCTTCCGACTCTCGTAGCAAAGGTGGTACTGGTTTGGGTTTAGCTATCTGTCGTAGTATCATTACCCAACATGGTGGAAGAATCTGGGCTGAAAGCACCCTTGGTTTAGGTAGTACATTTTTATTCACTTTGCCAATTTGTTAAAACTGGCAACATTTTGCCTAATTCCAGTTTAACCGTAGTGTAGTTGTGATATTAGGAAATAGGTAATAAGTAAGAAGCCACCGAGCAATGACCAATGGCACACACGGATTTTGAACACGGATACACTGATGGGTGATGAGTAATTAATAATTGTTAATTGGTAAGGTTTTATGATTCCCTATTCCCTATTCCCTATTCCCTATTCCCTATTCCCTATTCCCTATTCCCTATTCCCTATTCCCTATTCCCTATTCCCTATTCCCTATTCCCTATTCCCTATTCCCTATTCCCTATTCCCTATGACAAAAACCTATAAATTCATTCAACCATTAGATCGGGTAGCGATCGCCCTCATGCTTCTGCTGAGTCTACTAATTGGCTTGGTGATCTGGCAAGGTGATGCAGTTAAGCCCATTGTTCGTAACTTTACCTGGCAAAATCAACAAATCGGTGCTGAAGATATCTCCTTCAGTCTTACCTTTAGTCGTCCAATGGACACCAAAAGCGTAGAGGAAAACATCAAAATTGATCCACCCCTAGCAGGTAAAATCAGTTGGGCAGGACGAAGGATGGTTTACACACTGCTCACACCAGCACCCTACGGCACAAATTATAAAGTTTTTCTACAGGGAGCTAAAGATAAATTTTCCCAAACTGAAAAGACAGACAGGCTAATTCAACCCTTTACAGGTAGCTTCAGCACTCGTAATCGCGCCTTGCTTTACATAGGAGCTAATCAACAAGAACAAGGAAAGTTAGTCATCTATAACTTAACCCAAGAGCAAAAAAAGGTTCTTACCCCGAAAGACTTGGTTGTTATGGACTTCGAGCCATTTCCAGATGGGGAAAAAATATTGTTATCGGCTCGTTCTTCTAAAAATCCAGATATACTTTCAGCCCAACTATATACAGTCACAACAGGCATCTCTAGCAAAACTGGCCAACAACCAGAACCTCCGGGCAAACTAGACCTGATTTTAGATAATAAAGACTATCAAAACTTAAAATTTGACCTATCTCCTGATGGAGAAACAATAGTTGTTCAACGTGGCAAAAGAGATAATCCTGGTGACTTTGGGCTATGGTATTTGTCCATAACTCAGGACGGTTCGGGAAACCAACCCACCCCAAAACGTTTACAAACCCAACCACCCGGAGACTTTCTCATTACACCAGACAGTAAAGCCGTTGCCGTTGCCCAAGGACAAGGAACAGCAATCTTATCACTCCAAAGTGATGCCACCAAACCCCTAGATTTTCTGCCCCAATTTGGCCTAGTTCAAGCTTTCTCCAAGGATGGTTCACAAGCTGCAATGGTCAAATTTAATACTGATTATACGCGAGATTTATTTCTTGTTACTAATCAAGGCGTGCAGAAACAACTATTAAAAACCACAGGTTCAATCATGGGTTGCAACTTTGATCCTGCCTCACCTACTCTGTACTGCTTACTGACCCAACTAGTATCAAAAGAACAATATATAGAACAGCCTTATTTAGTAGCAATTAACCTCAAAACCGAGGAACAAAAACCGCTGTTGATGTTACCTCCTGCCCAAAGAAATGTGCAAATGAGTTTAGCACCCGATGGTTTGGGTATCTTGTTTGATCAAGTAGTACCCATAGATAACACCACTACCACATTACCGGCAAACACCCTAAAAACCGATGATGGAGAACCGATAGCTACTAGTAGCCTGTGGTTAATGCCTCTGTTACCCATCACCGACGCAGCAAACATTGAAATCAAACCAGAACAACTTCCCTTGGTCGGGTTTCATCCTCATTGGCTACCGTAAGACGGGGGCAGGGGGCAGGGG
>NZ_LUFH02000107.1 GCF_001586785.1 Sphaerospermopsis aphanizomenoides BCCUSP55
GTGTGGGGTGTAGGAGGCAAGGGAGGCATGGGGAAATTTTCGTTCTTTCTTCTTACTCCTGATAGCGCAGCTTGGCGTTAGCCATACTCCTATTCTCTTCTTACTGTCACCTGTCACCTGTCACCTGTCACCTATTCCCAAATCTCTATAAATCTATACGTTCTCACTCTGAAGTCAAGGCTGGAAACTGGGGATTTTCAACGGTTTTATTTCGTTGATGAGCATTGAGAGACACTAAACCTGGAAAATACTCATCAATATGTTCAGTTAAAAATATTTTGAGTTTTGTCAAGCATCAGCAGTACCTAAACTTACCAGGGTGTTTTTTGGGTTAATATCTGGAAAGGTGCTTTCTCAAGCCCAGAGATTGAGGAATGGTAATAGGTAAACGGTGATAATTAATAGGTAAGATGGGTAAAAGTTTTTCTAATTACCAATCACCAATCACCAATCACCAATCACCTCAATTTTGATTTTGATTTTGATAGCAGTTATTAGGGTGATTGGAGAACCTTAAAGACTCAAATCCTGAATGGCTTGCACCATGCTACGCACTTCAGATAGGAGTTTTAAAAAGCTGATGCTGACCAAGCCCTTTTGGGGTGTGGGGTGTGGGGTATGAGGCTTACAGACAGCCCCAACAACAGTTCGACAGACTCACTGACCATCTTTGGGATACAAGCCCCGTCTTTTCAAGACGCGAGCGTCCTTGGGAGTTCAAGCTCCGTCCAACCCTGTCTTCCCTACACCCTATACCCTACCCCCTACACCCTGTTGCTGACTGCTATACAATGCTGCTGTGAAGTGGATCTCGTCTAGATTGGCCGTTTAACAATATTCATGAGCATTTCGACTTCTGTTCTGAGTGATTTGCTACAGTCACTACCCTACCTGCGACCTCAGTTATATTTCAAGGCTTCACTAACGGCGCTTTCCCACGCAATGGAAGATCAGGTTTTGGCTGCCACCTTGGATCAGCCTCTGATTATTGCTAGTTTTCAACGAGAGCGATTCTACCGTCAAGAAGCTCATCGTTATCAGCGGCTTTCTCAGCGAAGTAACCAAATATACGTATTATCTGCTCCGGAAACGGATTTTGTCAATAGTTCAGAATATTATGAAAAAGTAGCTTTTGAGCCGGATGATGCGTTAAGTCAAGAATGGCATTTAGTAGTAATTGCTGATAATTATGCTACCTGTTTAGTGTGTCGAGAAAACTTGGGGTCGAGTGCCAAAAATCAGGAGTTCCCAGAGATTGTTCCTGGTTTAGATATGGATACAGCGCGGAGATTTGAGGGGATTTGGACTTCAGAGAGAGGAGTCAGCCTCAAAGCGGCAGAGTTGATATTAAGCAGGATTGTGGTTTATAGACCGGATCTGACAGAAAAAGTCGCTCAGGTACGTCAGCGGTTTAGCATTGGGGATTCCAGAAAAGAGTTGAAACCAGCAATTCAAAATGAATATGCCTGTGATATTGATACTGACCCTTTTGTACAGAGATTAGTGACTTATTTACAAGCTAGTCAGTATAAATTACATAAAGCTTACCGTTCTATCGCTGCCCAAGCCAGGAAAGAAAGGTTAGTTAATTCCATTAGTACAGCTATTAGGCGATCGCTCGATTCCAAAGAAATTTTACAAGTAGCGGCTCAAGAGTTAGGTCAACATCTAGAAGCAGGTCGTTGTCTAATTTATCGCGCTCAAGCTACCGATGCGAAAGCCACGATTGAGCATGAGTTTTTAAACAAGGGTGTAACATCTGTTTTAGGTGAAACCTGGGATTTACAACACAACCCTTTGTTTCAAGACATACTAAAACAACTTGAAGGTGTATGTGTTGCCGATACTGTAACAGACTCCCGCGTTAAAAATTCACCAGCTTTATCGTTAATAGTCAGGAAATTTGGGGTGCGTTCTTGGTTAATGGAACCAGTATTATTTCAGGGACGACTGTTAGGCATTGTTGAGTTACATTATTGTTATTTTCCTGGCCATGAGTGGCAACCAGGGGAATTAGATTTAGTTAAAGCGATCGCTACCCAAATAGGAGCAGCCCTAATTCAAGCAGAAGCTTTTGCTAACTTGGAAAAACTAAATCAGCAATTAGAAGCCCTAGACCGCACCCGCAGTAACTTGATAGCTATTACCGGTCATGAACTCCGTACCCCTCTATCTACCATTCAAGTTTGTCTAGAAAGTCTAGCTAGTGAGCCAGATATGCCTTTAGAGTTGCAACAGGTAATGCTCAGTACAGCCCTTTCTGACTCCGAACGGATGCGAAAACTGGTGCAAGATTTCCTCACCCTTTCTAACCTAGAAAGCGGTCGAGTAGAATGGCATCCCGAATCTTTAACTTTACAAGAATGTATAGATTTGTCCCTCAGTCGTCTGCGTACACGGTCATCGACAGAAAAGATCCCAGAAATTAAAACGGAAATTGCTAAAACCTTACCTCTGATTAGGGCAGATGGTGATTGGTTAGTAGAGGTACTAGCAAAACTCATAGATAATGCTTGTAAATTTACACCAGCAACGGGAGAAATTACCATTCATGCTACTTACAACTCAAATCAGATGGTGGAAGTTACAGTTGCTGACACTGGTCGGGGCATTGAACCCAATCGCTTAGAAATAGTATTTGACCGATTTTACCAAGAAGAGGGGGCGTTAAGACGGACTGCGGGAGGTACAGGTTTAGGTTTGGCCATTTGTCGGCAAATAGTCAAAGGCTGGAATGGAAAAATTTGGGCAGAGTCTAGCGGTAAAGACCAAGGTAGTCAGTTTCACTTCACAGTTCCTGTTGTTGCCAGTAGTCAGGAAGCTGAGAAGATAGGAAGTTGAGGAAACAGGGGGGAGAAAGGAAGATGCAGAAAATGTTGGTATTTTCCGTGACGTACTCCACACACTCCCTTTCCGATGAGTGTGGGGCTAGTAACTGCTAGTAAATGCTTTTGCTGTTTAAGCTAAAAAACACCCTGCCAAACTTCCAGACCACCATCTGGGTTATCTTCATAAGTCCACTCCCACTGCTTTTTGTTAGTTCGGATAGCAGCACGAGGACCAAAAGGATTGGCTGTACCAATAAAAAGACCATGAGGTGTGGGAACAATATTGCGAATCCCATAGTTGTAAGGATTTTTAAAGCCATTTTGAGTTACTGGTAGCCAATTCTCTCCATCATAAGTCCGCCAAAGAGCAGATCCTCCATTATTCTTAATGAATTCTTCCACACCTAAAGCCGCAATCATTCGAGCAACCTTTAATGGTTTTTCTTCTAATTTGACATATCTCAAAATAAGACTCCAGTCCATCGTACCTGCATAAAGCCAGTCTTCGTAAATTCCCATTCTCCAGAGGTAACCACAAAAGTAGTTATTAAAACCAGGGCCTAATCCACTTAGAGATTTTTTACCGTTTCTAGCAGTACCGACGACAATATCCCAAGAACCATCAGGGTGCAATCTGATAATTTCAGAAGCAGCGGGTCCGATTTTATTACGGTGATCATATCCACCGTTTTGAATTCCTGTTCCAATGTAGAGCGCACCTTTAAAGGAAATCATGCTGGAAGGGCCTTGGTTTAAAGCACCACGTTCAGCACCATTGGTGATCACTTTCTCCCAACGATAAGGTGGAACACCTTCCGCATCTGTTCGCCAAATTTGAAACCCACTCAGACCAGCAGTACCAGCATAGAGGTAGTCACCTAAAACGGCCATTTCATAAATGGTCATAACATCTGGTAACTGTCCAAACCCAGGTTCATTTACACAACGCCAGTTTCCTACTGCTGGGTCGTCACTTTCATAAACAAGGGAAATACCAGATGCATTGACATTTCCCTTAGCCGCTCCCGTTGGTGCTGTATATAGCTTCCCTTTAAAGGAAACTAGTACCCGAATAGCCGTTACTGTTATATCTCTTCCTTGAGTCATAAAACGCGGTTTAGGCGTAGTTATAAATGTTTTTCCATCCTCACTACGCAAAATATCAGGACCTGTCCCCCGTGATCGTGACCAAGTTGATACATAGAGAGCTGGCTTAGAATCTGATTTCCCTTGAAATACTGTCATTCCTCGATAGCCCAAATCTCGGCTGAATTCAACACCTTCAGCATCTGTAATCAGAGGAGATTGATAAACCCGATTCCAGTGGTTTAATAAGGGATTAAAACTCCATATTTCACCACGAGCGCATTGATGCTCAAATTCTGGTGTGTAGTTGAAGTAAGGGCATTCAACAGGCCAATAATCCATTGTGACAAATGGCATGGCAAACTTGAGAAGACACAAATTGGCACGAGAAGTTCCAACATAGAGATGATCATTAAACCAAGCCATTGAATAGGCGTAGCCGTTGTAACGATCTCCAAATCCATTTTCACAAACTTTACGAAAGTGATTTCTACGGAGACCTGGATTGGGTTCTGGATTATAAACAGACATTTTTACAGCGATTAGAATAAGAATTTGATACTCTGAGTCCAAAAAAGCTAACTCATGCTAACAAAAGTCAGCTTTTTCTTCCTGCTTCACTCTAGAAGTTTCAGCACTATCTAGTCCACAGGCTAACACATTCCGATTGTTCTAAGTAGTCAGGAAGCAGAGAAGATAGGAATATTAGGAAACAGGGGGGGTTTTGTATGCAAAGTCTTTACATCCTTTTTCCACAGATGTCTATTGTAAATATTGTCAACATCATCCTTAAAAACTTATTAAATTTTATACCTAACAAAACTGCATATATAACAATCTAAATTGAATTAGTACACAATACGTATATTCATTATACGTCAAATCTCAAAGTCATATTTTACTCAGGCTTTAAGACAAAAAAAATCTATGCAACTCAAAATCGTACAACAAACAGGTGGAACAGATAAAAACTGGACACTTACACCTAACCGTGAGTGCATTATTGGTAGTGGTTCAGGTTGTGACATTACTTTACCCTATCCTGACATTGTGAGCGATCGCCATCTCAGGCTATATTTTGACAAATACACCCAAACTTGGCAAGCACAGGACTTAGTTAGCAGCAACGGTACATTTATTGATAGTCAGCGTATTACCGACTACCAAATTACCAGAGAAACACGGATTGCTGTCGGTGGAGGTATTTTTATCACAGTCACACCAGTGGGAAACGTTGCTTCTAACGCACCAGCACCACCAGCACCACCCCCACCACCGCAACCGGTTTATACACCTCCTACTCCCAAGCTTCAAAAACCAGTGAGCAATGGGGGTCATTATCAATACAGAGATGGACAATCTGTCAGCAGAAATACTAATAGAAATCAGTCTTACTCACGCAAAGTCTTGAGTTGGAGAGAATATGTAGAGAAACAAGCAGCAAAACTTGAAGGAATAGGGCATTTAGCAACTTGGTTTCACATGACCACAGGGTTTAGAAATACCCCTTGGATACGTGGGTTTGGTAGCAATGATAAAAGTAATAACTTTAATTCCTTTGATGGTTACATTCTCCCTGACTTTCAAGAATCTGAACAAGCTATCACTGATGCTATTGAAGAAAGACTCAGTAAGATGCAACAGTATCAAGATACTGATTGTTTTATTGCTCGTTTAACAGATGCTCATATAGCTGATTCAGCTACTCAGTCTTTTTTGGGAGTAGAACTATTTCCTATTCGACGCAGCAAGTTAAATGAAGCAGACTATAGAAGATTTTGCGTTGTTTCCTATCATCGTGTCCGCACTTATTTGTTAGTAGAAAATTACGGTTCAGACTTGTTTGTAAGTTGGGTAACTCGCTTTGAACCAGATCCAACTTCAGTGATTATACTTCTTTGGTTAATACTAGCAATTTTTATTACTCTATTTGCATTACCAACTGGAAATTTCTTCATGATTATCACACCATTAACTATATGGGGTGAAATATATTGGCTAACTCCTTTAATTATGCAATCAATGAACATTGTTCCTAAAAAAGCCAATGCTCGTTTAGTGACTGGTTTGTTAGTAGTGCCAACGTTATTTTTAATATCTATAGCGGCTGGTATTACAGCTTTCCAAAGGTCTTTTCCTTATTAATCATTTATTGACAAGAATTACCCAAACATAAATCATGGACATATTAAATTGGATTTTGGGATTATTTGGGGGAATTACACCCGTAGTTGGTATTGTCTTATTAATATTTTTTTTAAGACAAAAGAAAGGACAAGATTTAGATATACCACCACTAGATTTAATAGATGCAAAAAAACTAGATGATATGGTATCCAAGCAAGTGGAAGATGTTCTGAAACCCTTGTTAGAAAATAAAGGTTACACAGAAGAACAAGTTAAACAAATCTTGACTCGCACATCTTTAGGTAATAAAACTTTTCGTCGTTGAATATCGGGTTAATTAAATTATGCTGTCCCCAACTGTCTCTTTACAAAAAATAAACTCTAATACATCTGCTGCTGAAATTTGGAATGCTGCTAAATTAAACCTTAAACTAGGCAGGGTTCATCAATCACTGATGATTGCCTATAGTGCAGTTCAGAAAGATCCAAATCAACAACAAATGTACAACAAATACTATATTCAAGTAATGAGATTGGGGGCAGAATTTTCCGAAGAAATAGAGGATCATCACAAAGCAGCTTATTACTGGGAACAATTCACTAAACAAATACCAAATGATGGTAATGCTTGGTATGGATTAGGAATTGCTAAAGCCAATTTGCAGGATTATCAAGGAGCAATTATAGCTTTAAACCAAGCAGTGAAATTACAGCCAGAAAATCAAAAAATACGTTCTATGTTAATAAAAATTCAGCAAATGCTGGCAGGATAAGGCAGGATAAATATATGCAAGACAATCTTTACACCAAACCTTACAGTACATTAATTCTTGAACGTCTAGGAAGGGGTTTTTCAGAAGCAGAAACTATAGATATTTTGCGGCAAGTTTTACCCCAACTAGCACAAATTCATCTTCAAGGATTGGCACATGGGGCAATTTCTTCTGATACATTGGCACAAAATCAAAGTAATTTGCAAACTGTTTTATTGAACAGTCCAGGATTTGCTCATCCTAGTTATGCTGCACCGGAACAATTACACACAGGACAAATAAGTACATCTGGAGATATTTATGCTTTGGGTGTGACTATGATTGTGTTATTAACAGGTAAAAGTCCTGAATTATTACGAAATTATGATGGTACTTGGAATTGGCAAGATGACTGTTTTGTAAGTGACCAATTAGCTGGTATTTTAGAACAGGCTATAGCAATTCAGCCGCAATATCGTTACCCTGATGCTATGCAGATGTTATCAGCAATTAATTCTGTATTTACACCTGCTACTCAACCACAAGATGTATCTGTCAAAAACATATCAAGTTCTGTCCCAGCTTATCAACCAACTTATTCTGTTGCTACCAATTCACAACAAAATTCTAAATTCACTCAATTACAGTTAATTTTAATCAGCAGTGGAGTTACAATTGTTATTTGTTTAGTAGGTTTTGGTTTATTACAATTTCTTAACTCCCGACAAAATATCCAAACTGTAACTGAATCTTCCACACCATCATCAACAACTGAAAATACTCCCAATACCACAAATTCTGATGTCTCTGATCCTATACCCAACTCCTCAACTACAACATCGGAAAATAAGTTAGATCAAGTCCTACCCACTTATATACCATCAGCTTTTTCTCCTAGCAATGCTTTTGCTACTTGTCCAGAAACTACCAAATTATATTTAATTGGAGAAACTGAACAATTTCGCTTTGCTGTTTGTGGTGCAAACGGAAGATCCTTATATTATTTTGGTTACGATAAAAATAGTGGTAGTAGCATTAAACTTTCCGGTTCAGATAGTGGGTTTTGGAATGGGAATTATTTATATTTACCACCAAGTTATCAAGATACGAACTACACAAATGCTATACTTCGAGTTTACCAGAATAATAATTTAATAGCTAGTCGTCCATTAATTAACTTGTATAAGTTATCTGAGAATAACTCTAATAATCAATCTGTCAATACTTCTGCTAATAATTCTTCTATAAACTCTGATTCTATCATAGGATGGGGACTTTTAAATCAAGCTAAGAAAGCACGTCAAGCAGAAGGTAAAACCTATGTTGGTAGTATGAATAGGGGAGAACAAGCTTATTACGTTGAAAATAATCAATTCACTGCTGATGTCGAAAAATTAGGAATTGGTATTAATACAGAAACAGAAAACTATTCCTACCGTATCAACATTCTTAGTAATACAGCAGTTCAAACTATAGGAGTAGCTAAAAAAGCAGAATTAACAAATTTTTCAGGAGGAGTTTTTGTCACTAGCAATAAGTCAACAGTTGCTATACTTTGTCAAACAGAAACACCCTCAGCAACCACACCACCAGCACCTCAATTAATCAATGATCAGCCAGAATGTCCACCAGGAACAATCAATTTATCTAGAAATTAAGACGTAACTCAATTTAATAAAAAGCTCCCTAATAAACCCTGTAGAGTTTATAGAAGGGGTGCTACATTTTCCAGGTTTTGTAACAGAACATTAATTGAGAGACATGAAATTATGACCAATCTAAAATTAAAAGATCATCCTGTTTGGCAAGATTTAAGTGAGGTTTTAGTAAATCTCAATGCTGATAACCTGATCAGAGAACACCTGAATTTATGTAATTATCAAATATGTGGTTATTGGGATGAGAATGATCAATATTATGAAACAGTTAATTTACCTTCTAATATAGAAACCGAATTAGCTAGTAGTTCTATTGGTGTTACTCGTGAACAAAGATTTATCCAATTAAAATTTCTCATCAAAGGTTTTATTCATAATCATTTACAAGAATTGCAAGATATAGGTGAAGTTATACTTGTGTATAATGAAAATTTAGAATTTATTGATGAAACTTGGGATTTAAATCCTAATTTTTTGCAAAATACACTCTTAGATAAAACCTAGACACTTTTTGATAAAATCCCAGTTTACATCCTGTTCATCCTTTAATCCTGGACATCCTGATTCAGACAACTAAAACTTACATTATTAGGGTAACTCAAACCATGCAAAACAACTCACAAAACCAAACATTACGCGCTGTACTCGCACAACGTCAAGGAAAGGGATTTTCTGAAGTTGAAGCAACAAACATTTTACGTCAACTTCTCCCACAAGTTGACTATTTACATCAACAAAATCAAGCACATAGTCAAATTTCCTTAAATACCATTATTCAAAATAATCAGCAGATAATCCTCACAGCTACACCAACACCACAACCAGCAAATCAGATAAATATACAGCAAGATATTTATGCTTTAGGTGTGGTAATTATTGAATTAATCACTGGTAAATTAGCTAATTCATTAAGAAATGCTGATGGTAGTTGGAATTGGCAAGATTATTGTTTTGTCAGTGACCAATTTACAGATGTTATTAATCGAATGATTGGTAATTCTGCACAAGGTCGGTTTAATTATATTAATGAAATTATAGAAGATTTAGATTTTTATACCCCTGTTCAATCTGTAATTTCTTTACCAGTTAATCAAGATTTTTATGATAAAAATAACAATGATTCAGAAATTTATTCTACATTGATGTACGTGATACCCTCAGTAAATGATACTTTTAATAATCAATCAATTTCAGAAAAATTATACAGTGATAAAACACCATTGAATGTAAATAATTCTACATTTATTTGGTGGGGATTACGTGGTTATGGAGTGATATCAATTTTAATTCTTATAATAGGCTCTATTGTGTTATATTTATTAAATTCTCTACCTGACAATCAAGAAAAGATAGCCAAAGAAAACATCGAAATCCTATATATATCTTCAGAAGTTTTTTATCTTAAAAACCGTAAATTTACAACTAACCTGAGAGAATTAAGTCCTCTGACTACAACGGAAGAAGAAAAATATTCTTATAGTATTAATATTCTCAATGATACAGCAATTCAACCTATAGCAGTAGCTAATAGAGATGGGTTAAAAAGTTATTCGGGAGGAGTTTTTGTGAATAGCAATAATACTATCATTCCTATAGTGTGTGAAACTGAAAAACCCTCAAAAAATCCACCACCAGCGCCTCAGCTAGTTAATGGTAAACCAAAGTGCGCTCCTGGAACAGTTCAAGTATCATATTAATGTTGATAAATTTTTATGCTTTCACAACTCACTAAATGGGAAACCAACACCGCCCCCTCCGTCGCCATTGAACCCACAGAAACCCAAACCATCGCCGTATTTTGGGGTGCTATAATTCCCGCAATTCCTGATATTATCTCCCTCGAACAGTCCCGCACAGGAATGAGTTATGATACCGCCCTCAATCAACTGCTACAATCACAACAAAGATGGATACAACAACTACATGGAGAAAGTCGTTTTACCCTCTCTTTGCGCTTAATTACTAGCGGTGATACCGAACAAGATTTAATCTTTGGTTTAGTGGGTAAAACCGAAGGACAAAACGAAGCGGAAACCATCAACGCCGCCCGTAATTTTTTTAACAAAGTCCGCGATACTTTCCCCAATGGCTACCCTCTCCAACTTTGTCAAAATGCCGAAGAATTAGCTTTACTGCGTTTACCTTTTTTACCTTCACCCCAAGGACAAATAGGAGAATTTCGCCGCACCATTACCAAATTACAAACTATCACCAGTGCAGATATTCCCGATGCTTTTGCTGTGCGTATTGACTCTTGGTGTGCTAATAATTCCAACTTTCAAGAATTATTCCGCGCCTTATTATGTCATCCCACCCCCGCAGGTATCGCTATTAATTTAAAACCTACCCAACTCACAGATAAAGAGAATAAATATTTATCAGAACAAGCGCGGATGTATGCCAATATTGCCAGCATTAGCCGCAGCGAAAATTCTCAAAACCGCATCATGTCTAGCGGTGTCACCTATCAAGAAAAACTCGTAGAAGCAGAACAAGCTTCTCAAGCATGGACTAAATTACAAACAAATTGGCGTAGTCCTTGGGAAATGACTATTAGCGTCATGTCTGAGTCTACTTTACCTCAGTCTGTTATTGCTGCATTTCAAACCGCTATTGATGGTAAACCCCAAACCGAAACCCAACTGCGGGGAAGTGGAGGGGTAGTTATAGCCGAAACTGAAGCGCAAAAAATGGCAGTTTGTCAAAATTGGGTTGACTTAACTGTACACCGTTGGGCAAATAATTATGATTTAATCCGCTTACCTTGGTTATTTAGTCCTGAAGAAGTCCATAGTGTTTTTCGTCTCCCCATTGCGGATAGAAACGGTGTGTGGGGTTTACCTTCCGCACCAGGTGCTAAAGATGCCCGTCGTCCACAAAAAGTCAGCACTACAACGACAGAAATTCGCATTGGTTCACTGGAATTAAGCAAAAAACAATTAACTCAACATTTATTAATTTGTGGTGTTCCCGGAAGTGGAAAAACCAATACATCTTTATATTTATTAGAAACATTATGGCGAGAACATCGCATTCCTTGGATGGTATTAGAACCTGCAAAAACTGAATATCGCGGACTGCGTTCTGTTGCTAGTTTAACCAATGATTTATTAATATTTACTTTGGGAGATGAACGGGTAGCACCATTTAGATTTAATCCCTTTGAAGTTCCCCCAACCATCAATTTAGATAGCCATTTAGGGGCATTGATAGATTTATTTTCTGTGTCTATGAGTATGTGGGGTCCTTTGCCAAATGTGGTTGAACAATTAATACAGGAAGCATATAAAAGGAAAGGTTTTACAATTTTAGGTGATAACAGTAAATTAAGTCCGCCCCAATTCTCTGATTTAATCAATTTAATACCGGAAATTGTTCCCAAACTTGGTTACAAAAAAGAAACCACTGATGAAATTACGGCGGCTTTATCAGTGCGGTTAAATAAATTCTGTCGTGGTGCTTTGGGGAGGATGTTAAATACTACTCACTCAGTACCTTTTGATGAATTAATGCAGCGTCCGGTAATTTTGGAAATTAGTCAAATTACTAATACAGATGACCGCGCTTTTATTATGGGTTTAATTCTCAATCGCTGTTATCAATATTGGACAGCAAGAAGACATCAAGCAACAGGAGAATTAAAACATTTGTTATTAATTGAAGAAGCACACAATTTATTAGGTGATGTAGCAGAATCTAGTAATCAAGAACAAGCTAATCCTAAAGGTAAAGCTGTGAAAAACTTTGCCAATATGTTAGCAGAAGTGCGGGGTTTTGGTCAAGGAATTGCAGTGGCAGAACAAAATCCTAATGGTTTAGTAACAGATGTAATGGTGAATACGAATATTAAATTAGCCCATCGAGTTGTAGAAGCGAAAAATCGAGAAGCGTTAAGTCGTTCGATGTTGTTAACTCCTCAACAAGAAAAGTCTTTAGCTGCTTTAGGAACTGGGCAAATGTTGTATTATATTGGTGGAAATTTAGAACCTAGTATTACTAATTCCCCGAATTTTAAAGATAATACTAAAAATGGTTTTAATCCCCGGTTAACAGATGCAGAAATTCAAAGTTTCTTTCAAAGAAGTTTTCAAGCAAAATATCCCCAACTTTATGCTTTACCTTTAGGTTGTCCCACAAATCCATTATTAGCGCACTGTTTAGAACAGGGTGCAGATGTAGTACAAATACTTTCTGAACATCCAGAATATAAGGCTTTAAAACCTAATATAATTTTACAATTATTAGCCGCTCCCTTTGGCGCACCTGTGTTAGATTTGGTTAAGCCAGTATTAGGTAAGATTTTAGTGAGTAGGGGGGTCAATCATTTACAAATTGAGCAAATTCAAGGGATTTTAAATAGTGCCATTTCTTTGTTAGCATTGGAAGCAGTCCAGGAAAAAGGAAAGGTACATGGTTGGTTAGGTAAAGATGTGGAATTTGCTCATGGTTTGTTGATGAAGGCTATTTTAAATCCTGGGGGTGATGTGTTAAGTCAATGGGTGAGTATTTCTCAAATTCCTCAACATTTATTGCAGTTGGGTTTACCGCATCCTGAGTATGGTAAACATGAGTTTCCTGGGGTGTTTAGGTATGAGAATAGTAGTTTATTTGAGAAGAAAGAAGAGTTTTTAGAATATTTAACTAAGTCTCAAAATCCTCCGGGAAAGGCTTTAGAAGATTGGATTTCTCAAACTTTACCGTTTTTATTTCCGGTGTTATCAACGCAGTTACAAAAGTCTTTGTTTATGGGTATGGTGCTTGAAATATCGGAAGGTAATCCAAGGTTTATTGAGCGTTTTATTGGTTAAATATTGAGAATATAGTAGGAGGATTAAATTATGAGCATTTGGTCAAATAATTTAGAAGAAGTGTTAAAAGAAAAGTGGGAAAATACAAAAGCAGGAGCAAAAAAAGCAACTGAAATAGCAGCAATAGCTGTACCTTTGGTAGCTAATTTTAATGAAGCTAAGACTATTCCTCAAGTTCCCAATGAACCTAGTTATTCTCAAGTACAAACAACAGAAACAAAGTGTGATCCTCTTGCTAAACAATCTCAAGATTTAAACCAGAAAAATCCTACAGAAATACCAAAATCTACAGGTGAACTTGTAGATGCAAAAGAAAAAAGTGATGATCAAAAACGAGATCAAATTGATAAAGATATTACTGCTGAAAATCAACCAACTATATCAGATCCACCAAATGCAGATAATTTTAGCGAAACAGGTGTTTCTCCAGATAGGCAAATCATACCTCGTCCTGATAGTCAGCTTTCTACAGAAGTAGTTAGTTTACCAGATAATCAGCAAAATAGGAATGCAGAATTAGCTAATCAATTAGGCAAAGAGACCTATTCTCCATCTTCTCAGCCTGAACAACAAGATGCAGCTGGTGAAACAGGGAATATCTAAAATAAGACTTTAACTGAAGATTATGTGACTCCAAAATCCTGTTAGAGGATAAAATTTAGGGGTAATCTCCCTCCGGTTGCTTTCATCTACAGAAAACAATCACAGGGCTATTACCCCCAGATAGTTTGACTTTAAAATATAGCAACAGCCAAGGTGGTTAGGACATTAACAAATGATAAAACCTAGACAGTAAAAGCCTTTCAACTCTGTCACCTGTCACCTGTCACCTGTCACCTGCTATACTTAACAATGATTATTCAGCAGTTGCCAATTCAGTGCTGCCTCTTGTACGCTTCCGTGTCAAAGTGTTGTATAGCATGACACCGATAGCTTTAATTAAGTTACCTTCTAATTCTTGGAACATCTTCATGTTCACACCGAAAGCAGCATTGGCTTCTTCAACAATGCGATCGCCTGTAGCATCATCAATAGGCATAGCATCGAGATTTTGACGATATTGGGCTTTAAATCCCTTTTCATCGGTAATATCTGCAAACTCATAAAAGGCAGTCCCTTCGCCTTCTGTCAGGTTCATCGCTGTTTGGGCAATACCTTTGAGAATTTGTCCTCCGGATAAATCTCCTAGGTAACGAGTATAAGAATGAGCAATTAACAATTCTGGTTCTGTTGCAGAAATTTCCCGAATACGCTGTACATAAGCTTCACCTGCGGAGGATAATTTGATTTGCTCCCGCCAGTTGTAACCGTAGTAGTATGTTAAGTCCTGTTCTAAGGTATGCTTGCGGTTGAGTTCAGGAAAATAAATTTTGCCGACAATGGGATGATCCTTGTGTTTCTCCATCTCCTCTTCCATAGCGGAGTAGACGAAGTAAAAGTTAGCAACCAGTTTCCGGTAGGAGTTTTTCTCCACTACTCCTTTTAAAAAGCACTTGACAAAACCCACGTTTTCTGCCATTGTATGTGCTTTTTTTGTACCTACTCGTAATTTGGAGGCTAAATTGCTGCTCATGTTAAATTTCTCAACTTTAAAAAGTTAACTGCTGGAGTCTTGTTTTACGAATGACGAAAAAATGCCACTAAAACGTTACATTAGAACTATTTGATGAGAATTTATATTAATATTTTTTAAGTTTTGGGTGATTTGTATATTTTTATACCTAAAAGCGTTTATATCAAATTTTTGTATCTTCATGGGAAAACAAATATATTCATCAAATATTCATAGTTAAAGATTAGTTACTATCTGTAATTTTACTTAAAATAGATTTGTTAAAATCAATAGTCATTCAGAAATATGATTAGCCACTGGTTGTTGAAAAACGATTTTCCCAGAATTGTTGAAAACAAGCTAAAGTGCTATTCTCCTGTGTGATTGTGTGGAGTGTTTAAAAGTATGGTTTCATCAATAGCTCGGACTCAAGGCCGCATTTCGGATGGTTCTATTGCTGAATCGGAAGGAATGAAAACAGGTATTGGCAGCAGTTTGGCGCTCAATCTCATTTCTTTACCAGCCACTCCTTTATTTGGCACAGATGGCATTCGCGGCAAAGTTGGAGAATTACTAAGTGCGCCTTTAGCCTTACAAATAGGTTTTTGGGCAGGGATAGTCTTGCGTACTCATGCACCTCAACATGGTCCGATTATTTTGGGACAAGACTCCAGAAACTCCAGCGATATGTTAGCAATGGCCTTGAGTGCTGGGTTAACAGCGGCGGGGTTGGAAGTTTGGTATTTAGGCTTGTGTCCAACTCCCTGTGTTGCTTATCTTGTCAGCATAACTGATGCTATTGGTGGAGTCATGATTTCTGCTAGTCACAATCCGCCAGAAGACAATGGCATTAAAATTTTTGGTGCAAATGGAACCAAGTTACCCCAAGCATTACAGGCAGAAATTGAAGCCGGACTGCGGGGAAATCTTGCACCTGCTTACAGCGTCAATAGCTGTGGTAAGCATTACTCCCGGACAGAGTTAGTGGGGCATTATGGTGAGGCATTGCAAGCACCTTTACAACCTGCGGTTAATCTTCAGGGTATGAAGATCGTTTTAGATTTAGCTTGGGGTGCGGCGGTGGGGTTAGCGCCTTCAGTATTTACGGAAATGGGGGCAGAGGTAATTTGTCTGCATAACGAAGCAGATGGCGATCGCATCAACGTTAACTGCGGTTCCACACACCTGGATATTTTGCAAACAGCAGTTAAAGAACACAATGCCGATATGGGTTTTGCCTTTGATGGCGACGCAGACAGGGTTTTAGCTGTAGATAATACTGGTAAGCCAGTTAACGGTGATTACATTCTTTACCTCTGGGGTAGTTACCTCCAACAAAAACAACAATTGCCAGAAAACCTCATTATTTCCACTGTCATGGCTAACTTAGGGTTTGAGAGAGCTTGGCAGCAATTGGGTGGTAAATTGGTGCGTACCGCCGTGGGTGATCAGTATGTACAAGCAGAAATGTTACGAACTGGGGGAATGTTAGGAGGCGAACAGTCAGGTCATATTCTTTGTCGTCATTATGGCATTACTGGTGATGGCTTATTAACAGCCCTGCACATAGCCACCGTAGTCAAAGAAGCTGGTGTTTCCTTGGCGGAAATGGTAGATCAAAGTTTCCAAACCTATCCCCAACTGTTAAAAAACGTGCGAGTAGTAGATCGAGAAAAGCGTTTAGGATGGCAAAATTGTCAACCAGTGCAGAATGCGATCGCCCAAGCCGAAACTGCAATGGGAGACAGTGGCAGAATCCTAGTCCGTGCTTCTGGGACAGAACCAGTGATTAGAGTCATGGTAGAAGCTGCTAATGCTGAACTGGCTAACTATTGGACAAATGAACTAGTAGCGCAAGTACAGAAACACATAGCTTGAAGAAGGTGTATGGCTTACGCCACGCTGCGCTATCAGGCGTTCAGTAGGGGCAGGGGGAGAAAATTCTTCACCTACACCCTTACACCCTCGCACCCTATTCTTTTCTGTCACCTGTCACCTGTTACCTGTCAACTAAACAGTCATGGCAAAAACGAAGCAAAAATCTCGGCGTGGCAAAAAGCAGTCATCACCAGATAAACCTGCCCTAAGTCTCAAAGAAGAGTTAGCCCAAAAGCGCAAAGCCACCATAGCACGTAAAGAATTTACAGGCTTAGTCACTAAAGTTGCAGGAACAGGACTATTTTTAGGAATGGTACTGTTTTTCGTCGGTGGAATTAAATTAGCAGTTCCTGGTGCATTAGGTATTATAGTCATTACTCTTTGTTACAAATATCCACGCCCTGCTCTATTTGCCTTTATTATATACGTACCTTTTGCGGGTACAGTTATTTACTGGTTGGGCAATAGTCCCATACTGCAATTAGCTAAAGATGCTTTTTTCTTCCCGGTGGCGATCGCACTGTGGCAAACTTGCAAAAAGAAAAAGCAACCCTTTATCGTTCCTAAAGCCATTAAAACCCCATTTATGCTGCTTTTTGGCTGCTGTATGCTCACCCTAGTGATGATCAATGGTGGACAGCAGTTAAGCCCATCTGGAGGTGACATACCCATAGGGGTAGGAATTCTAGGATTAAAAGTATTTATAGGCTATGTACCCGTTATTACTTGCATCTACTATTTAATTCGCAATCAGCAGGATTTTTGGTTGTTATCCCGTATTCAGATTGTTATGATTATCGTCTGTGGTGTTTTGGGAGTTATGCAATACATCCTACTGACAATAGGAGTATGTAAAGGTACTGTGGGTGTAGAAGGAGATGCCTTATTTAAAGCATCATTAGATGCTCGTTGCTATGTTGGTGGAGCATTATTATATACTCCCGAACAAGGAGTAATTCGTTTACCGGGAACTTTTGTTGCCCCTTGGCAGTGGGCTTGGTTCTTAATTTCTAGTACGTTTTTTACCTTTGCCACTACTTTTAGCGACAAATCTGTGCTTTGGCGATTGATCAGTTTGGCAGGGTTAGCATTGGTATTTGTGAACGCAGTGATTTCTGGACAGAGAATTGCCCTAGCTTTAGTACCAGTTTGCTTCGTACTGTTGCTCTTATTTACTGGCCAATTAGGCAACCTCAAACGCTTCATACCACTAGGAGGAGCATTTGCCCTGATTTTGGTGATTGCAATGGCAGCTAATCCCGCCCTTGTACAAGACAGAATTGACAGTTTTGTAGGCAGATGGAATGCCTCACCTCCTCACCAGTTTATTTTTGAGCAATTTGA
The DNA here is from genome assembly GCF_001586785.1 of Sphaerospermopsis aphanizomenoides BCCUSP55. Taxonomy (GTDB): domain Bacteria; phylum Cyanobacteriota; class Cyanobacteriia; order Cyanobacteriales; family Nostocaceae; genus Sphaerospermopsis_A; species Sphaerospermopsis_A aphanizomenoides_A. Next base: position 18,034 of record NZ_LUFH02000107.1, read on the forward strand.
GGATAACTGGAAAGATGTTGACACCCCCATTGGTAGTGGTTTAGGTCGAGCTACTAATTCAGCTCGTGTACTGGGTTCAACCAAGTTGGTGGAAACTTACTACCCCAAACTTCTGCATGAAGTAGGAATTGTCGGAGTCATGGCTTTTCTATCTTTTGTTACTAGTATTACCATTGCTGCACGTAAAACATATCGCTCTATCAAAAACCGTAACTTACGAACTTATGGTGCTAGTATGTGGGTGTTTGTCCTCTTGATTAGTTACAATACTTATTACTACCCTCTAGATGTTGATCCAGTAGCTGTTTATTATTGGTTGTGTGCAGGAATAATATTCAAATTACCAATATTAGATAAAGAAGAAATTAAAGAAGAAACAGCAGTCAATCCCAAAGCCAGGAAAAAACGTATATAGCACAATCCGATTTGATTTATGTTCGCGTAGCGTGGCGTAAGCCATATTTTTCGTAGAGGCAGGGAATAGAAAATAGAGTTTTAGAGGAGTTGGATGTACGGAGTTTTGCATGGTCACTTTCCTAGCAAGCTATCAATAATCAAATAGAAGTCCTATATATATTTCTTATAAAGAATCTGAATTATCAACTATTAACAGGATATGAACATTCAAAATCAAACAAAAAATCAGAGATTTCATTGGATTGATCGGACAAAAGGATTAGCTAAAATAGGAATTGTTTTATTCCATTTTTTACAGAATTATCCTGAACGGATTCAATTAATTAATATTTTAGATAGAAATTTTGCCAGAGTTGGATATGCTGCCGTCGATATATTCTTTTTGATGGCAGGTTTTAACACTAGCTATGCCTTGATGTCTCGCGCAATCAAACAAGGAAATGATACAATCAAAATCAATTGGAAATCATGGGTGGTCAAAAGATTATTGAGACTTTATCCATCTTATTGGTTAGCTGTAATTTTCACTTGTTTGCTTTATTAGTGATCCTCTGGTAAGTTTCAAATTACATGGAATTTAAAATTTATTTTATCAGTTTTAGGTTTAACGGGTGTTCATAACCAGGATTTTAACCCAGGTTTTTGGTTTTTTTCGGTAATTCTCCAAGCTTATCTATTAACACCCATAATATTTAGACTATGCAAAAATCAACCTCAGCCAATTTTATGGTTAGGAAATATAGCAGGATTGTTGACAAAAATCATTGCTTTTTACTTTCTATTTGAAAATTTACTGTTTGCCAATAAAAATGTAGATGCTTACTTGTTTTTCTTACAAAATAATTTTATTGGTAGCTACATATCTCAGTTTTGTCTGGGACTTTATTGGGGATTTATTTATGCTGAACATCAAGAATTTCGGAAAAATGATTTTATTTTATCGACTGTAATTTTTAGCTTAGGATTAATGCTTTACGGATTTTTCATAATCCAACGCATCAATATTATATATATGTTAGGTTTTGATATATTATTTACTC
>NZ_LUFH02000108.1 GCF_001586785.1 Sphaerospermopsis aphanizomenoides BCCUSP55
ATTGCAAATAATAAGGGTTTGAAAAGATAAATTTATCAACAAATTTTTAGAGGGATATTTTTATTAGTCCACTGTAAATACTCGTTGTATCGTTGAGTAATTCCAGCTGTTATCTTCAGCTAGAAAAAAGAGAACCGTAGTTACGAAAAAAGAATTAAAGCACCTCATTATTATTGCCGCCGTAAACACCTATGATAACAGGCTGTTTGTTGGTTATGCTTCAAAGATTTCTGGTCTTTCAATAATGAACCATTCATGATACAAAATTGCTAGAAAGAAGTTTTCATTTTTCAGGCGGTCACACACTGCCATAAAACCAGAAAAGAAGGGATCATCTTCATAAGTAGTATCAGATAAAAATAGTGTGAGTGATTTCTTATCTTCAGCCCAAATGGAACGGATTATGGAAATATTGGGGTGATGAGATTTATCTACAGGTAATAATACTGGATATCCATCAATTTCCATAAATTCTGGTTCTTCATATCGCAAAACTGATGACCAATTTTCTGGACCTTCGTGTTTCTCGATAATCCTATCCCATCTAACCAGTTTGATTTTTTCTAATGTTTCTGGTGATAAATCTGATAATTTCATATCTTTTACCAAATCAAAAACTGAAAGTGATTGCTGTCAAACCAAGTTCTAAATTAATGTTACAAATTCTCATAAAGCTTACTCATCATAACTTTTGCCAAGCCTGTACAAATGCAATACTACTTTCCCAATTGACTGTTTTGTTAAGCAAACACTGGGTGAATATATCCTTTATAGCTTTTAATTCCTGTGGTGTCAGAGTCAAAGCTAAACGATCTAAATAACTTGGTCGGTTTGCATTGGTAGTAAACAAACGATTCAGAAAAGCCGATGTAATGTGCATTGACGTTGAATTCTTCTCCAGCACCACTTCCACTTTCAAACCTGCTACTTCAAAAGACGTTCGCAAATCCTCAGCGTTCCAATTCAGCATTGGGTCGGAAGAATTAGTATAAATCGCTTCCTCTGCCGTCACTAAACGAGCGTACAACTTAGCACCAAGCTTTTGCTCATCCAGCAAACGATAAAGTCTTTGTGTATGCTTTGGTACAGTTTCTGCCAGTACAATTCTTCCTGTCTGGGGTAGGATTTGAGCTAAAATTTGAGCAGCAGCGTTTTTATCAGGCTCGTTTACTAACGCATTTCGACCAATTATATAGTCGAAATTTACACCTAACGCTTGAGAAGCTAATACAGCAGGTAAGTCAGTTATCTGTGCATTTATTACCATTGGTCGTCTGATTTCGTCCAAGGTCACAGCTTGTTCACGTAAAGCTTGGGCATCACTTTCACTGCGAACACAAGCATAAACTCCACCTTCTGGGACATGACGAACTGCTTCCCAGGTCAGTAAACCAGTACCTGCATTGATGTCTAAAACGACATGATGACGCTGTAATTGAGCAATGGTGAAAATGCGATCGCGTACCGTCGCTAACTGTGTGCCTATTTGGGAAAGTGTGCGTTGCAACCAACGTTCTGAAGCTGCATCTGTATTGCTGTAGGTGAGGATTTCTATTGGTTCAGTACCTAAGCCGGACACCATAGCCGCAAGTTGAGCTTCACGGCGACGTGCTACCTGTACGTTAATTTCTCCCTCAAAACCTTGGGTTGATGGTTGGTAAAATACCTGTCCTTGCAAACTGGCTGGCAGATATTGTTGCGCTACCCAATGGTCACGATAAGCGTGAGGGTAAAGATAACCTGCACCATGCCCAAAACCTTTTTGATCACGATTGGCATCTTTGAGATGGGTGGGAACTTCTGCTTCTCGTTCCTGCTCAACTACTGCTAAAGCATCGAAGAAGCCCATAATACTGTTGGACTTGGGTGCAGTTGCTAAATAAAGGGCTGCTTGGGCTAAATGATAACGTCCTTCTGGCATTCCTACACGGTCAAATGCTTCTGCACAGGCATTTACTATCACCACAGCTTGGGGGTCAGCTAGTCCGACATCTTCACTGGCTAAAATCAACATCCGTCGGAAGATAAAGCGTGGGTCTTCCCCGGCGTAAACCATTTTTGCCAACCAGTATAATGCTGCATCTGGGTCAGAACCACGCAAGCTTTTAATGAAGGCACTGATAGTATCGAAATGAACATCACCTTCTTTGTCGTATAAAACGGCTCGTTGTTGAATGGATTCTTCTGCAACTGCTAATGTGATATGAATAACGCCCGTGGTATTGGCTGATGTTGACTGTTGAGTTTTCGGGGTGAATGGTGAATCTTCAACAGTTAATGGTGTTGTTTCTACAGCTAATTCCAAAGCATTTAATAATGAACGAGCATCACCGTTAGCAACATTAATTAGATGAGCCAAAGCATCAGGGTCGATTTTGATTGCTAAGTTTCCATAACCACGCTGTTTATCATTTAATGTTTGTTCAACTACACGATATAAGTCTTGCTCGTTGAGTGGTTTTAGTTGAAAAATACGTGAACGACTAACGAGTGCTTTATTAACTTCAAAGTAAGGATTTTCTGTTGTTGCCCCAATTAAGGTGACTGTACCATTTTCTACCCAAGGTAGTAGGGCATCTTGTTGGGATTTATTAAAGCGATGGACTTCATCTACAAACAAAATCGTTTTTTGGTTATGGTATTTGCGTTGTTCTTGGGCTGTTTCAATGGCTGCACGAATTTCTTTTACTCCAGATAGTACAGCGTTAATGGCAATAAAATAAGCGCGGGTAGTGTTGGCAATTACACGGGCAAGTGTAGTTTTGCCAGTTCCTGGTGGCCCGTAAAAAATTAGTGATGATAGTTGGTCTAAACTAATAGCACGTCGTAGGAGTCGTCCTTGTCCGATGATATGGTCTTGACCAATAAATTCGTCTAGAGTTCGGGGACGCATTCGTGCTGCTAGTGGTGCTTCTGTTTCTGTTATTTGAATCAAATGTTGGTCAAATAAATCCATAAATTATGTGAAAATTTGGTCAAATAGGATCGCTATATCAAGAACCTAACTATGTTCCGATACGTGATAATCCTATAGTTTTATCTGTAGGTAATACAGGATGGCAGAGCAAAATTAATTACACATAGTTATTGAAAACCAAAATCTCTGTATTCCTTACTTCCTGATCCTTCATGTTCGCTCTTTTAAATATGAAATTTGTTTGGCACAACTACTTAATACCGATCTAACCGGAATTGATATGACTCCTGCTGTAGCAGCATAATAATTATTACTCTATTAAAGCAAAAAAATGTTTGATGTGGAAAACCTACATTTTATTCTCATAAATTTCAACTTATTTTATCCAGAAATTCTCAAAATTCTGATTTTTATCTCTACTACTTTATATCAAATCATTGCTTGTTGGTTAGAAGACCGCACACCCCCACCAGGTCAAAGGGTAGATGTGGGAGGCTACCATTTACATTATGTTACTGCTGGTGAAGGTTCTCCAACTATTGTGGTAGACCATAGTTTAGGGGGAGTTGAAGGTTATTTATTACTAGAAGAATTAGCAAAAATTTCACGGGTTTGTATTTATGATCGGGCTGGTTTTGGTTGGAGTGATATTAGTCCCTATCCCCGTACCAGTAATCAAATTGTAGCTGAACTTGAGCAAATGCTAACTTGTGCAGGATTAGAACCGCCCTATATTTTGATTGGTAATTCTTTTGGTAGTTATAATATGCGTCTTTATGCCCATCTTTTCCCGGAAAAAGTCCTGGGAATGGTACTGACTGATGGTTTACATGAATCTGGGATGTTGCAAATGTCTTTTGCTCTCAAAGGTCTACAATTATTTTTTATTTCTGGGTTTTTAATGTCTATTTTTGGTTCTAGTTTAGGGTTAATTAGAGTCATGAATAAAATCGGTGTATTTGAATTAATTAAACCAGAATTACGTAATTGTTCAGTTTCATCTCTACAATTAGTTAAACGCTCTTTTTGTCGTCCTAAGCATTGGCTGACTATGACTCAAGAAATTATGGGTTTAGCTGCTAGTGGTCGTCAATTACGCTGCGCTAATGATTTCAAAAATTTGCCTATTGTCAGTATTAAAGCTCAGTCATTTTTTAAACCTTCTCTGATTACTGCCTTTCTACCTTTGAAAACAGCGAATAAATTACGCGAACGCATTCATTTAGAATTACTCAATTTGTCAAATAACTGCATTCAAATTAACGCAGAAAAGAGCGGTCATTTTGTTTGGATTGATCAACCAGAAGTAATCATCACCGCAGTTAAATTACTTTTGAAATAGTTATTTACAGTAGATTGCAAATGAGGTACAGAATATAAATTGAAACCTATACACAAAGCAAGTTTTACTTCTGACTCCTGACTTTTGACTTCTAATAGCGTAGTGTGGCGTAAGCCATATTCTCCCGCATATCATGTTTACCTAATCACTTTGTCAGCGAACTTATGATAAATAAAACCACCCAATTTCAAATAATTCCGTATCAAAACACTGATAGCTTTAACCAACGAGTGAGCAATTTCTTACTGCGGAATGAAGCTTTACATCATGCCATGCTATCTCAGTTTTACACAATCACTCATTCGGCACAAACTTTACAGCAATGCCCGGAATTAATTACTCTTGAATCCAATGGAGAAATTTTAGCGGTGGCAATAAATAATGCAGGAAATCGCGTTTTTATTTCCATGCTGACTCATCTTGATGCAGTGGATTTATTAGCACAACATTTGCAGAAGTATGGTACTTTATCAATGGTGAATGCTCCACCTAATATCGCTCAACACTTTGCCCAAGTCTGGACTCAGCTTACCGGGCAAGTTCATAAATTAGAAATGACACTGTGTGCTTATCGTTTGCAACAACTTCATCCTTTTACCTGGGCAAAAGGCCAACTACGACCAGCCACCACAGCAGATATCTCTCTCGTTAACCAATGGTTTGTTGCTTTTTTTGAAGAAGCTCTCGGTAGCCTTGCACATTATAGTCAGGATTGGGTAAATCAGCAGATCCATGAAGGTCATGTTTTTCTGTGGGAAGATGGTGTCCCGGTATCAATGGGATGCAAAATGGGGGAAGTTGCCAATGGATATCGAGTTTCATTTATTTTTACCCCTCCAGAATATCGGCAAAAGGGCTATGGAAAAACCTGCACAGCAGCCGTGACTAAACAGTTATTAGATGATGGTCAGCGTTACTGCTTTTTGTATGCTGATAAAAACAATACTGTAACTAAACTGATGTATGAAGCGATTGCGCGGAGCGCAGCGCCGGAGGCGATCGGCTATGAATTAATGGGAGAAACACAAAACTACCTGTTTACATCAAGCCCCTAGTAAGCTGTTAAACATTTAAGAAAGCACATTGAGGCAGTTTCCCGATTTAGCGCGATTGTATATCAAAGAGTTTGAAAAACCAAATTTAGCAGCTTCTACGGAATATCTGCAAAATTGCCAGGGGTTGCGAAGTTCTGACCCGGAAGCAGTGGCTTGGATTATTGCCGGTACAATTAATTTTTATTATTTGATGATGGAATTGTTACATGGTAAACATGAATTGACGATGACTAGCGATCGCTTAACTGAAGCTTTAATTGAGTTGCTTTTTCCCGAAGGTAATGGACAATAAATTACAGTTCTAGTTATCAACAATGATCCATGAATAACACAGAAGTAATTGTAATTGGTAGCGGTATTGGCGGTTTGAGTTGTGCTGCACTGTTGGCACATTATGGAATTGATGTCACAGTAGTAGAAAGCCACTCTATCGCTGGTGGTGCGGCTCATGCTTTTGAACGCAACGGTTACAAATTTGAGTCTGGACCATCTTTATATTCTGGTTTATCCTATACCCCTTCCCCTAACCCCCTACGTCAAGTTTTAGATGCTATTGGGGAAGATTTACCTTGTGTTAATTACAATACATGGGGTTGTTATTTACCAGAGGGAAATTTTGATACTCAAGTGGGTACTGACCAATTTTGTCAGGTGTTACAACAACTGCGAGGAGATAAAGCTGTAGCAGAATGGCGTAAACTTCAGGAAATTATGACACCTTTAGGTAAAAGTGCGATCGCTCTCCCACCTGCTGCTTTACGTTATGATTTAGGAGCAGTGTTAACAGTGGGTAAATTTGCCCCGGCTTTACTGCAACAGGCTGCTAATGTGATTAAATTAACAGGGTCTTTTTCTAACATTATTGATGGTGTAATTACAGATCCATTTATTCGTAACTGGTTAGATTTACTTTGTTTTTTGTTATCAGGATTACCTGCAAATGGGACAATAGCCGCAGAAGTGGCGTTTATGTTTGCAGACTGGTATCGTCTTGGTGTGCAGTTAGATTATCCTGTAGGTGGTAGTGGTGCGATCGTTGATGCTTTAGTCAGAGGTTTGACTAAAAACGGTGGTAAGTTAATTTTAAACGCCCATGTGGAACAGGTTTTAGTAGAAAATAACCGTGCTGTGGGTGTGCGTCTGCGGAATGGTCAGGAAATTAAAGCCAGTAAAGCAGTTGTTTCTAATGCTTCTGTGTGGGATACCCTTAAACTTATTCCTCCTGGTGCTTTACCTCAAAGGTATGTAGAACAACAACAAAAAACACCTGAATGTGATAGTTTTATGCACTTACATTTAGGAATTGATGCCACAGGATTACCAGAAAATTTGGGTATTCATTATATTGTAGTTAATGATTGGGAAAAAGGCGTGACTGCACCGCAAAATGTGGTGTTGATATCTATTCCTTCAGTTCTGGATTCATCTTTAGCACCACCAGGAAAGCACGTAATTCATGTTTATACACCTGGAAATGAACCTTATAAAATTTGGCAAGGAATAGAAAGAAATAGCGAAGAATATAAATTATTAAAACAAGAACGTGCGGAAGTAATGTGGCAAGCTTTAGAAAGAATTATTCCTGATATTCGTTCTCGTTGTGAAGTTAGTTTGGTGGGTACTCCCCTTACTCATGGGCGTTTTTTACGTCGTCATCATGGTAGTTATGGACCTGCGATAGTTGCAGGAAAGGGTTTATTTCCTGGTGCAACTACTCCTTTATCGGGGTTGTTGTGTTGTGGAGATTCAACTTTTCCCGGAATAGGTTTACCTGCTGTGGCTGCAAGTGGGATGATCGCTGCAAATACTATTGTTTCGGTACAGCAACATTTACAATTACTTAATGATATTGGGTAATTGGTAATTGGTAATAGGGAAAAGGCAATTATTAACCAACTATTTACATCATAAATGATTACCCTGAAACATGGTATATCTACAAAGTAGAGTTTTGTTTATTTCTTAGTCTAATGAAGTACAAAATCATCTGCGTTTATCTGCGTCCATCTGCGTTTAACTATTACTCCTTGTACCTCACTTAAATAAGAATTACTATAAATTCATCCAGTTTTGTAACAACATTTCCAACTTCTATAAATTCATGAAAATTTTTGTTCCAGGGCGTTTATGTTTATTTGGTGAACATACTGATTGGGCGGGTGGTTATCGTCGTCAAAATCCCCAATTAGCAAAGGGTTACACTTTGTTAGTAGGTACTAATCAAGGATTATATGCTGAGGTGAAATCTCATCCTACTAATTTGATGATTAAAACTTCTCTAAATAATGGTAATTATCAAATCTTGAATTTACCAATGGAGAAGCAAACTTTACTTAATCAGGCTGAAAAAGGTGGCTTTTTTAGTTATGCTGCGGGGGTTGCTTATCAAATTTTAAATCATTATCAAGTTGCAGGTTTGGAAATTGATAATTATTTCACAGATTTACCTATTCAAAAAGGTCTTTCTTCTAGTGCTGCTATTTGTGTTTTAGTTGCCAGGGCATTTAATCAAGTATATCAATTAAATTTGAGTCGTCAAGAAGAAATGGAATTTGCCTATTTAGGAGAAATTACTACACCTTCTCAATGTGGGAGAATGGATCAGGCTTGTGCTTATGGTAATCAACCTATTGCGATGATTTTTGATGGTGATGATACGGAAGTCATTGAGTTAAAAGTTCCCCAAGATTTATATTTTGTAATTGTGGATCTTGCTGCTGCTAAAAATACTCAGGTTATTTTGAGTAAATTAAATGAATGTTATCCTTTTGCTGAGAACGAATTACAAAAGAATGTGCAACAGTTTTTGGGTAAAATTAGTTATGAAATTACCCAAGCTGCAATTGAGGCTTTACAAACAGGTGATGCTGAAAAAATTGGTATGCTGATGAAACAAGCACAGGCAGATTTTGATCAATATCTGATTCCTGCTTGTAGGGAAGAGTTAACTGCTCCTGTTCTGCATCAACTGTTGAATTATGCACCAATTCAAGAGTATATTTACGGTGGTAAGGGTGTAGGTTCTCAAGGAGATGGAACAGCGCAATTTATTGTCAAAAATGAAGAATGTCAAGATACAATTATAGATATAATTAATCGTGACTTTCCACAAATGCAATGTTTAAAATTAACAATTTACAGCAGGTAAATCATAAGACGATGTTTTAAAACTCTTACTCTCTGCGACTCTGCGTGACATAAATTCATATTCAAACACACTAAAAATTGTATTTCACTTTCTTTTAAAATACTGTATGCTAACACATAAAATCAAAAAAGCTGTAATTCCTGCTGCTGGATTTGGTACTAGATTATTTCCAGCCACCAAAGTTGTAAAAAAAGAACTTTTCCCAATTATTGACAAAGATGGTAGAGCTAAACCTGTGATTTTGGCAATTGTGGAAGAAGCGATAAATGCGGGAATTTCTGAAGTCGGGATAGTGGTTCAACCAGATGATAGTGAAATATTTACAGAATTGTTTAAATTTCCACCCAAACCGGAATTATTCGCTAAACTTTCACCCGAAAATCAAGAATATAGTCAATATTTGCAAGAATTAGGAAGTAGAATTACAATCTTAACTCAAACAGAACAGGAAGGCTATGGTCATGCTGTTTTTTGTGCTAAAGATTGGGTAGGAAATGAGCCTTTTTTGTTGATGTTAGGGGATCATGTTTATAAGTCAGATATAGAAATATCTTGTGCTGGACAAATATTAGATATTTATGCAAACGTTAATCATAGCGTGATGGGGTTGACAACAATGCCAGCAGAAATTATTCATAAAGCTGGGTGTGTTGCTGGTGTTTGGAATGATGATCAATCTTTGCTTTCTTTAACCCAAATTTATGAAAAGCCTAGTGTTGAATATGCACGGGAAAATTTGCGGGTTGAGGGGATGGGAGATGATGAGTTTTTATGTGTATTTGGTTTATATTTACTGACACCGCAGATATTTGATTTTTTGGCAGAAAGTATCAATCAAAATTTACGAGAACGGGGTGAATTTCAGTTAACTTCTTGTTTGGAGAAATTGCGTCAACGGGAGGGAATGACGGGGTATGTTGTCAAGGGTAAATGTTTTGATACGGGTTTACCTGATGCTTATCGTCAGACTATGATTGATTTTAGGATGGGATAAAGGAATTTTTCTCTTGTTCAGCAGCAAAAGCAAGACAAGCTTTAATATCTTCAGATGTCAGTTCTGAAAAGTCTTCAAGAATTTCGGCTTGTGTCATTCCACCTGCTAAATATTCTAGAATATCATACACAGTAATACGCATTCCGCGAATACAAGGTTTACCACTGCGTTTTCCAGGTTCAATAGTAATAATATCTTGATAATTCATATTTTCGCTTTCTTTTTAATCTTTGCTTATTATATCCTAACCACCTAAACTATATTCACTAGAATGTTTGTATCAATAACAAAGCGCAATTCATCCATTCTGAATAATCTCATCTAAAATCTCTTGAGTTAAACCCCTGTCTTGAGCTTGTTCTTGGATTTCTTGAATAATGTCATCTAGGGATTTATCTTGAATAATTAGTTTGAGCAAGTCGTTAATAATAGTCTGAATTTTTTGCTGTTTTTGTGGCGCTGCTTCTTGATAAGCTTTGGCTAGTTCAGCATCAACTTTAATGGCAATTGTTTCCATATTTTGAGCAGAAGAATAAGTTACACTTATTTAATTATAGCATTTCATATTGATTTATTTAATTTTACGATAGCGATCGCTTGTTGAAAAGAAAGGGCGATCGCACTTACTCAGCTTCCTCTGCATACTTATCTAAAACACTATCTAATAAATATGATAAATGATTGTCCTTTGCTAATTCTTGAACACTCTCATAGGAAAGGTATGTACACCTTTCTGATAAAGGTGCTACATCCAACAATGAAAATACAGGCCGTCGAATCTCTTGAAAAACCTTGTCTCGTCGCTCAGGAGGTGCAACTATATGCAGCTTTATGTTCATGTTTGGTTGAAGTGCAAGCAAATCTGCCATTCTGAGAATACCCGAATAGATTGAAGTAGTATGTTCAACCTCAAAAGCACGAACAATAGAGCGTCCTTTTAGCCACAATACATCAATTTGCTCAATAGTTTTGAGTGTTGTTTCATCATAATTGAGAGGCAATACCTCTAACAAAACATTGTTTTGATCCTTCCATTCTGTTAGAATTGCGCTTCTATCGCTACGAGGTAGCCAAATTTTCATTCCCATTTGAGAACCAATACTGGCAAGCAAAGATTGTATTTTTATTGATTCACGTAATTCTGGCTGATGTACAGTGCTTTCAATTTCATTTTTTGTATCTTGAGGAACGGTAACACTTACAACTTTATCTAGCCGATGAATACGATGTGTAATTAATTTCTGATACTCATCCTCATCAATTTCAAAAAGTTCCTCTCCATCTACTTGTGCCAGAATCAACTTTTCAAGCAAATGTCCATCATTGTCATTCAATGGATTAAGGCTACGGCGAAGCTTACCTGTCCAGTTCTTCGATTTACTATTATCAAAATCTTTAGTGAAGGATAAATGATCCCAAACTCTATTATCATGGATCGGAATTGCTTTTTCTTTGGGCAGCCATACAAGCGGCTTAACTTTGAAACGAATTACATAAGGGTCATCTTGGGTAACGAAGATTGGAGTCTTATCTGAAAAGTATTCGCTTTGAACTTCCAACACACCTATCCACCGGGATAGTTTAGTCATATAACAGATGAACTTGTCACCTACCTTAATTCGGTTTGCTGCATTTTCTTGATGTTCAGGAAAGCCAGAAATATCACGAGATGATTTTGAGAATGCTTCATAAGTGTCTGGTGAGAAGATATTTAAGTAGTACGCCAATTTATGATGCTCCTTTTAGTCTGATGCTCCTAAATAATTGTATGTTATAAAATATAATCTGTTTTCACCGTGTATAAGGTTGTGCTGTAGTCAGGTTAAGTATAAATCTGTAATGCTTGATATTAAAAGTACATAGCATAGCACCTCTACTACAATTACTCAATGATATTCTCTAGTAGCCATCGCTTATTGATAGAGAAAGGACAGAGGGAGAGATCACTTTCCCTATAGGTTGCTTTCCTTAACTCAAGCTAAAAGAGGAGCGATATGTTCTTTGTGTCTTTGTGGTTCAACCAATCGTTATTCTTCTGATGGGAGGGGAGTAGGAAAGTTGCACACCCACTTTGTGTATGATAGTATTTATGTATTATCGTGTATTCATAAAAAAATGGGATCTCAAACATTTGATTTTCTGACTGAAAGCTTTTTATTCCGTGATGATTTTATCAATGATAACTTCAGAACAATTTCTGAACAGGAGATATTACAGGAACTAGATAAATACAGAGAGTTTTGTTTATCCAAAAAGTCAGAAATCGAAGAAGAAGTTATAAAAAATACATCTAATCTAAATATGCTCTCAGGTATGGAAATGCCTGATCTCAGTTTATTGAAACAAAGTGCTTTTTATGTAAATCAATACATAATAAACGATCCTATTTTCTCTCTTGGATATAGAGAAAATGAATTTACTACTGCATTCAAGTCCTCTCTGGGAATAATAGAAGAACCACTGGACAGGAGTACACTGTCACAAGTAGTAAGTTACGTTAAACAACTGACTCCAATGGTTAGTGCCGACTACGTGAAGTTCCTGCCTATTAATAGTTTTTTAGAGCCGCCAGAACAATTACCTCTACTTTATTCAGAAAATTTATTTTCTGATATTTTACCTCAACCCTTACTCGATTTTTTTTATAACAATACTAATATAAAATCCGTAGAGCGTTTACCTAATTATCCACAAGCACTTCGCTTAAATGAATTGCAACTATGTAGAGAAATTATGATTAGTTTTAATAATCATACAGATAGTGGTTATTTCTATGTTTTATACGAACCAGATTTTGAATTGCTTGATCAAGAAAGTGGTAAATTTGAAGCTCACATGATTCTGCCTGATGAACCACCCGACATAGATTTTTTCAGAAATTGGGTAACTCAGTCTTTTAATTCATCCTGCAAGCAAATTTATGATGAACTTTTTTTGAAAAACGTAATTGCCAGTAACTATAGAGCCTCTTATTTGGCTGAATCACAATTTGTATTTGATTTACTTAGTCAGTTCTTCCCTACAAAAAACAATATTCCAATAAATACAGCTAATATTGTGCTTAATATGAAATTACCTTTTTTAGAAAATGTTGATATTGCAAAAATAATGGAAATTCGGATGAATTACGGTGAAGAATTTCAAAATTTTCGTGTGCATCTCGAAAAACAATTTAAAGATTTAAGATTAGTGAAAGATCCACAAGAACTAAAAATTAAAGTTGAAAATGCTCTTCATGAGTTAACAGAAGTTCAGATTCATGCAATTACTCAAAAAATGAGACAAATGAGAAAAACAAGTCTATTTGTTGATGGACTCATTCTCTCAGGTAGCTTATTAGCTGCTATTCAAACTGGTGAATGGAGTATAGCAGGATTATCTGCGGTTCTCGCTACAGTTGCAAGAGGAGTCAAGCCTTTCATAGATTACGAAAATCAGATTAAACAAAATCCAGCATTCTTTCTTTGGAAGGTAAAAAATCATTAAAATAGGCATCTTAGCAGCAATACCGTAAACAGTATAAATTTACATATTGTATATTTCACTTTTATTGATTAAACCCAATCAAAAGTCCTACTAACCGCCTTCTTCCACAACCGATAACAACCTTCCCTCTCCACCTCATCCATCTTCGCTTCCCAAGTCTGATCCAAAAGCCAATTCTCAGACAACTCCTGCAAACTCCCCCAGAAACCAGTCGCCAAACCAGCAGCATAAGCCGCCCCTAACGCTGTAGTTTCTGCTACCTGGGGACGAATCACAGGCACACCTAACACATCACTTTGAAACTGCATCAGCAGGTTGTTATAAACCATCCCCCCATCTACCTTCAAAGCCGTTAAATTTACCTGCGCGTCTTCCCTCATGGCATCTAAAACCTCACGAGTCTGCCATGCTGTAGCTTCTAACACCGCACGGGCAATATGACCTTTATTTGTGTAGCGAGTCATCCCCACAATTACACCTCTGGCATCATTGCGCCAATAGGGAGCAAATAACCCAGAAAAAGCCGGGACAAAATAAACACCACCATTATCTGTAACTGTACTGGCTAATGCTTCTACCTCTGCACTGGTTTGAATTAATCCCAAATTGTCACGCAACCATTGAACCAAAGCACCAGCAATAGCTATACTCCCCTCCAAAGCATAAACCGCCGCCCTATCCCCCAATTTGTAAGCTACCGTTGTTAATAAACCATGTTGGGAAAATACGGCTTGTTCACCTGTATTCAATAACATAAAACAACCAGTACCATAAGTATTTTTAGCATCACCGACCTGAAAACAAGTTTGTCCCATTAAAGCAGCTTGTTGATCTCCTAAGTCAGCAGCAATGGGAACTCCTGCCAAAATACCCGTAGCTTGACCATAAATAGCTGAGGATGGGCGAATTTCTGGTAACATCTGCCTGGGAATACCCATAATTTCCAATATTTCCCCTTCCCAGTCCAGAGTGTTTAAGTTCATCAACAAGGTACGACTAGCATTTGTGACATCGGTGATATGTAAACCCCCTGCTGTACCACCTGTTAAATGCCAAATCAAAAAAGTATCAATTGTGCCAAAAATAGCATCACCATTTTCTGCTGCGGCTTTTAATCCTGGTATATTTTCTAGCAACCATTTAATTCTCGGTGCGCTGAAGTAGGTAGCAATTGGTAAACCAGTAGTAGGGCGAAAATAGTCTATTCCCAAATCTTTGACTAATTGATTACAAATATAATCAGTTCTGGTATCTTGCCAAACAATGGCGTTATAGTAAGGTTCGCCTGTGTGTTTATTCCAAACTACGATAGTTTCCCGTTGATTGGTAATGCCAACGGCTGTGATTTCAGCCACAGTAATATTACTTTTATCTAAGGCATCTTTAATTACAGCTTGAGTACATGACCAAATTTCCAGGGGGTCGTGTTCTACCCAACCCGGTTGGGGGTAAATTTGCTGATGTTCTTTTTGGGCATAGTCAACAATTTTACCCTGTTTATCAAAAATCATGAAGCGGGTGCTAGTTGTTCCTTGATCAATGGCTGCTACGTATTTGGTCATGGTTGTTTGTTGCTGGGCTATGCACTGTTTATACAAAATGGATAATTAACAATTTTCAAGATGCGATGGCTACGCCCGCCGTAAGTCCTGCGGACAGGCTACGCCAACGCGAAGCGTCTCGCAGAGAAGGCATCGCAACGGAAAAACTGGATTTTATTGAGAATGGAGCTATGTAATTGAGAATTTAACCCCGATCTCACATTTTCGCGTTGCTCCCAAAAGAATTTTACACACAGTGAAGTAGTTCATGGTGCAGTTTTCTGACTGTGCAAAAAAAATTTGTAGTACACTCTTGACATCAAGTAGTATTTATATTACAAATGTAATATCAACACAAACGCCTCCACAAAAGGCAAAACAAAAACCACGCTGCTTGGGTCTGTAGCTCTAATGGTAGAGTTCCTGGATTCACTTATGTCCTGACAGAAAAAGCTTACATACTTGCTCAATAGTAGAGCGATCGTCTTTTAAACGATAGGTGCAGGTGCGATTCCTGCGGTGTTACCACAGCTTTTTCAACTTACATGAGGTGTGAGTGCAACTCTCACAGGGAGGGTATCGGTTCAATCCCGATCAGATCCATCAATAACAATTTGTAATTTAAAAAGAGGTGATAACAATGGTTCATATTCGATTTGAGGGGCGTTCAGTGGATGTTACAGAAACACAACTGGGAATTACAGCAGGGATGAATGATGTAGTAGTTAAGGAACAGGTTGCTCGACATTTAGATGTGAAAAGCGATAGCGAAGCGCTCCGTAGGAATCGCCTTTCTAATTACATAATTGATCGTCGTCCCAGTGGTGATTTGATCATCCGTCCTGAAGCTGTTTATGGTTAAAGTATTTTATTATTCCGCGCCCCGAAAGAAGAAACATACATACACATTTATAACGGTTCTAAGGTAGCAAAATTCGAGCAATCGAGCAAGCGAAGCATGATTATTAAATCTCTCGCAGATTTAGCGTGCGTGTCCACTGCCAATATTTGGTAAGAACAACCGTAGCTGTAAAAAGTTTCTTGAACTTGCACGGATTCATTTAATATTTCGCGCCCTAACTTGTAAAGCCTACACACCATCCGGTAACGGATTACAGGTTCGATTCCTGTCGCTCCCGTTGATGGGAGTGTAGCCTAATTGGTAAAGGCAATTGTGAAAACCGCTTTGCTGACTTGTGCGAAATTCTCATTATTTAAATTGTATTTAACTCAATCACCTATAAGGAGGTCAAACTGATGATGTTCGCTAAATCATTTGCAACAAAAAACCAATTTTTACAACTGCATTTGCATTTTAACAACGTGAGATATGAGCGAACATCGTTTGAGCGAAATTGTGATTGAACGTCCTCGTGGTGGGAGAAGAATTAGTCTAAAAAAGTTGACTGGCTTTAAAAAGCAATTACAAAAAATCACCGAAGAAGCAACTGAGGATGGATTATTTAATTCCTACCTGATTAAACCCACAAAAAAATCCAAATATCTTTCAGATCATCTCGGTCCTTTGCGTCGGTTTCTGCGTTCAAAAGTTGGACAACCCTGGAACGATGTTTACAGCGAATTGTGCCAAAAATTAGACACCAGCACAATGGCAGGACAGCACGTAATTGGTCATCTATGGGACTACGTTGAACGCCATGTAGAAATCATTGATGGTCAGATTTATAGCAAGTCTTACCGATGGAATCGAATTCGGTTAGATGGAAGTTACTGTGACCGTTTTTACATCCATCCTGAAACTGGAATTCTTTGTGCAGTTCAGAAAGTAACCCGAAAGCAAAAGCAACAGCAAAAACAAACCGATATTGTCATCATTGATAATTATCATCAATATCAGAAGGTAAACGATATTTGGTATTTAATTACTTTTGCAGATTTTCCACCGTCACCAACTGATTATGTCACGGATGTTATCAAAGGTGTAATTCATTGTTCAACTGCAATTTCTAGAGGTCAAAAAACTTATGCTGCCAAAAAACAGCAATGTAGCAAGAAAGAAATTCGATGGATTTTGATGCCTCCAAAATTCTCCACTAAACTCTGTTGAATAGCTTCAATTGATGCCACTTCTTTAGGCTTTGGCTGATGAAGATTGCTTTTCTTGGCTTTACCAGATTTAGTTTCAAATCCCTCTCTACCAGACGCTACGTGAACAGACATAAAGCTTCATTCCTTGAGTTTTTCCTTGAGAGCATTGAATTTTTCTCACTTATTTTGCTCTGATGTCAAGTACATTTTTGATATAGTCGCTTATGCTTATCTTGCCGCTTTTGTCAAGTTCATATTATACCAAATTAGATGAGCTTACCCTGCTCCTTCTCTGCGTTCTCTGCGCCTCTGCGGTTCGATAAAAAACCATAATCACCTACCTAACATTCTATCCCGTAAATGCTTAATGCGATCGCGCAACTTTGCAGCTTCTTCAAATTCCATCTTTTTCGCAGCTTCTTTCATCTGTTTTTCTAACAGCGTAATTAACTCAGGAATATCCTCCAAAGCTAACTCATCTAAATGTTCATCTACCACCTGAAAATCATTAGCATTTAACCTGCGCGACACATCTAAAAATGATAAAATCGCATTACTTGATTTTTTCACAATTGGTTGCGGAGTAATACCATGCATTTTGTTATAAGCCATTTGAATTCCTCTTCTTCTATCAGTTTCATCAATGGCTTTAATCATGCTATCTGTTAACTTATCAGCATACATAATCGCCTGTCCGCGAATATGACGCGCAGCCCGGCCAATAGTTTGAATTAAGGAACGTTCTGCACGCAAAAATCCTTCTTTATCAGCATCCATAATTGCCACTAAAGACACTTCCGGTAAATCTAAACCTTCCCGCAGTAAGTTTACACCCACCAATACATCAAACTGACCATTTCTTAAATCTTGTAAAATTTCAATTCTCTGAATGGAATTAATCTCCGAATGCAAATATCTAACTTTAATTCCTTTATCTTCCAAATATTCTGTTAAATCTTCCGCCATGCGTTTAGTTAAAGTAGTAATTAACACCCTTTCTTTACGTTCAACTCTATCTTTAATTTCTCCTAATAAATCATCAACTTGTCCTTCTGTGGGACGGACAAATATTTCTGGGTCTACTACTCCCGTTGGTCTAATGACTTGTTCTACAATCTTATCTTCAGAAATTTCTAATTCCCAATTTCCTGGAGTTGCAGACACGAAAATACATTGATTAACTTTTTGCCAAAATTCCTCTGCTTTTAAAGGACGGTTATCCGCCGCACTGGGAAGACGAAAGCCATGATCAATTAAAACCTTTTTCCGCGCTTGGTCGCCGTTGTACATTCCCCGAATTTGAGGAACAGTCACATGAGATTCATCAATTACTAATAACCAATCTTTGGGAAAATAATCAATTAAACATTCTGGCGGTTCTCCCGCTAGTCTCCCTGCTAAATGACGGGAATAATTTTCTACCCCGTTACAATATCCCACCTCGCGCAACATTTCTAAATCATAGCGAGTACGTTGATCTATGCGTTGGGCTTCAACTAATTTTCCTAATTCTTCTAATGTTAATTTTTGGTCTTTTAATTCGGCAGCGATATCTGCACAAGCAATTTCTAACCGTTCTTCTGGGGTAACAAAGTGACGCGCAGGGTAAATATTTACTGCTTGCAAACTGCTAATAATTTCCCCAGTTACGGGGTCAATATAACGTATTGCGTCAATTTCATCTCCAAAAAATTCAACGCGAATGATGCGGTCTTCATAAGCTGGGCCAATTTCTAATACATCACCGCGAACACGGAATTTTCCCCGACCCATTTCTACATCGTTGCGGCTATACTGCACAGATGTCAAATCTCGCAAAATTTGCCGTTGATCAACTTCCATTCCTATTTGTAAAGGAATTGCAGCTTTGAGATATTCAGCCGGCATTCCTAAACCGTAAATGCAGCTAATGGAAGCAACAACTATCACATCACGACGTTCAAACAAAGAACGGGTTGCAGAATGTCGCAACATATCTATTTCATCATTAATCGCCGCTGTCTTTTCAATATATGTATCGGTGACAGGAATATAAGCTTCTGGTTGGTAATAGTCGTAATAGCTGACGAAATACTCAACTGCATTGTTGGGGAAAAATTCCCGCAACTCGTTACATAATTGTGCAGCTAGGGTTTTATTATGTGCCAGAACTAAGGTAGGTTTACCGACTTTTTCAATGACTGCGGCGATAGAAAAAGTCTTACCAGTTCCTGTTGCACCAAGTAAAGTTTGGTAACGACTACCTGCTTGGACGCTGGTGACAAGTTGAGCGATCGCCTGTGGTTGATCACCTGTAGGAGTAAAAGGAGCTTGAAGACTAAATTCTGTCATAACCGTTTTGCTAAAAACACCCTTTCCCATAGTAGCTATACAAGGGTGTAGGGGTGTAAGGGTGTAGGGGTGTAAGGGTGTAGGGTGTAGGGTGTAGGGGTTTTTCTTATTCCATTCACCTATCCTCCGAAAACCTTATTTTTTCGTTTTTTTGCGTAAGTCCTAAGAAAAACACAATTTTTACTTCTGCCTCTTGCATTCTAGCTTGTGTCATACAACCAAATGTTTAGCAATAGTTGGTTACACAGTTGGTTACATAAGTTAATAGTTTAAGTTTACTTATGTATCAGTTTTGAAGAAACTTATATCTGTGCGTGGTTTTTTGGAGTTACACTCTCATATATAGGAAAAGTGCGATTCGTTGTGAGTGAATCACGATATCCAGTTCGTAAATAACCTCACCAACCCTACCTA
>NZ_LUFH02000109.1 GCF_001586785.1 Sphaerospermopsis aphanizomenoides BCCUSP55
TTAGTAATCAGCTATTAGCTGCAATAGTAAGAATTTTGAAGTTTTAATTTCATGAATTTCATTTGCATCTGCTTGTTCTCATTCTTTGTATTTCAATATTCAAGGTACATAGTTGATGGAACCCGATAGCTGACAGGTAAATGATTACTAACTTAGTATGGGTTGCAAAGCCAACTAATCTTTATCTAGGTCATAAATTTCCTTTGATTACATCAAATATATTGCTATATGAATGAGCTAGTTGAAAACCAACAAAAAATATAATATGTTTATATTCTTTGATATATTTTTAATTAATTTGCTCTACCTTTTGATTTAGTTATTAGTATGGTTAAACTATTAATACACAACTAAAATCAAAATATAATCTCAACCACCATAACGGCAATTACATATTACAAAAGTAGGATAAATGTAGTTTAAATAATGAGTAATTATGCTTAAAATTTGCTGTGGGTCAAAAATGGGGACGCAATGGGGACACTGTGGGGACGCTGTGGGCAATTTATATAAAATCAAGTAGTTGAAGTGGCTATCAAATTCAAAAAATCATTTTATTTGGGTCAAAAATGGGGACGCAATGGGGACACTGTGGGATCTAGAAAGTGGTGCTACATTCCTACATATATATACTGTAACTTACGCTAAAAACCTTACTAAATAATCCATTCAGGAAAATATGGTTAAAGTATTTAATCTTACAAATTCACATTATTAACTTAATTCCCGGTGAGACGCAAGCCATGTTTTGTGTATGCGTTATACTCGGACTCAACCACTCAAAATAGTATTTTTGCCGCATTTTTTAGCTGAAAAAGTTTTTTTGGAAATAATCATCATGCCAAAAAAAACTCAGAGAACTGATGGAGTTATCAGAACAATTAGGCATCCAGTTCGTTTTGCTGCTGATGAGTACGAGCAGCTTAAACAAAAAGCAAATGAAGCCAGAGTAAGTATCACAGAATTTATTCGACGTGCCGCACTTCGACGGCGTGTTGTAGAATTGCCCCCTCCCCCTGAGTTAAATTGGAAGTTGTATACAGAACTAAATGCTATTGGAGTGAATCTTAACCAGATAGCGACAGCAGCAACTAACGCATCAAAAACAGGACAAGCCGTAAATTTTGATGTTGAGCAGCTACAAAACTTAGTAGAATCCCTGCGTGCATCCATTAAGGAAACACAAATGCAACTGCTGGAGTGTGGGGTTACAGCTGATGAATCAGAAGAAATTGTTTGATTGGTCAAAGACATGACGGATGCGATGGCGGAACGCCCGCTTTCAGTGATCCCTCTAAAATTAACCACATTTTCCAAAATCACTATCCCAACAAAGTATTGAGCTAACCCCTACATAACCCATCGTAAACATTGCTGAGAGGAGTACCCCTTGATTGGCAAACAGTTTAAAAATCACAGCTTTCGCTCCACCCTAGAATATGTGCTGGGTAAGGAGAAAGCCACCATGATTGACAGCAATATGGGTGGGACTACACCCATACAACTAACTAGAGAATTTGGTGCAGCCAGAAGATTTCGCCCCAATCTCCAACGTGCTTGCGCTCATGTCATTCTCTCTATTCCTCACCGTGATGTATCCCATAACAAAGGGGAATACCATGAACATTTGGAAGATGAGCAATACACAGAAATTGCCCAGCATTGGCTCAAGGCCATGAAATTCTTGGGAGAGGAATTAAATCAAAGCCAGTATGTTGTTGCCCGTCACCATGACACCAACCACGAACACATTCATATCATTGCTTCGCGTATCCGTATGAATGGCTCAGTTGTACCAGATTCCTGGGATTATCGCCGCAGTGAGGTGATATTACGAAAATTGGAAAAAGAATACGGTTTGGAGGCTGTATCCTGTAGCAATGAAAGGGTAGCCCAAACAGTAGAGAAAATTGGAATTGAAACAACTATTAGCGATTCCTACGGAGCGCTTCGCTATCGCCGCGCCCAAACCCAAAAACAGAAACACCACTCTTCCAATCAACCACCTATTACCCAACTGTTAGCTGACATCATTGATGAAACTACGAAAGACCAGCCAACTGTTACCCAATTGATACAGAGACTTCAGCAACAAAGTGTTGTGGTTCATCCTCAGTTTAGTACCGGGGGGTTGTTTAAAGAGGCGATCGCTTTTGAGATGAATGGTGTCAAGGTTGGTGGGTATAAATTAGGGTCAGCGTACAGCTTTCCAGGGCTTCAGAAAAAACGAGGTGTATCTTATAACCCTGAGCGAGATTTACCAGCAATATATTCTTGTCGGGGTAAAAAACAGGTTGAAATCCCAACACCTGCTATAGAAACAACGGTAACAATATTGTCCCCAGAGGAAGCAATAGCATTAACCGATAGAACTACGCACAAACAAGAAACTACTTCAGAAATTAGTGCTGCGCGGAACTCCTCACCAGAACTACCGGAAGTAATCACTTCCCTCACCGCAGACATATCACCATCAGAATTACATCAAGCTATTACTACACCATTAGCTAAAAATAATACAATCGAAGTTGAGGAGGCGATCGCTCAAAATGCAGTAACGGAGATAATCACGGAACAGCAAGTTATAGCTAAAAGCCCGCCTCTAGCGATTGCGCGGAGCGCACTGCCGGAGGCAATCGCTTCTAGTAAACCTGCAAAAAATACTCTGGAAACTGAGAATAGAAGCAAGGTTTCTGTAGACAACCCAGCTTCCGGTCAGGAAAGTAATGCAATACCTTCCAACATTACACCTTTATTAAACGCACACCAATCGGTTAATAGTTCACAAAATCACGCTAACAACATCAGCCCAATTATCAGATTTTTTTGGCAACAAGCAGGACAACCAGAAACATATTCAGGAAAATACTACGACCTTCAACTAGAGAAGGACATTCTCAAACTAAAACGCAAAAATGCGGAAGAAATTGCAGAAATTTCCCTCTATGATGACGCTGAAAGTAAAGATAAAGGGTTGACAGATGAAGATTTGATGATACTAGAGAGACTGAAAATGCTACTGTTAACCCACAACCGACAAGAAGAACAAGAAAATAGCAAAGAATTGGAGTAAAGACAGTTATATCAAAAATGGGTTTGATTTATATCAAAGGATATAAAGCAACAAACAAAAACTACCTCCAATTCTACTTTTTTTTACTAGCAACATCAGTGAAATAACTTTTAGAATCAAATCTGAGGAAACTATTAGTAGTTATAGCGATCGCCCGTGTTAGGACATCAATTGATGATAAAACCCACACAACAAAAGACTTTTCACACTGTCACCTGTTCCTTGTGACCTCCTGTAACAGTGATGTATAAATTACCAAATTGGCAAATTTCAATACCGTGTTTCTGGTTCAAAAGGCAAGGTATCAACATCTTCAAAATTACGCAAATCTATTTCCATCTGCTTCCTTCTTTGTAAATAGGTTTTGTTGTTTGAAATAATTGCTTGCATTTGCTGTTCACCAA
This sequence comes from Sphaerospermopsis aphanizomenoides BCCUSP55, assembly GCF_001586785.1. Taxonomy (GTDB): domain Bacteria; phylum Cyanobacteriota; class Cyanobacteriia; order Cyanobacteriales; family Nostocaceae; genus Sphaerospermopsis_A; species Sphaerospermopsis_A aphanizomenoides_A. The sequence goes on from NZ_LUFH02000109.1 coordinate 3,478, forward strand.
GATTTATGCCCTGTTCCGCATATCGAGCCGACAATTCATTGTAATTATCAACTTCAATTTTTTTACGACGTTCCATTTCTGCTAATGATTCAGCACTGACTCCAATACTATGAGCATATTTCACATATTCTAGTTTCAAAGAACCATCATCATTAAATTGCTGCTTCTCTTCTTCTGTAAAGAAATCGTAGGCAGTGTAATTGATCCACGGTTCAGGGTCAGTTTCATCTAATAATTTCAATCGTTCGTATTCTGCCTTAAGAGTCAAAGCATAATCATCAATTGTCTCTTGATTAATACCTTTAGTTAATCTCTCGTTTATATAATCTGGGTTCAAAGTTCCGTCTTTATTAACCTTTTTCCTATTCAAATACAGCCAACGATTTAGCCTTGACATAGTAACATCCTTATTTTAGATTCACAAGTACAAACTAATTATAATATGACACTCATATTCAAACACTTTGACACAAAATTAAACCAATGGTTACACACTGATGGAGATACTCAAAATTTAAACTCAATCCTAACGGAGAAATTAGATAACACCCTGCTGGAGTTCTTCTTACCTGATAAACAGTTCTCCTTTGGACAAATGGACGAACATACAACAGCAGAAGACCTAAAAAACCATCCAGATAATCACATTTTGCTATTGTCTTCTAAAACACGATTGCTTTATGGATCAGAAGAATGTTTAGAAGTTATTGAAAAATTATGTCCAGATCGTAAAGACAGAGGTGCTTACGGTTCTATATTTTTAGGTTCATGCCAAAATGCTATACATGAAAAACTAAACATTCTGGTGGTAGATGACACCACTGGAGAAAACGGAGGGATTTTAAACAACGAAGATGCTTGGAAATTGGTTGGAGATTGCTACGGACAGATTTCAACAGAACTATACCACCAACTAACCAAACATAAAAAAGAAAAAGATCAGAATTACAGTGTTATTCAACACCGCTTTGGTTGGAGAGAGAATGATGGAGAAGACACTAAATTTCGTTTTGGTAAAGGAACACTAAGACCCCAAAATCTAACCCAAATAGAATATGCAGATCACAAAAACAAACCCAAAATAGACCTCATAATCCCCATATCTAGCTTTAAGGGAACAGATAAAGATAACCCATCCACACCGATTAAACCCCAAATCAAACCAGGTTTATATAATCAAACTATTTGGTTGGGTGAAAAATCACAGTCTCAAAAAGGTAAAACTGCCATTTCTCAACTACTAGCTTCTTTCCCCCAAGGTATAAAAGACTTTGCAGAAGAATTAGAAAAGCAAGCCCAAGAACTTGCAGAAATTCAGAAAGACCCTAGAAAAGTCGCACAGCTATATTGCGAAAAATACGAAAAACGTAAAGCATTTATTGGACAGCAAAAACCAGAGCAATTAGAGAATGAAACACCAGATAAAACAGTAGAATTATATAACGATAATCCTAATTCAGATGATTTACAAGAAGATAGTGAATCTGAACAAGATGATTTGTTGATGTACAAAATTATCAAATCAGATTTACTTGGTCATGCTCAACTTTTGGAAACTGAGAAAGTTAAACAAGAACTTACACGATTTGTACAAAATGAATGGCGAGATATTGCCCTTGGTCGTGTTCTTACCTTTGACCGGGGAATGATTATTCCCTCCAAAGAACTTAAAAATGGTGAAATTTTTGTCCCTTGGATGATAGAAGGTGAAAAAATCCTGAATTTTCGCTCACCTTTTTTAAATGCTAATGGTTTATGTGTTTCTATCAACAAACAGGTTGAAGATTACCTGGGACCAGATGGCAACCCACTAGAAGGAATTATCGTGGTCAACGATGAAGACCATAAACGCATCCAAGCTAGAATTGAAGCCCTAAAAGCACAAGGTATTGAAACTGAAGAATTAGACCCAATAGAAACAGAATCAGAACGTCAAGGTCGAGATTTTGATGGTGACTGTATTGGTGTAGAGTTAGCGAATAAATATCCTAATTTTACTGCCGAAGCTGAATATAAAAACTTGCCTGAAAATGCTTATGCTCCCACAGTCAAACTGAAAAAGCAATCTTTTTACAGAGAAGATGGTACACAACCTGAATTTGAAGAAATCGCTATTCACATGAGTGATGGTATCAGTGTTGGTATTATCAATAATCATGTAACAGCATTAGAAGCTTTAGAGTCAGAAATAGAAATTTTAATCACCTATGGTAATTACCAACAACAAACTGAATATTTAAACCAAGTTGCTAATCATTATAAAAAATTATTCCAGTTAGAAAGTGATAAAACTAATCCTCAAAAAATTAGGGAAGAGTACAGAGAACAGATGCAAGAGTTTCTTCAACTAGCATCCGTTCAAGATAAAAGTCCTGAAGTAATAGAACAGTCAATGTTAGTTAACCAGAATATGTACCGACAAATGATTGAGGAAGCTTGTTTCCAAAATCAAATTGCGGTGGATTTATTCAAAAGTGCCAAAAAGCCTGATATGGAGGTAATAGCTGAAAATAAACGTTATCTTTATCGAGATGTTAATTATATTAAAGATAAAAAATCTCCATCTGCTTACTTGAATGAAGGTATTAATACTACTGGATATTCACCAGTGGAGTTATTAATTAACCAAGTTAATAAATACTTTGAATCATCTCCTTTAGAATCACGTCCTATTATCCAATTCCAAGATTTATTTAAAGGTGTAGAATTTACTCCTCAGCAAAAATTCCAGGCTATTTTAACTAAACAAGAATTTGATGAAAAATTTAATGCTGCTACCAGATTAAATAAACGTCGAGAAACTGAACAAGGTTCTTATGCTGTTGTGAAAACAAGCAGTGGTACAGAAATCACCATTACTAATCTCACTCGCTACGAACATCCGGGAATTTGGAAAGGTTCAACACTCAACATCCGTTTAGAAGAAATACCAGAAAAATATCGGTCTTTGCAACGTCCCCATACTTTATTAGCAATAGCACAAATTGATGGAGAAACAGAAAATGGAGAAGCTAAATATGAGAAGCTGGGAACAGTTAGTCAACAATCTGTAATTGACTATAATTTAAAACCAGGAATGACAACTCAGGAAGCGACATTAGTTGAACTTAAACCTGAACTGAGAGAAAGTCAAATCAAGTTACTGTTTCAAGAAGCTTATGCTGTTGCTGAAAATTTCTATAATTTATTTCCTGAAGACCAAAAATTAGCAGTTGCAGCTGCAACGTGGAGTATATCAGCTTCTCGACAAGATGAATTAGAACAAGGTGATAATCATAATTTCAATTCTCGAAAGAAGGTTTCTAATTTTGTATTTGCAACTTTTGGTAAGGAAATAGTTAGCCGATTAGATGAGTTACAATTTTCAGAACTCAAGGTATTAGGAATTGGTAAGGAAGGAGATAATTTTGTTGGTAGAGAATGGAATCTACAAGAAAAATATGATATAGAAATACGCGCTAGTCGCTATCCTCCAGGACATGAGAGACATAATTCTAGATTGGTTTTTGTCAAAGATAATGATGGAGAATACAAAGAATTTGCTGTTTTGGAACAAAGAACAGGCCAGTTACCAATTGGTACTCAAGCACAAGCATATATTAAACCAGGTGAAACTTATACAGCTACGGCAACTATTAATTTACCATCGCAACCACCAATCAATATTACTATCAGAGAAATTAGTAAATTTGCTCATGCAGGTAAGACTTTTAATGGTGAAGCAGTTACACTCACTATTGGTAATGTACCCATTCCTATTAACACCGCTAAAATTAAATTGAATGGTCAAACATTGGGAGAACTGGATGCTGATTCAATTCAAGAATTAAGAAAAATCAATTATTTATCTAATGGTAATCCGCTACAACTTAAATTAAAATCTATTGGTGATAGTCAACATGAAGGTGGCTTTATTATTGCTGAATCACCTCATGGGAATTTGTTAAAAATTAATAAGATTAATGTTTATGATTTCAAAGGTCAAGTTTTTACTGGAGAAGAATATAAAAGCGTTAGTTTAGAAGTACCAACCAGTAAAAATAGGGATGCTGTTTTTCTTGATGGAGAGTTATTAGGAGTTCTCCACTATAAAAAAGATAAGGAAGCACTACAAAGTTTAGGATTGCTTAAACACGGTCAACAAGGTTCTGTGAATTGTACTTTACAAAGCAATTTTTCTCACACTTTTATTAAAATTGAACCCAATACAGTACAATATCCCGAAATTTGGACAAAGGAAGCTCAATCTTTTCAGGATAACTCCCAATTAAATACAGTAACAAAACAAGAGATGATGCTGGAAAACAGTAGTTTGTTACTGGAGAAAATCAAAGAACGTCCCACAATCTTATTTTCTGCTAAGGAAGATCAGGTACTGGGTTTAATAGGGATGACGGTAGATAAGCATAAAACAAAATTAGTACAAAATTGGTTGCAAGCTAAAAATATCGAATTTAATATTTTACCTCGACAGGATGTACCGATAGAGACTAAAAAAGGGATGTCTGTATTTTACTTGGTTAGCAATACAATTACAAATGATGATTTCAATGCTTTGCAGGCAAAGTTTGGAGAAATATTAAGTGCTGATGGGACAAAGAGTGCTTACAATCAACGTCTTATTTCTCTTCCTAATAGACCATATATAGTAGGTGAACAAATAGATAAATTTCAGGAATCAATTACAACAACAATTCCTGTTACAGTTACACCCGAAGAAACAATTTTAATTTCTGAAAATCAGCAACCAATATCCGCAGTAGCTGAGGTATTACCTGTTAATACCTCCATCTTATCCAAACCCGAAGAAAAGGATGTTGTGATTTCAGGTAAACCTGTGCAAATGGTGTTTCCTCTGAAAATGCACGGTGAACCCAATCCTTTACCCGTCAGCACTACTATTGATGCTATGCGCGGATATGGTAGATGTCATACAACCAGGACTTATGAACCGTACAAAGCTTATGGGTTTAAAGAGGGGGATATTGCGATCGCTTCCGGTGCGTCTAATAGTGCGATCGCCTCCGGCGGGCGTTCCGCCATCGCTATATCTAATTCCCAACAAGTTGCCTTTCGAGTAGGTAAACAATACCGCATCACCCCAGAAATGATTGCAGATCACGCATATCAGCAACAATGGGCAGCAATGGAAAAACACAGCAGTCAAGAACTGGCCAGTTTTAGGGATAAACCCGAAGTGTGGGGACTGCATACAGAACCACTGGGAGATTATGTCAACGGTAAAATCCTACCTTTCCCCAATGCAAAACTTGAACAGTCATTAGTTACACCTCCTATACCATCACCTTTATCTACAGCCATACCCCTGACATCTGTTATTACTTCTCCGGTGAATATCGGTTCGAGAAGTTCTGACCCTCTAGGTGCAGCTATGACTAATCCTACAGTTAAAGCCAAGGAATTAGGCAAAATTCAAGGGGAGTACCCTGTATCTTTCCGTGATAACGCCGCAGTAACCGCCGGTAAGTATGGACCGGAAACCTATACCCAAGATAAACCTGCTGGAGTCCCTTTTGTCTCTGCTGAACAAGCTTACCAACACTACAAAACTACAGTACCTTTGGGAGAACCACGAATACAGTTAATGGCAGAAATCATTCAAGCTAAGTTAGAACAACACCCTAAGTTGTTTGCAGCTATCACCCAAAGGGGAGGAGTAGAATGGCTGGAAAACTGTACTCACTATGTCACTTCCAGCAGAGATAACTACTGGGAAGGGAAGGGTAAAGAATCTCCGTTTATCCGCGCTTTAATTGAGGGATATTCTAGGGTGTTGGAAAACTCTCAGACTATTACTCAAGCATCCTCAGAATTACCACGAAATGAAGATGTAAAAACAGTTAATACACCGCAACCTAGAGATTCTGGAAAAGAAATTGCTACTTCTCCTAAAACTTTCAACCCACTTGCTAATCTCCAACCCCTGAATGCAGCTGTAGCGCCGCATATGCACAAAGATGTGGCAATGGCTGAAGTAGCTACTCAATTTATTGGTATATCTGCTGCACCACCTGAAACACCCTCTAGCACCCGTAATTATCAACAAGCTTGGGGGGAAAGGGCAAATACAGGTGTTTACTCAGACAATGACACAATTATGGTTTCAGGTTCTGGTCCCTGGAGGGGTGTTACTCAACAACAAATTCTGGAAACTTTCAATAAACATTATGTACCACTGATTGATAGAGCGATCGCATCCAACAGTTCCTTTGTAGTGGGTAATGCTGCTGGTACTGACCAACTGGTAAAACAATATTTAGAAAGACAGGGGTATAAGTTGGAAGCTATTAAGGATGGGTACACACGCGCAGTCAAGCTAGAACAAGATACTACGCTTACTAACCAACAACCACAATCTGTTGCACCACCGGCTTCAGAAGTATCTTCTTCAGTACCTACACAACCATTATCTGTGGTGTCATCTGACAGGATAAATTCGCCTAATTCTACACATATTTCCTCATCAAACATTTTTCAAAAAGAGGCTGCTGATACCAGTCTTCGCCATGAAGAAACAACTATAGAACAATTAAGAACTTGGTATTTAACTGCACAAAATTTAGGTAAATCAGCAGAATATATTCAGCGAATTGCCGAAGTTGGTAATGAGTTTAAATCAGGTACAGGATTAACAGATAAAGCACGTTTAGCAATGAATAATGATTTTCAAGAATTACATTCTATCAATCGAATTACACAAATCGCTCAACGAATAGGAGATGTATTTGGCAGTCGGCAAGAAAACGGTGAAATTATAGTACAAGGTAAAGAATACTCAATTACAATCAATAATTCCCAAAAGGATTTAAGAATTAATAAAAAAAATGGAACTGTTTTACTAGATATTCAAGTAGGACAAATCAAGGAGAGTAAAGTATCGGCTGAAGTTATTGATGTATTTGAGGAAATAAATCAAAATATTAATCAATCTTTAGCATCTGTCAAAAATCAGTATCTTCAAGTTTAATATTTTTCCAACTAAAACTTTTTGATTTGTAAAAAACACCAAAGTATGTCAACTAAACCTCTATTTCAGATTGCGTTTTTTACAATGGACATTTCCGAAAAAGAATCTGAAACCCTTAAAACCTGTCTAGCTGAAAAACTAATTTTCGGAGAGGGCTAATACATCTTTAAACTATAGCTGTAGCCAGGGTAATTAGGACATTAATCAATTATGGAAACATAAAAATAATAAGGATTTCACTATTGCTTTCTGCTATAACAATCCACCTAATCAATTCATTAGCATAAATTTATGACAAATAACCCCCTAACTATGCTCACTGAAGAATCAAATAAAATATCACCTGATATTTCACCTACTAAAACTGCTTATATGTTAAGCCAACTTCTTGAATATGTTGGTTACGATGAGTCAGAATCTATTCCAGTAACAGAAACAGTGAGTATTGAAGAACAAAACGATGCTATCAAAACATTAGCATCTATTATTGCTGGTCTTAATTCTGGAAGAACAGTAGAAGAATCTATTTTAATAGAATTTGAACCAGACGACATCCAGTTAGAAAATCCAGAGTTTATTCCTGAATCAGCAGTAACTTTCGTAAATGATTTAACTGTAAATAAAACAGATGAACCAGATAATTTCACTCAAATCAATTATGACTCGATTATAGTTTTGGAAGATGAACAAGAAGAAAACAGAACCGAAATATATGAGGAAGACATTATGTTATATGTTATTCCTCTCATAATGGCAAGGTTAATGAGCGAAGGAAGTTTAATAGAAGATAGTGAAGATGGAGAAAAAAGAGTTTATCAATCGGATGAATTTACTGCTTCAATACAAGTTACATCTACAGAGGAGCAAATTCTAATTTTGAAAAGGAAGCAATATCTCTATTCTGAACATGACGTTGCTTTAAATGCTGTTAGAAAAACAAATTATACTCAGTTTCAAGTTACTACAAATCAATTAACAGAAGCGGAGATAGAAAAATTTAAATTGATAGCATTAATGGAGTATAATCAGAGTAATGAATTTAATAAAAAAGAACAAGAGTTAGGAGATTAATAGAATTTATGGCTTAATCAATAAATCCAAAATCTTGACTAATAAAGAGTTTCAAAAATTTACAGTGTATTTGGGTCAATTCCCCTTGCTTGTAACCTAGCTAAAAGAGATTGCAATTCTTCCTCTTGGGTAAAATATCTATTACCATTTTCCTCATACCAATATAACCATTCCCTGGTTCTACCTTGATAAGTTCCCTGTTCCCTACCAATACCTAAACCTATCTCTGGCATCCAAATTTTATCCCCTAGTTGAAGGATGTATTCACCATTGACTAAGCGGTAAACTTCTAAACGTTGACGTTTCCGACGTAGGCGTGTAGGGGCATAAATGACATAATATAAAATGCCTAATTCTGCATAGTCTAATTTCTTTTGCTCATATTCGTAATTGTAAGTTTGAGAAACAATTTCTAAGGCTAAAATTGGGGGAATACCATCTTCTTCCCAAAGTACATAACTAGAACGTCCATGTTCACCAACAAAGCGTTCTACTCCCAAACTTAAAAAGGCATCTGGTACTATAGCAGGTTTACTTCCTGCATAATAAATTCCCATATTAATCCCAAAAAACCAATCATCTCGCTTTTGCCAAATATTGACTAGGATAGCTAATAATAAATTGGGAATTAAAATTTGTAGTTCGTTATCCACTGGGGTATCGTCTGAATCTGGTAATTCTGCTGAAGAAGGTAAACAATGTAATGTATTGTAATTTAACATATAAGTCTCCTATTTGATTTTTGCGAAACTAGGTACATCTTGATTATTTGTTTCCTATCTTCACGAATAATTATGGCTTAGACCACACTCCACGAACGTAAACACTATCACGATGAAAAAATGACTCATATCATTTCTGTTTGTGAGTTTCACTACTCGTTAGAGATATAGCTATTATATCTGTTGGGTTAGGTAACAGGGAACGGGAGCATCCCAATTTTGAAAAAATAAACATAACCACGCCAAAAACTCTCTTCCCTTTGTGTATTATAACCCTTTGAGCAAAAGTTTACAGCACACTATAAACGTGCATCCTTAACGATAATGTCTCGATTTTTCGTAAGGGATACAATCAGATCAAGGGTGGGGCAGTTTTATATTATTAGATAAAAATAAACTTACACATTTCAGATGCTATCCAGAAAACGAACAATTAACCTTTATCAATTCCTGAACCCAACATTTAGGCAATATCGAAAGCAAAGCAGCGATAATCTTAGACTGAGATTTAATTGGCATTTCATCTAAAAAATACTGCCGATCAACATCATCTAAATGTTTATCTATTGCAAACACTTTTTTAACTATTTCCTGATGAGATTTCATCTTCAAATCTTGCAGACTAAAATCTATATCTGTCATTTCCAATTCCTCTTTTAAAACATCGCTTATATCATCCAGATTATTCCTTTTGCTATTATTACTATTTAATAGAGAAAGGAATATTTTTAACCATTGTTTCCAACCTCCTCCAAACTCAGTTGCTAACTTGGAAATATACCCCTGACTCATACCAGAAACTACTGCTACAACTGGTTGAGTAATCTTTTGTCCCTGTAACCAAAGTTCTTTAACTGCGGTTTCAATTTTCCACCAAGATTTCTCATCTTTAGAACCAGCTTCAATTGTTATCTCTGCTGCTTGTACATATCTGATTTCATGTTCTAAAAAGCTCAAATCGTAATCAGCACAAAAATAAAAATGAAGTTCTGATTCCCGACGATTATTTACTCTTAATCTGCCAATAGCTTGGATAATTTCCGATTGCGTAACCCAATCAATAAATTTTTGTAAATCTTGATTGATTTTTGAGTAATATAATGATTTATTGCTATTGCTATGATTGAGTTTTATATCATCCCAGTTATGATAGTTAACTTGATCATCCGTGGGTTTTAAAGTCAGATATAAGGTTTCTAAATGCCCGATATTCTGATAGGGAATCCCAAAAGTAGCTAAAGCTGTAATTTCTTGGAACTCATTAGAACCGCGACTGTCTCTAAACCAGCCACCATCTTCATTTTCACAGCATTTTACAAAGTCAATAAATTTGATATCACTATGACGAGACAATAATTCCTGTCGCAATGCACTGACTCTTTCTTGACAGTAGGAAGAACGATTTTTAGAAACTTGTCCTAATCCTGTAATTTGGATAATTTGTAAATTATTGGCTTTAGTTATTTCTTGCTCTACAGTTAAAATTGCTTCTGGTTCAATATCAAACCACCAAGCTATATACTCAGGTTTTGTAGTAGCATCTAAGTAAACATTCCATAGTGTTGATTTGGCGATCGCACTATGACGTGAATTACGAGTTGTCACACTCAGCTTACCATTATCAATCCGAATTGCACCGGAAATTTTTCTACCCCAAACTTGTAAAAATGGTACAAACCAGTTAACTACTATCTCTGTTTGAATTTTATCCACTAATTCAGAAATAGGATTACCAAACTGTTTTCGCACTTTTTTGGGTAAATCACTTAAATCTACTCCATACTGACTGGTAGAGTTAAAAATTGGTAATAAATCTGGTTGTAAAATCTGCATTACTTCTGTAATGATTTCATCTAAATTTTTTGGTGCTTTACCCAACATTCCTCGGACACCAGCATCATTCCAACCGTAGTAAGGTTGTTGAATATCTCCTGTTACACATTCTCTTAAAACTGCCCACATTGGTTGTAATTGCAGACTGATTTCAGGAGAATTAGTTATTAACTCTGCTATTACTTGATCAATATCCCGTAAATTGGCAGTGATAGTATTAACTGGTTGTACTGTTTGCATAACTTCATCCCAGAAAATACCGCTAGTTGACCAGTCAAAATCTTCTGGTTGGGGTGCGCTATCAGGATGACAACGAATGCGATCGCTCTTAAAAGTCTCTTTCCTCAAAAAACGATGTCCAAAACCGGGACCTGCACAACCACGACAAGCTTCTAGTAAATGACAAGTAGCACAGATGGGGTTTTCTGCACCTTCAATAGATTCTAAATTCTTGCTACGTAAAACATTAAAAATCTGGCTACGATGGCAATTACCTTTTGTATCTGGTGTTTCTCCGTGCTTAGGCCATCTTAGGTAACGTTTACCGTTTGGGGTAGTATCCCAAACCATACCTGAATTACGTACATCCAGATATTCATAATTGCGCTCAATTGTTTCTGTACTGACATTGCGAGCATGACTGGTAAAATACCATAACTTTTCTACTCCCAAAGCTGTTGGTAAAGCTGTTCCTGCATCATGGCTTTTAAATGTACCAGTGGGACTTTTATCTAAAATGTGTTTCCACCCAGCAGCGATAGCTTCAGCGTAAACTTGCAAACGCTGACCTTTTTTGAAGATAATTTTCGGTGGTTGTTGTAAAGTGCCATATTTGGGGAACTTTCCAGGTTTATATTCAATGACATTGCATGATGCAATGACCCCTTCCTCCTGCTGTAAAGCGGAGTGCAACATAGGTTCAAGTCCTCCACTTTTACAAAGTGGTTCTTGTCCAGGTGGGGTTGAATCCTCAACTGAATTGTCTCCCCTGCCCCCTGCTCCCTGCTCCCTTGCCTCTTGAAACCTCTCAACCTTGTCTTTTCCTTCTCCGTGTTCTCTGTGCCTCTGTGGTTCGTTTATCTGAAAATTACCCTCTAATTCTGCCTTTTTTAAACCCGAATTTTGTTGACCAAAACCTTTTTTGGGACGATAACGCTCCACCATCCGCCCAAACCAGAGCTTGAGTTTGTAGAGCATTTCCCATTCTCGGTCTATCTGAGCCAGAGACTGTTGTACTTGTTCTGAACATCCAGCAAAAAACTCTTCTGGTGTCAGAAGATGCAGGGGTGCAGCACTTTGGCTTACTTCGACTGCGCTCAGTACAAGTCGCTCAGTGACCTGGTGCGGGGGGCAGGGGGAAAGATTGATATCACCAGTTAAATATTTATCATTAAGGGTACAGGGTGCAGGAGGAGAAGAATTTTCAGAAGGTATTGCTTCATTATTCCAACTCACCATTACCTGATATCCACCTTTACGGCAGTATTCAACGCCTTTTGCATACTGCTGAATTAAATCTAAATTGTCTGTAGAGTTGGGAGCGGGTTTTAGGGTAATCAACTTATCCTGCACCAACTGGAATGAACCTTGTTTGAGTAGTTTTCTAATTTGTTGATGGATATGATGGCGATTCAGGTAAGCAGCAGTGCTAATTAGTTTAATCTCATCTTGCCGACCTACGGCCAGTAATTCGTCAATGTCTAATTGCTCTTTGGTTTCGAGTTGTCCCCAGTCACCCACAGATAGAGAATATCTCAATTTACGGCACTGTTGCAGAGTATCTTCGTTGGCTTTGGCAATGTGGGGATTGAGTATCGCACCAGCATCAGGCATCAGCCGAATTTCTTGGGGACGCAACCGCTTTAGGTAATCTTTGAGGGTTTGTTGACCATAGCGTGCGGCAGATGCTGTACCAATGACGGCAATATCAGTTTGCCCAGAACGCCACAAAAACACGGCGGTGAGTAGAGATTTGAGTGCGCCTTCGCAAAGAATTACTACTTTTGCCCTTTTGCAGTTTGGGTGTTTCCAACAAAACAGAGGTAATTCCCCATTTGGTAAATGTGGTCCGTTTCCCCCTTGGTTAGAACTACTCAACCAGATGTATTTGGGTTTGGTTTGCAGAGTAGCAATTTGAAAGCCGGTGATTTGAAAATAGGGGTCAAGGGCTGCGATCGCAATTCCTTCTCTCCCCAATAGTCTACCTTCAAGTGACACCCCAGCCACAGCAGATGTTACCCCCACCGGGGCAGATAATCCTGGTTCCCAGCTTCTCACCCAACCTAAGTCTTTGAGCCAGTTAATTTCTTGAGTAGTCAACTGTCGTTGTGTTTGCAGGTGGGAGATATGTTGAGTACCCAAACTACTCACAGTGGAGTTTAAAAGTAATCGGTTTTGCCTGTTCCGTTCCTCAATACTCAACCCTTTGTTAATCTTTCTGCTACCAGCCCGATTTTGAGGCGAATACAGACGCTCACCCTGGATTTGACCACTTTTATCATCTGGGACGAATAAACCGCCCATATCGTTACGCAGGAGCTTGATAAAGCGATAACCAGCAGGAGCATCATGTTGGCTGAAACTCCGAAAGCACTCAATTAAATTATCTGAGCGAATAGCGCAACCGTGATGGTTGCCACAGACAGGACAAGGATTGCGTTTGGTGGTGTATTGACGTTTCATGGCAGCGCACTCAAAACCAGGTGAGTATCCCCGCAGGGCTGAAATAGATGTTCTGACTAGGATACAACCCCGTTTTGAGTAGTTTTTTTCCGGCCATATCTATATAGTGTGCAGGTTTTATGTAATTTGAGTATTCAGGGGTTGAAACCTTTACTGAGTAAAGGTTTCAGGAAAATCAATTATCACAAGGGGGGGAGTTAAATATCACGTGAGGGGGAGATAATGAGTAGTCGAAAATTGCCCCTTTTTATTCTCAATAACAGGCAGAATCTCTTATTTTTGAATGTAATCATAAAGGTTATGGGGTTTAATATTGTCATTTGCCCCCAATACCAGTAAAGACTACGAGATGATGTACGACTGATAGTTTGAGTATCAGCATCAGTACATTGATTAGTAATTGGGTAAGAGCCATCAGGGAAACTTCCTTGGCTAAGTAAATTCACGCTAAGGACTATTGATGCTGCTGTAAGTGTAGTAGCTAAAAGAGTTGAAGCTACTTTAGAAATTGGGAATTCAGATGCTTTTTGTGCCATAATGGCCTCTAGATTATGTTTTAAAAACTGTCCTAACCCCGTGAAGGCTAGGACTTTTTGTATTTAAATTTAACTATATGCTTGCTGGTATTATATGGCAACATATAGTTTATTTTTGTTATAAAACTTAACCTATATAACGAAATGCAGTATTTTTTGGGCTTAAATAGTAGTAATTAGTTTTTGAGATCACGTTGCTAGACTGTCTAATAAAGGATTAAGATATTGATGAAACCTTAATGATCTAGCTTAATTATGGATGCTGAAACAGCTTTAAATTTCGTTGATACCTTAGTTTTTCAGAAAACAGGTAAATATCTACATGATTTAGAGAGAGAGGTTTTTAGGAAATCTTGGGAAGGCCAAAGTTTTTCCAAAATGGCAAACCAGTTATCTGTTCATGAAAGTCACGTAAAATTGATTGGTATTAAGTTATGGAAGTTACTTTCTGATATTTTAAAAGAAAATATAAGCAAAGCAAATTTTAAAGGTGCAATTGAGCGAAATTTCATAGGCAGGGAAAGTGCAATTGCAGCTATTAACAACATTCAACCTACAAAAGTGATAAGTCTTCAAATTGCGGGTGGTGAAGAAAAAACGACTTTTGACAAAAATTCAGGTTATGAAGATTTAGAGGGATTCAGAGAATATGACCCTAATTTTATAGGTCGGGAAAGTGAGATCGCACATCTTGACAACCTGATTAATAAAGGTGCAAAAATTATCCAAATCATCGCACCTGGAGGTACTGGTAAAACTCGTTTAGCTCAGAAATATCTTAAAAGAAGGTTTAAAACAGTATTAGATTTTCCTATTGCTAAAGAAACAAAAGATATTGCATCTGTAGAGAGTTTATTAGAGGAAAAACTGCGTCAATTAGGAGAAGAACCTGGGCGAGAACTTATCGTATCTTTAAATCGATTAAAACAGAAACTCCAAACACAGGAAATAGGAATTTTAATAGATAACCTTGAACCTGCTTTAGATGCTTCAGGAAAGTTTATTGAACAGCATCGCAGTTATGTAGAATTATTGCGAATTTTAACTGATACTAGCGTTAAGTCTATTACCCTTATTACCAGCCGTGAGCCTCTTTATGAGGGTTTAGATATTACTCTGTATAAACTGCTTAGTTTAACTGTAGAAGCATGGCATAAATATTGGAATTATCAAGAAATTAATTCAGATACTCACATATTAACTGAAATTCACAACGTCTATGGGGGTAATGCTTTGGCCATGAAAGTATTATGTAATACCATTATAAATGATTTTAATGGAGATATTATTGCTTATTGGCAGGATAATAAAACTGAGAAGAATTTAGAAATTGAAACTGCGGTAGGGAATTTCATTAAAGAACAATTTGAAAGATTAGCTCATATTAATCTTGATGCTTATAATTTGCTTTGTCGGATGGGATGTTATCGTTATCAAGATGTCCCAACTGTACCAGAAGCAGGTTTGTTTTGTTTACTTTGGGATGTACCAGAAAATCAGCATAAAAGAATTATTAAAATTTTGAGAGCGCACGCTTTAGTTGAATTTAATAATAGTGAATATTTGTTACATCCGATAATTCGGCAAGAAGCAATTGAAAGATTGAAAAATAGTAAGGATTGGGAAAAAGCAAATATTCAAGCAGGAGAATTTTGGACTAAAAGTATTAAAAGTGTTGAAACTATTAAAGATGCTTTAACTGCTTTTGAACCTTATTATCATTATTTGAATATTGAAGATTTTAATTTAGCTGCTAAGACTATTGTAAAACAAATAGATGATAAGTCTAGTCTTGCTGGAGCTTTTGGCAGACTTGGTATTTTCAATATAATGAGCAATCATCTTAGATTTCATATTGATAAACTTCAAGATAAGGCAATTGTAGCAAAATTATATAATATTTTAGGAGAATTTCAACTTCGTTCTGGTGATTTACATCAAGC
>NZ_LUFH02000010.1 GCF_001586785.1 Sphaerospermopsis aphanizomenoides BCCUSP55
GGGGAGGCAGGGGGAGAAAAATAAATTCTTTCTACTGTACTCCTGATAGCGCAGCGTGGCGTTAGCCATACTCCTATTCCCTCTTCTCCATCTCCTTCAATACCTGCCTAATAATATCCGTTGGTACTTCGTCTGTTACTTTCACTTCCCCAATTCGGGTGGGTAATACAAACCGCACTTTCCCGGATTTGACTTTTTTATCCAGTTGCAAAGCATCAATAATCGCCTCAATATCTAAACCCGCTGGTAATTGGGTGGGTAAACTGGATTTTTTAATCAGCGCGTTTTGACGTTCTGTGTCTGCTTTTTGCCAAAGTCCCAATTTCACAGCAATTTCTCCTGCTGCTATCATGCCAATGCCCACAGCTTCACCGTGTTTCAACAGCCGATAATTTGTCAAGCTTTCCACAGCATGACCAATAGTGTGACCATAGTTAAGAATTGCCCGCAGTCCAGATTCTTTTTCATCTTTGCTGACAACATCTGCTTTCGCTTGACAAGAATGAGTTAATATGTAAGTTATCAGGTCGGATTTTACATAGCGGAGTTGGTCAAGGTGTTTACTCGCTTCCAATTGAGTGAACAATTCAGCGTCCCAAATAACGCCGTACTTGATTACCTCCGCCATTCCCGCCCGAAATTCCGCTGCTGGTAAGGTTTTTAATACTTCTGGATCAATCAAAACTAAGCGCGGTTGGTGAAACGCACCAATTAAGTTTTTACCATGGGGATGGTTTACTCCTGTTTTCCCGCCAATTGCTGAATCTACCATTGCTAAGAGGCTGGTAGGAACTTGGACAACATTAATTCCTCTTAACCATGTAGCAGCGGCAAACCCAGTCATATCACCAATTACACCACCTCCCAAAGCTACCATTGTGGAGGAACGCTCTAAACGATTTTCTAGGGCGATGTCATAGAGTTTTTGAATGGAGTTGAGGGTTTTGTAGCGTTCCCCTGGTGGGAGGTTGTAACTTGTGACTTCAAAGCCGGCATTTTTTAGGGATGCGATCGCTCTTTCACCATAATGTTTAAATATCATCGGGTTAGAAACCAGCAACACCTTCTTACCCAGTTGCAAACTCGCCATCTGTTCACCCAGGTTATCCAAACTCCCTGGTGCAACAGTTATTTCATAAGATTTTTCTGGTATATCTACTTTAATTACAGAAGTCATTCCCCAAACCTAATAAACCCGTCCGGTTATTGTATCGTAATTTGGTGGTTGGTCATTGGGGGAAGGGAACAGGGAACAGGGAACAGGGAACAGGGAACAGGAAATAGGCAAAAGATAAATAAGCTGTTACGCACCTAAAGTTTATAATCCTAAAATGGTTAAGTCTTGTGGGGTGGGTATCTTGCCCGCCAGAATTATACAAATTAAATGCACAACAGCTTATTCTCCCCCTGCTTCCCCTGCACCCCCTGCTTCCCCTGCTTTCTTCTCTGTCACCTGTCACCTGTTCCCTGTAACCTATTCCCATGATTCAATAGAAATAAGTCACTAATTAGGAGAAAGGCAAATGGCTGTAGTTGAATATATTGTATTTTTAGGCGTGTTTATGGGTATCGCTGTTGGTTTATTATTTGGTCTGCGTTCTGCCAAGATCATCTAATACTAATTCGTAATAGTGCCTCCGGCACGCTGCGCGAACGTAATTCATAATTCGTAATTACGAAAATCTGACAGCATCTAGGTTTTAGGGTTTAACCCCGTTGCTGAATTTCAAAAATTGGTATAATTCTTAACCAAACCTAAAACCCTAAAAAGCCCCCCTTTTCCAGGAGAGCCAGTCGTTTGCGGGAGTTCCCCCCGTTGTGCGAACTGGCCTAAGTTGGGGGGATCTAAACAGTCACAAAATTAGGTGCTTTTTCCTGCTTTTGGAATGGTGGCCGCATTTCTAAACCTAGCAGATTCAGCATTTCCTGGTCTGCATCATAATCAGGACAGGGAGTAGTCACTGTGAGCATTTTGTTATCATCGCTGGAGAAGATAGAATTAGCCCCAGCCATAAAACATAAAGCTTGTTCAACTTGGGAAAGTTTAGCCCTACCTGCACTCAACCGCACATCAGAATTAGGCATAATAATTCTAGCGGTAGCAATCATCCGCACTACATCCCAAATAGGTACTTCTGGTTGATCTGCCAATGGTGTACCGGGAACTTGTGAGAGAATATTAATAGGTACAGATTCTGGATGGGGCTGCAAATTGGAAAGGGTGTATAACATTCCTACCCGGTCTGCGACGCTTTCACCCAAACCGAGAATACCACCAGAACAGACAGTAACATTAGTTTGACGAACATTGGCAATTGTATTGAGGCGATCGCCATAAGTCCGTGTCGTAATCACGGTACTGTAATATTCCTCAGAAGTATCTAAGTTATGGTTATAAGCATACAGACCCGCATCTTCTAACCGTTTGGCCTGATTTGCATTTAACATTCCCAAAGTGCAACAAACCTCTAAACCCATTGAGGTGACATCCTTTACCATATCCAGGACTTGCTCAAACTGGGAATTATCCCGCACTTCCCGCCAAGCTGCACCCATACAAACGCGACTTACACCAGTTTCTTTGGCTTTCTTCGCTATATTCAGCACCGTTTCTTTTTCTAACAGTGCTTCCGGTTTTACCTCTGTTTTGTAGCGAGAAGATTGAGCGCAATAACCACAATCTTCTGGACAACCACCGGTTTTAATAGATATCAGCTTACAAACTTGAATTTGTTTTGGATTATGAAATTGACGATGCACACTAGCAGCTTGATAAATAAGCTCTAGAAATGGTGTATTATAGATTGCCAAAATCTCATCTTGCTGCCAATCGTAGCGTATTCCCACCGTTATTATCCTTTTGTAGATTGTTACTAAAATACACAAACTTACACAAAATTAATAATTCTAGTATATGAAATCAGAACTGCCACTAATTAAAACCAATCGTCTGTTACTAAGAGTGGCCATTCCCGAAGATATACCCCAAATTATCACATATTTTACGGTAAATAAAGCCCATCTTACCCCATTTTCACCCAGTTGGATTGATGGTTTTTTCACAACAGAATATTGGCAATATCAAATCGAACAATATCATCTGGAATTAATTCACGACTGCTCTTTAAGATTATTTATTTGTTCGATCAACCAACCAAAGCAAATTATTGGTGTTGTCAACTTTATTAATTTTGTACGTGGAGCAGCTAATTTTTGTCATGTAGGATATAGTCTAGCAGAAGCAGCACAAGGTCATGGTTACATGACAGAAGCTGTGAAAGCCGGAACTGAATATGTATTCCAAGAACTAAATTTTCACCGCATTATGGCCAATTATATGCCCCATAATCGCCGGAGTGGGAATGTGCTAAAAAGACTGGGTTTTGTAATTGAAGGATATGCTAGAGACTATTTATTAATTGACGGTAAATGGGAAGATCATATTCTTACCAGTTTGACTAATCATCACTGGAAACCGTAGTTAAGAGGCAGGGGGTAGGGAGCGGGAAGCAGGGGAGCAGGAGAGCAGAGGAGAATAATGTATTGGCTCTTTCCCTATTCCCCTATTTACGAATTAAGAATTATCTCAGATGTAAGATGAAGAGAAGAACAATTAAAATTTGCTGATAATGACACTGGCTGAAAATTCCCACCACAACAATTCTAGCAATTCTAGTAACCCTTTACTCTCTCTCAACTACGAAAGCGCCTTAGAATCTCTAGGTAATGATTACTATGATGAAGTGGCAGCAGAAGAATTTCCTCAACATATTCTCCGTTGGCGAAATGATGCTCTTTTACCACATTTAGGACTTGATCCACAAGCAGTTAAAGACGAAGATTTTGTTAAAGCTTTTGGTCAATTTCAAGGAAGAAAACCCTTTTTAGCACTGCGTTATCACGGTTATCAATTTGGTGAATATAACCCTCACTTGGGTGATGGTAGAGGGTTTCTCTACGGACAAGTCCGGGGAAAAGATGGCGAATTATACGATTTTGGTACAAAAGGTTCTGGGAGAACACCTTACTCCCGTGGTGGTGACGGTATGCTGACTCTGAAAGGTGGAGTCAGGGAAGTGTTAGCAGCAGAAGCACTAAACCGTTTAGGTGTGAGAACTTCTCGCTGTTTGAGTATGATTGAAACTGGTTTAGGTTTATGGCGTGGAGATGAACCTTCCCCTACTCGTTCCTCAGTAATGATACGGATGAGTAAATCTCATATCCGGTTTGGAACTTTTGAAAGATTACATTATTTAAAACGTCCTGATTTAACTAAAAAATTGTTAGATCATGTCATTACTGAATATTACCAAAACCTCAAAGACGAAAATGATAAATATGCTTTATTTTATGCAGAATTAGTAAAGCGAGTAGCAGAGTTAGTAGCGCAGTGGATGGCGGCAGGTTTTTGTCATGCCGTCCTGAATACTGATAATATGTCGATTACAGGAGAGAGTTTTGACTATGGGCCTTATGCCTTTATTCCCACTTATGATTTATATTTTACCGCTGCATATTTTGACTATTATCGGCGCTATTGTTATGGTCAGCAACCGACTATTTGTCATTTAAATTTAGAAATGCTGCAAGAACCATTAAAAGCGGTAATTGATATTAGTGATTTACAGAGCGGTTTAGCTAAATTCGCCGAATACTATCAGCTTGAATATCGCAATTTGATGTTGAAAAAGCTGGGTTTTGAAGATTGGCAATTTGCTGAAGTTGATGATTTATTAGAGTTGACAATTGCCTTTTTACAAGAAAGTCAAGTGAATTATCATCAATTTTTCGCGGATATGGCTCGCACTTTTTCCATTAAATGGCGTGATGAACCTGCTTTTGTGATGAATGATTCTGAGATTGTTCCCGCTTTAGGAGCATCGGCACTTTTTGATAATTGGTGTGTGCTGTATCATAAAATTCTCAATAATTTCGATCCCAATCAAATGGGAAGAATTGCTCAAACTTTAGCTAAATATAATCCCCAAGCTAATTTATTACGACCTGTGATTGAATCTATTTGGGAACCAATTGTGGAAGCAGATAATTGGCAACCTTTTTATGATTTAGTCCAACAATTGACAATTAACAATGGATAAGTGATAATACCATTTCTTTGTGAGGCTGCGCCAAATTTTAGATTGAGCTTTTCTCTCTGTGTACTCTGTACCTCTGCGGTATGGCTAACGCCACGCTTCGCGAACGTTTATTTCAATTCAGCGCATCTTCATACAGAATTGGTATAACTTCCTCTCCTTTGAAAAATAGAATTTTTTCTTTTTTATTCCTGCAAAGGGGAGGTTTAAAACCTGGAATGAAATATCAATTCTCACTTATCACAAATCACGTTAAATTCTCAGCTATAATCTTATTTCTCCCTTCTTTTTTAGCAGTATATAGTGCTGTATCAACTACCTTAATCAATGTATTTGGCTCAACATTTAAATTGGGTAAAATAGTTGCTACTCCCGTACTTAAAGTGACAAATTTGTCCACTGGAGATTGAGCGTGAAAAATCCTCAATTTATTGATCTCTTGATGAATTTCTTCTGCTACGTAGATAGCGCCTTGATAATCAGTATTGGAAAGAATAACTGCAAACTCTTCTCCCCCATAACGAGCGACTAAATCAGCGGGGCGCTTAACTGCAAATTGAATAGCTATAGCTATTTGTTTTAAACAATTATCTCCAATTAAATGACCATAAGTATCATTATAATTTTTGAAAAAATCGACATCACATAATAATAACGACAAAGGCTGTTGTTCACGTGCGAGTCTCTGCCATTCTAAATTTAAATATTCATCAAATTTTCTGCGATTGGCAACTCCTGTCAATCCATCCAACAGAGCAAAAAGTTGTAGCTGTTGATTAGCTGCAAGCAAAGCTGCTTCAAATCGTTGACGATCTTTGATTTCCTGTTGTAAAAGTTTATTTTGTTCAATTAGTAAGCGTTGTTGTTGGTAAATCATTAATTGATTTTTAACCCTTGCCACTACTTCTAATTCTTGAAAAGGTTTTGTAATGTAGTCTACTCCACCAATGTCAAAAGCCATTATTTTATCGGTGATTTGATCTAAAGCACTGATAAAAATTATAGGTATACTAGCAGTTCTTTCTTCAGATTTCAAGTATCGACAAACTTCATACCCATTCATATCTGGCATATTGATATCCAGTAGAATCAAGTCAGGAGGTTCTATTTTTGCTGCTTGGATAGCAATTTCACCACTAACTGTCTTTTTTACTTTAAATCCTTTCGACTCTAACATTTTGGACAACAATCGCAGATTGTCCGGGTTATCGTCAACAATCAAAATTTGACTAAAATTGAAGTCGTAGTCAGATAAAACCATAATTGATTTGATGTTAAGTAGGAGTAGTAAGGTTAATAATTGTTTCGATATGAAAGTTATCAACTAAATTTTTTAATGTATCAGCTAGTTGTTGATGTTCGGCGGGGATTTGTGCAAACAATTCATAAAGTTGTGCATCGTCAATAACTATTGCAGCCCCATGAACCTGAGCAATCCACTTTGGAGGCATGATTTGGAAATCAGCCCTAGTTAATTTTGTCAATTTATGCTCAATTTTTTGTTGTTTTTCTGGCTGAGTATCTCCATAGATGTAGCGTAAATTTAGATAGCGTGCCATTTTTTCAAAGAGAATATTTTCTTCAAAAGGCTTGGAAACAATATCATCACAACCAACTTGTAAAATAGCTTGTTTGTCTTCTTGAAAAGCACTTGCAGTTATAGCAATAATGATGATTTTTTTGCCTTGCATCATGGTACGAATTTGTTGAGTGGCTTGATATCCATTCATGACTGGCATTTGTATATCCATCCAAATTAGATGGGGTTCCCACTCTCCACAAATATCAATTGCTTCTAAACCATTTGCCACTGCACGCACATCAAAACCAACAGATTCTAGTAGTTTAAAGAGTAAAAGACGATTTTCTAAGATATCTTCCACAATTAAGATTCTGTATCTAGGTTGTCCTGGTTCTAAACCAATTACTCGTTTTGTATTTTGTATGGGAGAAATAACATCGACTTTATCAGCAAGGCTGAGTTGAACTCGACAAGTAAAGGTTGTACCTACACCTAAAACACTACTAACTGTGATGTCACCTCCCATCAGTCTGGCAAATTGTCGGCTAATAGCTAGTCCTAGTCCAGTTCCTTGCATAAACTGTCTTCCACTTTTAGCCTGTAGAAAGGCTTCAAAAATTAATTCTTGGTCTTCTTCCGCAATACCTGTGCCGGTATCTTCAACTTCAAATTCAACAATTATTTTTCCTGTTTCTCTTAGTAAAGATGCAAAATCTCTGGGGTAAGATGCTCTAATAGCA
The DNA here is from genome assembly GCF_001586785.1 of Sphaerospermopsis aphanizomenoides BCCUSP55. Classification (GTDB taxonomy): domain Bacteria; phylum Cyanobacteriota; class Cyanobacteriia; order Cyanobacteriales; family Nostocaceae; genus Sphaerospermopsis_A; species Sphaerospermopsis_A aphanizomenoides_A. The sequence continues at coordinate 7,359 of NZ_LUFH02000010.1, forward strand.
ACGTGACCAACAACTGTAAATTTGATAGCGTTACCTATTAAATTAATTAGTATTTGTCGTAGCTTGCCTTCATCACCATAAACATATTGACTCACTTCTTTACTAAACTTAGTGATTAAGTTTAATCCTTTATCTGGTGCTTTGATGGCAAACATTGCTTGAATTGAGTAAATTAAACGACGCAAGTCGAAATAATTTTCATTTAAAGTTAATTGACCAGCTTCAATCTTAGACATTTCTAAAACATCATTAATTAAAGCCAGCAAATGTTCACCACTACGACTAATAATGTCTAAGTTTTCTTGGTCTTCTTCCGATAATGAGCTATTGCGAGTTAATATTTGAGTGAAACCCAAGATGGCATTAAGTGGAGTCCGTAATTCATGACTCATCTTAGCCAAAAATTGACTTTTAGCCCGGTTAGCAATTTTTGCCTGTTCAGCGGCTTGTTGTAATGCCAGTTGAGAAAACTCTAGTGCGACAAGCATGAGGCTATTTCTCATTTCTTGTGCTACTTCAATTTCAAATGCTTGCCAAGGAAGTGATTTATTTTTAACTGTTTGCTTCCAGATTTCAAATGATTTGCGTGGAGTTAGGTACAGTTGATTATCTGAGTCTATAGATATTGCATCATCAGGATTACCTGCCCAATTAACAGTTTGAATTTGCTCTGGTCTGAACCAAATGATATGATAAGACCTCTGATGTAAAACTATGGAAATTGCTAAGATACCAGTAACTATATCTTGAAAATTACTAGCGTTTGGATACAGTTTGGGTAGAGAATCTGTGTAAAAAATTTCTTGTTGATTTTTCTGGTTTAATATCCATTCTACTAGATTGCGTGTGTCTTCTTCTGAGGGAGTATTACCAATTAATATTAATTGTCCTTGTAATAAGATAGCAGCACCAGTAGCACTGAGTAAATTCAATAAGCTTGTTTCATTTCGCTTGAAGACATTGCCAATGTAATCTAATTCATTGGTTAAATTTTTATTTAGCTGTTCTTGAATTAATTTGACTTGTTGGCGGTAAAAACTTAAAACTCGTTCCCGATGATTAATTAATTCAATAGATGCAAATTGACCAATTACTTCACAGATTTGGCGAATTTCATAATCTAGATATTTGGGAGAATAATGGTGACAGGCAATCAACCCCCAAAGCCTGTTTTCATGAATGAGTGAAATTGACATTGAGCCACTCACACCCATATTTTTTAAGTATTGTACATGACAGGGTGAGATGCTTCTGAGTATTGCGCGACTTAAGTCCAGGGGTTCATCAGTAAGGGGATGATTTGTAGGGATGATTTTTACAGGTTGATAATTAATATCGGGAATAATGCGTAGCCAATTTTTGTAGTAAAATTCTCTGGCTTGATTGGGAATGTCAGGAGCAGGATAATGTAATCCTAAATAACTTTCTAAATGATTTTGTTTATCTTCAGCAATTACTACTCCACTGTAGTCATCTGCAAATTTGTAAATCATTACCCTATCAAATTGAGTTATTTTTCTCACTTCTTGGGCAATAATCCGATAGAGATCGGATAGATGAGTGGCATTACGAATGTTGAAAATTGAGCTTTTTAAAAGATGTGTATATCCTAATAACGGATAAATTTCGATAGCTGTATGCGGTTCTAATTCTAGGATGAAAGCTTCATGTTCATGATGGAGTATGCCCAAGAAGAGCGAAGAGTTTTCTTGGTTATGTATAGGAATGTCTAATAGATGGATAAAGCTAGGGTTTTCTTCTTGTAAGGAATAAGTAATTAATTGTGTTTGTTCTGAAGATAAAAGGCAGTTTAAGTTTTTTCCCTGTAAGGATTCTGGAGAGATACCAAAAAATTGATTTGTGTTTTCACTAATTTGTAAAATTGTTAAATCTGATGGGTGTAAAACTAGAATAATTCCATGTGACTGTATGTATCCAGGGAGATGAATTGGCTGTTGTTCATATTGACGATCATCAATATTTTCCGGTATGTTAATGTCTTGAGTGTTCATACATAATTGATTTGTCAAGTTAAAACTGGAGAAAAATGACTGAAAAAAATTATTGACAGTTTTTTGATAGAAAAATAAATATAATTTCTATATAATTTCTAGATAGAAGTCCTATTAAATGCGTAAAATTACTGATAAAAATTGGGCATTTGGCATTGGGTTTTGTTAATGTTTTATTTATGATTGCTATATATTGCACCAAAAGAGTGATCAGTATCAACTTCCACAACAAAATCAATTGTGGGGGATGTCAGCAAGGGCTGGATAAATAATTCTGGGTGTAATGCTCGCCAAAAATAATTGACAAATGCTTCTATTTCTGCATCGCTCATACCTGATTTACCAGCAGCAATCATTTTCTGTTCTGCCTGTTTACGCCATTCTAAAGAACAGCGATAATCTCTGGGATCAAGAGCTATTAAGCTATCCAAGCGTGACCACAATGGCAGATAAGCTTGGAGTTGGTGATTCATATCACGAGCAAAAGCCCGGTCGTCATCTGTGATGATGGGAGGTGGTGCGGTAGCAAAAGCTTGGGGATCAATAGGACGCACACCAACAAACCAGCCTTCAAAAAGGACTATATCAACCTTGTTAACAATTTCCGGGGTAGTACGATCACCTGCACCAGAGTAAGCCGATTTATCGAAGCGGGGAACTGTCACAGGACTGTTGCCTTGACGTATCTGATCAAGTAAAATTAAACCTAAGTCGATATCGTGAGTTCCTGGTGGCCCACGCCAAATTAAACGAGGATCTTGCTGCGTTAAAGCCAAGCGATCGCTATAAGTTTTGTACAAGTCATCCAAAGATAAACTCACAGTGCAGTATCCCAACTGCTGGAGAATCAAACTGAGAATCCGGCACATTGTGGTTTTACCAGTACCTTGTCCACCTAAAATCCCCTGAATGAAAGGTCTACCGAGTTTTTGACGACTTGATGCTATTTTCACGGACAAAGGTAGCCACAGATCCCACAATACCTGTAACATAGCTTGAGGCGTTAATTGCAGGTTATTTTGACAAAATTGGCTAAAAGTAGGTAAAACTGATTTAAGTAGGTGCGATCGCTCTAGAATCACTTGAGCCACATTGTCTGGGTCAATACCGAAAATCCTTGCCCGCAAAGGATCTGCTAGTGCTGCGGTCTGGGCAGACACTTGCCCATAGCTATCTATTTTACCTGTAATAAAAATTTCATTTAGCCACTCACTTGTCATAATCAGCACCCCTAAACAAATCAAGAACCCAATTTAAAAGCTTCTAAAAATAAACTGTAGATGAAACCAATCTTGAGTAAGTTGAGTGATTCTACCCAAATTGCTTGTCTAGCAAAAAAGCTGCGACTGTAGAAAATTCTGCTGGTAATTTCCGTCAGTAGAACTAAAAAAGCAGCTACCACAATGTCTAACTCCGCTTTTTGTCCAGCAGTAGTAGACACTGCTGATCCTAGAAAAAAACCAAATAACCAACAAATTAACAATAATGATAGTCGCCGCCAAGGATTAACAAACCATTGCCCCACAGTTCTGGCAATAGTATCTAAAAGGTTATTCAGACGAGTATTTTGCATTGAACTGTATTCAAATAAATTCAAATAATGAAACTCTCAACTGATAACTGATAAATCTTCAAAAATTAACAATGAATAGTGGAAAATGGCCAATTACCTCTTCCTCAGTAAGCATTCAGCCGTCAACCGTCAGCCCTCAGCAAGAACCTAAAAACCATCAATAATCGGCTGTAAATGGCACTTATTAACACTGGTGTAATTTTTAAAAACTCTGTATCCTTGTTACCAACTCAGTCTCTTTCTAAGTAATAGCTATTAGAGTCGCGTCGCCATTTACTGATTACTGATAGCTGAATACTTACCTTCCTCAAGGGTAGAGAAGTGAAAGCAATTTATGGTTTTTATGGATCTTTTTCTTGAAAAAGAGAGGTTTTAACCCAAAAAAACTAATTATCAATTATCAATTATCAATTGTCAATTGTCAATTGATAAATCTTATCTCTAAAAACTATCATTATGAAATATTCCATGTATCGTAACTTTGCTGTTATGGCTTCTGCATTGGGACTAGTAGGACTCATCGCTGGATGCTTAGAAATGAGTATATCCTTTGATTCTACCAGCCCAAACCTATCATCAAAACTCCCCGAAAAAACCCCCAAATTACAGCAAAGCACAACCACAACCTTAAACTCAAAACAGACGGCATCTGCTGGTGTAGCTAGTGTCACAAACACACCAAACAAGCAATTAGAAAAACCCACTCCAAAAAACTCACCTCATCAAAGCAAAGGCTTAGGCAGTTTGCGAATGAGAAATCAAACAAATCAACCTGTACGTCTAGCCCTCTTAGCGCGACATTCAGCAGTTAAAAATGCCTCAGCAAGCAAAACCAAAAATAATCTTCCGGCACATTGGGATTTTGATCCCCAAGAAGGCAGTCAAAAGGGTTTAATTTTATCTCTACCAGAGGGTAATTTAAACCTAGAGAAGGGAGATATTTTAGTAGCTTTCGCCCAAGATGGCTCCCGACGCTATTGGGGTCCTTATGTTGTTGGAGAAACCTCTGCACCACAATGGAATTCCCAAGTCAAAGAATGGCAGTTGATACTCACTCCGTAAGGGGAGATGGGGAGATGGGGAGATGGGGAGAATCAATAATTATTTCTTCTCTATTCCCTATTCCCTATTCCCTATTCCCTATTCCCTATTCCCTATTCCCTATTCCCTATTCCCTATTCCCTATTCCCTATTCCCTCCTTTAATTGATATAGCAATCGCCAAGGTCGTTAGAACCTCAACTTTTAGCGTAGCTTGACGTAACCCATTGATAAAAACTAGATATTAAAAGACTTTTCACACTGTCACCTGTCACCTGTTCCCTGTCACCTGCTATAAAACCTATGGGAGAATCAAAAATTCAACTATCCGGAAAAGAAATTTATCAGCGAATTTCTGACAACATTAAAAAAGTCATGAAAGGGCAATCAATAGCGATTAGAAAATTATTAGCTGCCTTTGCCAGTGGTGGACACATATTATTAGAAGATTCTCCGGGAACAGGTAAAACTACCTTAGCCAAAGCTTTAGCTTTTTCCGTTGATGTTAGCTTCAAGCGGATTCAATTTACACCTGATTTATTACCATCTGATATCTTAGGTGTTTCCATTTTAAATCCTAACGAACAAACCTTTAAATTCCACGAAGGTCCGATTTTTGCTCACATTGTTTTAGCTGACGAAATCAACCGCGCTTCACCCCGTACCCAGTCAGCACTATTAGAAGCAATGGCAGAATTTCAAGTCACAGTTGATGGGAATTTGCGAAAACTGAAAGATCCATTTTTTGTCATTGCCACACAAAACCCCGTTGAATCCCGTGGTACTTATCCCCTGCCAGAAGCACAAATGGATCGGTTTGCACTGCAATTTAGTTTAGGATATATCTCACCAGAAGAAGAAGTTAATCTGTTATCAGAACAAATTCAACAACATCCTATTGATACCATTCAACCATGCGTTGATTTAGAAGGTATCATCTACTTAAAACAGCAAGTTAAACAAATTAGAATTAGTGCAGAATTAAAACGTTATCTTGTCGATATTGTTAACGCCACTCGCACAGCCGAAGGTGTACAATTAGGAGCAAGTCCGAGAGCATCTATTACCTTAATGAAAATTGCTCAAGCATTAGCTTTATTTGATGGTTATGAATTTGTCACACCAGAACATATTCAAGAACTTGCAGTATCAGTAATTGCCCATCGTTTAGTAATGGAACCCCAAGCGCGTTTCTCTGGTAAAACCGCAGCAGGTGTGGTGGAAGATATTCTCAAATCTGTTCCTGTTCCTAGTTGATAGCAGATCAAAAAAATCGGTGGGTGTGTAAAAATGTATTCATCAACCAAAGGAGAATATTTGAGATTATGTTACAAAACACCTATCAACTCAATTTAACATTTGAGCAAATTCTCACTTTAGTTAAACAGCTTTCCGATTCTGAAAAATTGTTACTGAGTAAAGAATTAGAAAAAGAAACTTTGAATAAAAAATTAACAGCATTACTAGAGCTATCTCAAACCAATGAATTATCCCTAGAAGAAATAACTGAAGAAGTTGAAATCGCGCGTTCAGAAATTTATGCCAGAAAGAAAAGCAATTAAGACAATTATTGATACTAATCTCTGGATTAGTTTTTTAATTGGTAAAGAACTAGCAGACTTGAAAAGTCTGTTAATTGAAGAGAAGATTAAATTAGTTATTTCTGAGCAAATTTTGGAAGAAATAAAGCTTGTTACTCAACGTCCCAAGTTACAAAAGTATTTTCCGTCTCACAAAGTAGATGAGTTAATTCAACTTCTGCAAACCATTGGACTATTTATAAATATCACATCCGATGTTTCTCTGTGTCGGGATGCTAAAGATAATGATGCGAATTTTTTAGTTACAGGAGATCAAGATTTATTGGTAATTGAGAAATTTGAAGGTACTGAAATAGTTAAATATCAAGACTTTTTAGCCAAGTTATAAAAATGCAAAAATTTATCTATCAAATATATCATTTTAGTTCAGCCCTGCAACACAAACTTGCTAAAAGAATTACCATTAATGGCTTTGCAGTGATTTTATGCTTAATATTTTCAGCAGCGTTGGGTTTAGATACAACCCAAAATCTGACCTATCAAATATTTACTTTTTTAGTATCTATTCTCATTATTGCCACTGTTTGTAGTCGATTCTTTCGTTCTCGCGTTAGCGCAATTCGGACTTTACCCCGGTTTGCGACTGTTGGAGTTAAACTAAAATACAAAATTGTTATTCATAATAAAACCAATCAAAAGCAAACAAACTTAAAATTATTGGAAAATTTTTCTGACCCTCGTCCAACTTGGAAAGAGTTTCTGGAAACACCAGAACCTGAAGAACATAAACGCACTCCTCTGGATATTAAATTAGGTTCTTATCGGTGGTTATGGTTAGTTTCTCGTAAACAGTGTGGAACGGCAAAAACTATAGAATTACCACCGCTAAAACCTCATAGTAAAATAGAAGTTCTGGGAGAAATTACACCCACCCATAGAGGAGTCATGCGTCTGGTAAGTATGACAATAGCACGACCAGATCCTTTTGGTCTTTTTAATGCTTGTAAAACTATTTCATTACCCCAATCTTTATTAATTCTCCCTAAATTATATCAACTACCACCTATTCAATTACCGGGTTTGAGAAAATATCAATCTGGTGGTGTTGCGTTAGCTTCTTCTGTGGGAGATGCAGAAGAATTTCACTCTTTACGAGAATATCGTCCGGGCGACTCCCTGCGTAAAATTCATTGGAAAAGTTGGGCAAAAATTGGTAAACCCATCGTTAAAGAAGAACAGGATGAGTTTTTTGTACGTCATGCCTTAATTTTAGATACATTTCAACCTGAGAAATATAGCCAAATTTTAGAGGAAGCAATATCAATAGCTGCTTCACTAGCTTCGGAAATGCAAACTCAAGAATCTTTATTAGATTTGATGTTTGTGGGAAATGAAGCCTATTGTTTTACCTTCGGTAGAGGATTAAGTTCTACAGAAAAAATGTTAGAAATTCTCGCTTCAGTGGTTGCTTGTCAGCATAAATATTTTGATTCTCTCATCCCAGTGGTGTTAGAAAAAATTTCTTTGTTAAGTGGTTGTATCTGCATATTTATATCCTGGGATGACCAGAGAAAAAAATTAGTAGAATATCTGAATAATATGGGTATACATACATTAGTTTTAATTCTTACTAACAACGAAGATCAGTTTAATCACACTGAATTGATGTCGTATGAGTTAGTAAATTTCCAAATTTTAAATATTAATAAGATACAACAGGAATTGATGCAATTATGAAAACACCTCCTTTACTGCTTGGCGTAGCTTTAATATTTTGGGGTTGGCAAACTGGAATCTGGATTTTTGCTATACCAATTGCTATAATTCTTGAATGTTCTCGCCTTGTGCAGTCTCGTTGGGATTTCTCTACTGATGAGATCAAGCGTATTGCTAATATATGCTTGGTTATTCTAGTTGCTTTAACTATTTATTTATTCATTTCTAGTCGTTCTTTTTATGTAGTCTACACTCTTTTCCAGTGGCTTCCTATTGTATTTTCTCCACTGATAGCTGCTCACATTTATGCTGTTAATGACAATATCAATCTTACCACTCTTTTTTTGATATTTAACGATGAGAAAACAGGAGAACAAAGCAACCAGTTTAGGGTTAATTTAACTTACCCATATTTTGCTCTTTGTATTTTAGCAGCTAGTAATGCCAATACTGAAAATATCTCTTTTTATATTGGGATGTTTGCGCTTTCTGCTATGGCGCTGTGGTTTGTTCGTTCTCCAAGATTTTCACCTATTATCTGGCTTTGTTTATTCCTAACTGCGGGAAGTATAGGCTTTATCGGACAAATAGGACTACATCAACTTCATCTCAAAGTAGAAGATCAAATAGTTTCTTGGTTTAGCGATGCTATTGGACAAGAAATTAATGCTTTCAAAAAACAAACAAGTATGGGAGAAATTGGAGTTTTAAAGCAGTCTAATGATATTGTTTTTAGGGTAGCTTCTCAAACTAAAAGTAATTTTCCCATTCTGCTCAGAGAAGCAACTTATAATAAATATCAATCTGCTTTGTGGATAGCTTTAAATCCTGCATTTACTCCCGTTAAACCAGATGCTAATAATACAACTTGGCGGTTAGGAAATCAAACAGCTAATAGTTCAACGTTAACTATTTATGGAACACTCAATAATGGCAAAGGTGTATTAAGATTAGCTGATGGTACTTTGGAAATTAATGATTTACCAGTTAGCGAGATGGAGAAAAACAAATATGGTACGGTAAAAGTTTCAGGAAAAATTAATGATATTGCTTATAAAATCAAATTTAATAACCAAGTATCTTTCGATAGTCCACCAACAGAAGATGATTTACAAATTCCCAAATCTGAAGCATCAGCAATAAATGAAATCGTTCAACAATTGGAGATTGAAGGTAAGACACCACAACAAATTTTACAAACTGTAGACACATTTTTATTAAAAAATTATCGTTATTCACTCCAACTCACAGGTAAAGATAATGCTTCTACACCTTTATCAACTTTTTTACTGACAACTCGTGCTGGACATTGTGAATATTTTGCTAGTGCAACTACTTTAATTTTACGTGCTTTGGGTATTCCCACTCGTTATAGTGTAGGTTATTCAGTTCATGAATTTAGTAACTTAGAAAAGCAATATATTGTCCGCAGTCGTCACGCTCATGCTTGGACAATGGTATATATAGATGGAAAATGGCAAGCCTTTGATACTACACCAGCGGACTGGACAAGTATTGAAAATGCAGGTGTTTCTAAATTATCCATGATTTCTGATTTATGGTCATTTTGGGGTTTTCAGCTTTCCAGTTGGTTGAGAGATATTAGAAGTAGTGGCTTTTTTAAATATATCTGGTGGCTGTTGTTGCCATTATTTTTACTCATGATAGCTAAATCTGCTCCACAAAAGAAAGTGAAGCGTGTATTTAAGCAAGAGATATTATCAACACAAACTCATAAAATTGAAATAGAAATTAGCAAGGATTCAGAATTTTATTTAATTGAGAATACTTTAAATGAATTGGGATTTGCACGTCAGCCTTCAGAGTCTTTAAAGAATTGGATAGAGAGACTCAAAAAAGAAATCCCAACATCTGATTTAATTGAGGATTTATCATCATTAATTGAACTTCATTATCGCTATCGTTTTGATCCCCAAGGTATTCAAGAAACTGAAAGAGCAAAATTAAAATCTGCTGTGCAATCATGGTTAGCTAAATATAGCACTTAGCAATTAGCTATCAGCAGTCAGCGGTCAGTAATCAGTTCAAAGTAGTATTTAGACTGATTTTTCCCTAGGGAACTCCAAAAAGTAAATTATACAAATTACTGTCATCAAAACGACTTTTCCTCCCCCTGCTCCCTGCTCCCCTGCTATCAAAACGATGGGATATTTTTTTATTTGGAAGTCCCCTATTCCCCGTTCCCTATTCCCTGTTCCCTTCTTCCTAAGTTACCGAATACACCGAGTAGGTGGCAGCTTATTGCCTAAATTGTACTGATAAAGTCGCTTCAAATCTAAGATAGCTTGGCGGTAATGTATAGGTTGACCAGATATTGTGCGTTTGCCAACACGGACTGCGCTGCCAACTTTGAGAATTCCTTCCTTGTCCCAATTTACTAAATTAGAACCTTCTGCCTTGGCTGGTATACGTTGACGACCAATACCACCAATAAATTCTAAACCTTCACCGCCTAAGCGATCGCTCAATGTTCCTCTTAAACACAGGCTTTCTTCCCCTAATGTTCTTGTGTCGTAATAGCTGCCAACAACTTGATTTCCCTGCTTACGAAACAAAAAGCAGTTGCCAATGATCGCATCTGGAGGAGTTACATTAGTTGTTTTGGGTTGTTGACTACAAAACCGATAGTTACCATTAGAGAGTTGATTGAAATCAATAGCGGCGGGTTGAGATAGACTCTTATCAGCATTCATCACACTGCACAGCAATACACCTACAGTTATCAATGGCAAAGTAAATAAATAAGAGCGGTTCATATTTGAGGGTATATATCAGTAAACATAGTTTAATACAAATGCTTTAGGTATTTTCCAGAAATGCCGCCTGCCTTCTGTGATGTGAGAACAAAATCGCACCAATCAACGACTTTTGAATTATTGTGTTTAAGGGAAAGACGCGATTTACCGTGTCGATAAAGTATGGATTTATGAGGCTAAAATTGAGCGTTACCCGCCCTGTTGATCAATGGTTGAATAACATAGAACAGCGTCCAGCCCTTGCTGTCACCATCGCCATTGTCTGGTTGCTGTTGATTAACTTTATAGCTTTTGGCTGGAATTTGGGCAATATTGGCTTAATTGACGAAACTGAGCCTCTGTTTGCGGAAGCTTCCCGGCAAATGCTAGTTACAGGTGACTGGATCACACCCTTCTTTAATGGTGTAACTCGGTTTGACAAGCCAGCGTTAATTTACTGGTGTCAAGCGATCGCCTACTCTATTATGGGTGTGAATGAATGGGCAGCACGCATACCCTCAGCCTTAGCAGCAACGGGTGTAACCGCTTTGGCATTCTACGCTGTGCAGTGGCATTTTGCTAAAAAAGATGAATTAGAGCAAACTGCAAATCCTACCCGTCGTTACTTAACAGCGGCCGTTGCATCGGCTTTAATGGCACTCAATCCCGAAATGATTGTGTGGGGGAGAGTCGGTGTTTCGGATATGTTACTCACCGGTTGTATAGCCTCAGCTTTGCTGTGCTTCTTTTTGGGATACGCTCAAAATTCTGCCCCTTCTCGCTTCCCTAATCAATGGTATTTGGCTTGTTATGTGTTGATGGCCGGAGCAATTTTAACCAAAGGGCCAGTGGGAATTGTTTTACCAGGATTAATAATGATTGCCTTTGCCCTATATGTGGGTAAATTCTGGCAACTATGGCGAGAAATGCGCCCAATTTTAGGACTGGGAATAGTCTTTGTCATATCTGCTCCCTGGTACATCTTGGTGACTTGGCGCAACGGCTGGAATTTTATTAATGCCTTTTTTGGTTATCACAATATAGAACGGTTTACAGAGGTAGTTAACGGTCACTCAGCCCCTTGGTATTTTTATTTTTTAGTAGTGTTATTTGGTTTTGCACCATATTCTGTTTATATACCTGGAGCGATCGCTAGATTGAAATTTTGGCAGCGATCGCAAATAATCAACCAGGAACGTTCTCAACAACTGGGTTTATTTGCCTGTTTCTGGTTTTTGGGTGTATTTAGTTTTTTCACCATCGCTGTCACCAAACTTCCCAGTTATGTTTTACCTTTAATGCCAGCAGCAGCTATTCTCGTCGCATTATGGTGGAGTGACCTATTCCCAAACACACATACTCATAAATCTTTCAGCATCAGTGGCTGGGTAAATGTTGCTTTTTTATCAGCACTAGCTGTAGCTTTGTTTAACATTTCCCACATCATCGGTACTGACCCTGCTGCACCTGAACTATACGAACAAATTCAAAATTTAGGCATTGCCAATATCGGCGGTATAATTTGGCTGACTGCTGCTGTAATTATCGCTGTTTTAATACTCACATATCGCTGGCGTGCCATTATTACTATTAACCTGATATGTTTCGTAGCATTTTTATCACTGGTTTTAATGCCAGCATTATTTTTGATGGATGCAGAGCGTCAAGCACCTTTAAGACAATTATCTGCGATCGCAGTTCAAGAACAACAACCCAATGAAGAACTAGTCATGGTTGGCTTCAAAAAACCCACCGTCACTTTCTACACTCAAAAAACTGTCACTTATCTCAGGTTTTCCCAAGAAGCTTTAGACCATATTCGCACTCAAGCATCAGCAAAAGTTCAACCACCATCACTACTACTTCTTGCTGAACAGAAAAAATTCGTGGAAATGGACTTACCACCAGACCATTACAAAGCGATCGCCACCAAAGGAGCTTATAATCTCATTCGCGTTCCCTTCCAAAGAATTAACCAAAACAAAAAAGAAAAAACAGACAATTCGTAATACGTAAACAAGGGAATAGGGAATAGGGAATAGGGAATAGGGAATAGGGAATAGGGAATAGGGAATAGGGAATAGGGAATAGGGAATAGGGAATAGGGAATAGGGAATAGGGAATAGGGAATAGGGAATAGGGAATAGGAGTATGGCTTACGCCACGCTTCGCTATCAGGAGTATGGCTTACGCCACGCTTCGCTATCAGGAGTTCAGTATTTCAGTAGTTCAGTATTTCAGTAGTTCAGTAGGAAGAATTTATTTTTCTCCCCCTGCCTCCCCTGCTTTCTTCACTGTCACCTGTCGCCTCTTTTACCCTTGACCAAAGCCTCATTAATCTGCTTTAATAAATCTGCCATTGAGATAGAACGAGGTAATATTTGGGTAGCGATACCATCAGTAAGTTCTGTTAAACTATCAACTACATGATTTGGCAATGAACGATATCCCTTCTGTTTAGGTTGTCCAATTTCTGTAGTTTTCACCTGATTTAATCTTTGGTCAATTACCAAAATTGGCGGCAAATTAAATGGTAAATCTGACAAAGCTTTTAATGCTTTTTGTACTTCTTTATGAAGTGCAGATTCACCCAAACAGATGAGGATTAAATCAACACTTTGATGGCGGATTTGTTGTAGTACCTCTGCCCAACAATTCCCCATTGCTGCTTTCAACCCAGCAGTTTGTAAATACTGAATTAAAGCTTGAAACCATTCTGATCCCCGTTCAGTGTTGGCAGCAGATTTTTTTTCTAGTGAATCACTCGTCACCTGTTTACGTTTTACCTGTGGTAAATCACCCAACATGGTAACATCAACTACTAAAATATTAGGAGGGCAACCAATACCAGAAGCAATTTGCAAAACTGATAATAAAGGATCTGGTTTTCCTGTAGCATTGACGTTTTCCTTGCCCAATGGATTTAAATAAGGAAAAACAGATAATTCTGGTATTTGAGAAGCACTCAAAGTAGTAGCAACATCACAAGTCACCAACGGTATAGCTGCCAAACGTGGATGTTTGGTCAATTGTTGTAGATAATCTTGGGCTGTAGCACTTTCCACATCGAGCAAAATCACATCGAATTGCCATACCCGTGCCAAAAGTTCTGCCTGATCTAAATCATCTACTTCAATTACTCGATGTTCTCGCAAAGAAGGTTGGGGATTAACAGAAGCTAATTCTGGATTCACTAACCTCAGAATCCGCAACGGAGTTTTTATTGGTGCGCTGTTGGTATTTTCTACATTTATTTTTTCAGTTTCTGATGCTGCACTCAATCTTTCTAAAATCGGTGTTAAAACCTGATGTTCTATTGGTAAACTCAAGAAACTATCAGCGCGGTGAGCATAAGCTTGTTCTTTTTCTGCTCCCGTCGCTGTGACAATCACAGGAATATGGCGAGTTGCACTATCAGATTTTAATAAAGTCAGCACATCCCAACCCGAAAGTAAAGGTAGTAAAGGATTCAAAAATATAGTTTTTGGCTGTAAACGACGGGCTTTTTCTAATGCTTCTGTTCCCGATCTGGCAATTACTACCCGATAGCCTAAACTTTTCAGATGTTGGGTTAGATCTTCAATATATCGGGCTACTGCTTCAACTATCAACACTAAACGTTGGGAAGAAACGGGTTGATGTGTTTCTGAATTTCCTCCCTCTGATTCCCCAAAGCTGGTTTTAGGAGGAGAAGGTGGTAATAGTAATGTAAACTGGCTACCTTTACCTTCCTGAGATAAAAAGCTCACATCTCCTCCATGTAGACGCGCCAAAGCCCTGGTTAATACTAGTCCTAAACCAGTTCCTTCAAACTGTCGAGTCAGGGGATTTTCTAATTGTTGAAATTTTTGAAAGATTAAATGTTGTTGATGTTCAGGAATACCAATACCTGTATCCCAGACAGTAAAAGCAATCCAACCTTCCCAGCGATTCACCCGTAGCCCAATTTCTCCAGAGGTTTCGGTGAATTTAAAGGCATTAGAAAGTAAATGTACCAGCATTTGCCGCAACCGCAATTCATCTGCCACCATTTGTTCTAAACCTGGTTCAATAGTCAAGCTGAATTGATGATCTGGTGAATGCTGACTTTCAGATGGAGAGGAATGGATGAATTTGCTGGGTTGATTGTGGAGTGTTTTAACTTCTGATAAAGCGCGATCGCATACCTCTCGAATTTGCACCGGAGAAGGTGTCAGTTCCATCTGTCCAGTTTCCATCCGCGTCAAATCCAAAATGTCATTGATCACACTCATCAAATGGCGGCCACTTTGATGAATTAAACTTGCATAACGGGCTTGTCGCTCGTTTAATTCTCCTAATTGTTGATCTACTAATAACCGTGACAGACCCAAAACTGCTGTTAATGGTGTTTTCAGTTCATGACTAATACAAGCTAAAAACTCATCTTTTAACCGATTTAGTTGAATTAAATCGGCATTTTTGGCTGCCAATTCTTTAAAAAGTTGTTGCTGTTCGGTAACATCAGTGGCTAAAACTAACCATAAATCCTCAGTTAATTGTTCTGGGTTCTCCGTTGTGAGTGTAACTTCTGAATCACCACTTAAAACTTTT
Organism: Sphaerospermopsis aphanizomenoides BCCUSP55; assembly: GCF_001586785.1. Classification (GTDB taxonomy): domain Bacteria; phylum Cyanobacteriota; class Cyanobacteriia; order Cyanobacteriales; family Nostocaceae; genus Sphaerospermopsis_A; species Sphaerospermopsis_A aphanizomenoides_A. The sequence goes on from NZ_LUFH02000010.1 coordinate 22,569, forward strand.
AACTCATGACTATCTAAAGGAATTTTCGCAAACTGCCAAATTCGTTCTTGACCATTTTGTACTTCTACAATACAAGTACAAGTACCCTGTTGAGCATCTAAATAGCAATGACTACCAGATGTAGTATTTGCAGGTACTTTTGGCTGATCAATGATTGGTAAAACTGATGGTGAATGAGGTGCTTCATTTCTTTTAGGTAGGTGATAACCATCAGCAGGCCATTTCCTGGACGTGGTTGGTGCTGCGGTTTCACTATCTCTGGAATAGGGATGAACCTTAACAGCTTCTTGATTGATGTATTCTGGATCTTGAGGGCGGACAGGAGACAGGATAGTTTCTACTTGTTGTCTGATTGCTTCTGGATCTTTCAGGACTCCCAATTGTTGCCACCAAGCTGGATTTTGCGTTAAAACCTCACCATTACTGGTTTGTAACATCAAAGGCCAGGGCAGTCTTTCCAACAATTTTACCAAAGGTTTATGTTTGAATGGTGGATGTTGATTTTGTTGGTACAAGCGAGTTTTTACCCCAGCATAATTTTCTGTCACCATAGCTGGAAAGGCTGAAGACCCTATCGTGGCTTTATTCCTAGCCAAAAAACTCAGTAGGCGTAAATTGTCCACCAGCCCCAAAAATTTACCTGCTGAGTCAATTAACGCCCAATCTAAAATTCCATTTTTTTGGCTTTGTTGGTAACGCAAAAATAAGCTAAATTTATCCAGATTCTCAGAAACTGATATCGACTGAATTGGTGAAATCAGACTGGGACTCAAATTTGAGATTGACTGCTGTAGGTTTAAAAACGTTTCTCCACTAGCTGCTGCTAATAATTTGGGGATTAAATGGGCAGAGTACAACAATCCGATGGGAAATTGTTTTTGATTTACCACTACCAAGCGATCGCACTGCTCTTTCTCCAAAATTTCCAATACTACACCCAGAGTGCTAGTCTCTGGGCAACTGGGTACGGTTGCTAGAAAGTCATAAAGCGGGTAATGTAGCATTAACATAAGGCTTAAGGGGTCATTCTTCCTCTGCTCGCCTCTGGCATCAATTTCTGCCAAAGTGCTGAGGGTTTTCATGCCTGAAGAAATATCCTCCAAGAAAATTTATATAAGCGTTCTTGGTGACAGTTTCAATGTGATGGAAGCCATTGAATCAATTCTCGTCAAAAATCGTTTACATTTAACGATTTCCAGAGCAGCTATGCTTCCCTGTGCTACTCTTAGCAACGATGTACTGTCTGCACCAGGATCTTACTGGTATGGAAACTCCTGATCTATAGTTACAGCTAAAACAATTATCGCTCCAAAGATTCGCTTTAGAACCTTGAGGAATTATAATGATTTAGAACGAGACATTACTTTAACTTCGTTTATGTATCTTATCAAGGAGTGAAAAGCATAAATCTGTACTCAGATAGATATACAGACCTACACCATATCAATTGATTACTACATCCGTTTTATTGAAATTTTTAACAAGTGGATATTAAGTCATAATACTCACTTGCAAAAACAGGTAATATAGTCATAATTCCTCAAGAGTTGGTTGACATAAGGCGTTTTCACCAAATAAATAATTTTATGTAAAAGGTTTTACCGCCCTCAGCACCAACCAGCACTAACAACTTACTTGAGGCGATAATTTAAATAATATATAAAAAATAGATGATACTACCTATATTATTGATTTGGCTACCAGATGTTAAAAAATCTTTATACAGCATTACTCCTGGCAATCAGCAACAACGTTTAATTGGCAAGTTGGGGAATGTCATAAATGACATAGTTGTCCGAATGTGGGGTTTACCGCTGACTGCGACTATTGCTGTGAAAAGCGACTATTTACCCAATGGTAGACAGTTAAACACCAATTCAACAAATGATAATGAGCAATATAGTTACGTCCTAGCCTGTAATCAACAAAAAAATCAACAATGGTTTCAGAAGATGAGTCCAGCCGATAAGCAGGAATTATTAGAACAACTGAAATCAGATTACCGCCAAATTCTTATAAATTATTTTCTTCCAGACAAAACACTGAAAACAACTATTGATAAATTTATCAACGCCTTATTTTATGCTAATATTCCTGTGCCACAAATTATAGAAATCCACATGGAACTGATCGAGGAATTTTCCAAACAACTAAAATTAGAAGGAAGGAGCGATGAAACATTACTAGATTACAGATTGACATTGATAGATATTCTGGCACATTTGTGTGAAGTCTATAGAATTTCCAATTCTAAAATAAATTGAATTGGTTGACTTTTTATGATGTCAATTGAGACAGATACAGCAGCAACTAGTAGTCAACAGTCAGCACTTTGCTATAACTAGATTTTGTACCTCATGTACTTAACATACACTGTATTTGGTATTTCTATACTCAGTCCTATCGTGGAAATTTATGAATAAAGTTGGAAAAACTTATGTTCTTAAGCTGTATGTAGCAGGTAACACACCTAACTCCGTGCGAGCATTAAGCACACTTAAAAACATATTAGAACAGGAGTTTCAAGGAGTATATGCTCTAAAAGTAATCGACGTTCTCAAAAACCCACAATTAGCGGAAGAAGACAAAATATTAGCCACCCCGACATTATCGAAAATTTTGCCACCTCCAGTTCGCAAAATCATCGGTGATCTTTCAGATAGAGAAAGAGTTTTGATAGGATTAGACTTACTTTATGAAGAATTGAGTGAAGAAGACTGGGAATAATCATACCATTTTGGATTTTGGATTTTAGATTTTGGATTGTGAAATTCTTGATATACTCAGCTTTTCATCTTTCCATCTGTCTCATGCATTTTTCAAATAGGTATAAAATACTGATTCATAAAATTCATAAAAACTGAGATTTAGCAATTTAAAAAACCGGGTTAAATACCTTTATCTAATTAGCAATGAGTGACCAAGAGCAACAAGCAAAACAAAAACCACCAATTGGGGGTGTAGAAAAAATCCGCACAATGATCGAGGGCTTTGACGATATTAGTCATGGCGGTTTACCAGTTGGGAGAACAACCTTAGTCAGTGGAACTTCTGGTACAGGAAAAACCTTATTATCTTTGCAATTTTTGTATAATGGCATCACTTACTTTGATGAACCAGGAGTATTTGTTACCTTTGAGGAATCACCAAGCGACATTATTAAAAATGCCCATATTTTTGGGTGGAATTTGCAAAAGCTGATTGAAGAAGGGAAACTATTTATTCTCGATGCTTCTCCCGACCCTGAAGGTCAAGATATCGTCGGTAATTTTGATCTATCAGCCTTAATTGAACGATTACAATACGCTATTCGCAAATACAAAGCCCATCGGGTTTCCATTGACTCCATCACAGCAGTATTCCAACAATATGAAGCCGTAGGAGTAGTACGGAGAGAAATTTTTCGCCTCGTAGCACGTCTCAAACAACTATATGTCACCACTATCATTACCACAGAACGTGGTGAAGAATATGGGCCTGTAGCTTCTTTTGGAGTAGAAGAATTTGTTTCCGATAATGTAGTCATTGTCCGCAACGTTTTAGAAGGAGAACGCCGACGAAGAACAATAGAAATTCTCAAATTACGTGGTACAACTCACATGAAAGGTGAATATCCATTCACTATTACTAATGCAGGAGTCAACATTTTCCCATTAGGAGCGATGCGTTTAACCCAAAGGTCTTCAAATGTGCGCGTCTCTTCTGGGGTCAGTACCTTGGATGAAATGTGTGGTGGTGGTTTCTTTAAAGATTCGATTATTTTGGCCACAGGTGCTACAGGTACAGGTAAAACTCTGTTAGTCAGCAAATTTATTCAAGATGGCTGTGTTAGCGGTGAGAGAGCAATTTTATTTGCTTATGAAGAATCCCGCGCCCAACTGTCTAGAAATGCCTATTCTTGGGGAATTGATTTTGAAGAATTAGAACACCAAGGTTTATTAAAAATAATTTGTACCTATCCCGAATCAACAGGTTTAGAAGACCATTTGCAAATTATTAAATCAGAAATTGCTGATTTTAAACCAGCCAGAATTGCCATTGACTCCCTTTCAGCATTGGCTAGAGGTGTGAGCAATAATGCTTTTCGCCAGTTTGTGATTGGTGTAACAGGCTATGCTAAACAAGAAGAAATCACAGGCTTCTTTACCAATACAAGTGACCAGTTTATGGGGTCACATTCCATTACGGATTCTCATATTTCCACGATTACTGATACAATTCTCATGTTACAATACGTAGAAATTCATGGAGAAATGTCGCGGGCAATTAACGTATTCAAAATGAGAGGTTCGTGGCACGATAAGGGAATTAGGGAGTACAATATTACGGCTGACGGACCTAATATTAAAGATTCATTCCGTAATTACGAGCGAATTGTCAGCGGTGCGCCCACCCGCGTTATCATGGACGAAAAGGCGGAACTTTCTCGCATTGTCAAACGTTTTGAAGACAAACAGAGTTCTGATTCTTAAATTCGGTAACGTGCTATATTTTTTGCTTAATTTATGATCGTGTTATATTCTGTGTGAAGACAAGTTTTCTGCCGCTAGATAGATTTTCGTGTGAGGGGACGCGGTGAAAGGACAGCAATTATTTCATAGTTTCTTACCTGGTGTAACAGCAGCGGTGTTAACAACTCAGTCAGCTTGGGCTAGTACCCTGAAAGTTGGTGAGGTCAAGCTGGTGCCTTCTCCTAGTGTCTTGACTGCAACTGATGGAAAAACCTCAGTTGTGGACAACATTAACAGACAGCAGCGCAATACCGCAGTTGATAATTCTCCAGCTTTAGTACCCGCTCTGGATTTTAGTACCACTAATGTTGCTAAAATAGAAGCAAATACTAATACAAGTACATCAGCAGGCAAAAGCCCCAAAACAGTTTTACCAGTGACAATGACTGTGTCCAAATTAGCACAGTTACAGGAAGGGAAAAAATGTTTACAGGCAGAGCAAAAAAGCAAAGCTGCGCTGCTTCTAGATGTGGGAGCTTGTTCACCAAAAAATGTGGACACTAAGAGGATAGCTCAGGTAACTAACCCTGGTGAATCACAACCACCTAATACTTCCGAGCCACCTGCTCAAAACTCAGAACCACCTGCTCAAAACTCAGAACCACCTGTTCAAAACTCAGAACCACCTGCTCAAAACTCAGAAACTGCCGCACCAGCACCAACAGGTTCTACCAAAACGCCGCTGGAACACCTGAATCCTAGTCCTAATCCTCTACAATTTCCCACGAAACCAGAGGAAGTGAAACTTCAGGCAAATCAGCCATTGACTTTAGCCGAGGCGCTGGAACTGGCAAAGCGGAATAATAATGAATTACAGGTGTCCGTATTGCAGTTGCAACGCACTAAATCTGCTCTTAGAGAAGCTCAGGCTGCTTTGTTGCCCACTTTGGGTGTGAATGGCAATGTCACTAATAGCCGTAGTGCTAACAGTACACTGCAAGCTAAACAAGCAGGTGTAGACGCTGAATCTAATACCAGCTTCAGTAGTCAAGCAGAATTGAGATATGATCTTTATACTTCTGGAAGACGAAATGCGGCAATTACAGAGGCTGAGGAACAGGTACGTCTTCAGGAATTGGAGGTAGAAAGGCAATCTGAGGAAATTCGCCTGAATGTGGCTACAGATTACTATAATTTACAACAAGCAGATGAAAATGTACGGATTTCTCAGTCCGCAGTACAGAATTCTGAAGCTAGTTTGCGAGATGCACTAGCTTTAGAACGGGCTGGAGTCGGGACAAGATTCGATGTGTTGCGATCGCAGGTAAATTTAGCCAATGCCCAACAAGATTTAACCAATGCTCGTTCTCAGCAACAAATTGCCCGCAGACAGTTAGCTGCGCGGTTAAATTTGCCCCAGTCAATAAATATCAGTGCGGCTGATCCTGTACAGTTAGCTGGCCTGTGGGAGCGCAGCCTAGAAGATAGCATTGTCTTGGCTTTTCAAAACCGTCCCGAACTACAACAACAGTTGACACAGCGGAATATTAGCGAACAACAAAGAAGACAAGCTCTAGCATCTTTAGGTCCGCAAATTAGTTTAGTTGCCAGCTATGACCTATTAGATGTGTTTAATGATAGTATCAACGTGAGCGATGGTTATTCAGTAGGAGTACAAGCCACTCTGAATTTATATGATGGTGGTGCGGCAAGAGCAAGAGCAGCCCAGGCTAAAACTAATATAGCGATCGCTGAAACTCAATTTGCTGAACAACGTAACCAAATCCGCTTTCAGGTAGAAAATGCTTATTCTACACAGACCGCCAATTTGGAAAACGTACAAACTGCTAACGTGGCTTTAGAACAAGCCAAAGAGTCCCTACGGTTAGCGCGGTTACGATTCCAAGCTGGTGTAGGTACTCAAACAGATGTAATTAACGCTGAAAATGAACTGACAAGATCCGAAGGAAATCGCGTGCGTGCCATTTTGGATTACAACCGTGCTTTGACCGAATTACAACGTTATGTAACATCTAGAGCTTTTAAGAAGTAAACCAACAGAACTTTTTTAAAAGAGTCAAAAGCCTCATTTAGCAGTGTAATTACTAGCAAATGAGGCTTTTTGGTCAAAATTGGGTGTAGGGTGTAGGGTGTAGGGGAAGAAGAGGCAGGGGAGGCAGGGGGAGAAAAATTAATTCTTCCTACTGAACTCCTGATAGCGCAGCGTGGCGTAAGCCATACTCCTGACTCCTGACTCCTGATAACGCAGTGTAGCGTAAGCCATACTCCTGATAGCGCAGCGTGGCGTAAGCCATACTCCTGACTCCTGACTCCTGATAACGCAGTGTAGCGTAAGCCATACTCCTGTAACTCCTGAACTCCTTCTTCTTATGACTAAAATTACATCACAAGAAATCGCCCAATTTCGCTCTCAACTAGCAGATGATCCTCAAGCAATGGAAGCGTTAGACTTAATTGAGGATTGTGACGGAGACTTAGAAGATGCAGCCATGACTCTGGCTATCAGAGCAGGACAAGAACCAGGAAGGACAAATTCTGAGTGGTTAGATGCTTTAGCTAGGAAATGGCGTGCAGTTTTGTGTGAACAAGAATATCGCAATGATTTGGTGAATGACTCAGTGACTGGGATGATGTCACACCTGAAAAGTATCCCAGAGTTTCCCAAGATTTTAGCAACCCCGGTTTTAATATATGTCCTTAAGCAAGGCGTGAATAAGTTTTGTGAACCGTTGGATTCTCTAAAATAATATTTAGTGCTGAGTATGGTGTGGAAGTGCTGATACTCTGTTAATTAAGGAAACCCTTTTTTGGACAACTGTTTTTAGACCAATGAATTACCTTGTAGCCGTATTACCAGACCGCATCCAAGCTGAATCTGCTTACCTAGGCTTAGAAAAAGAAGGCATAAATAGCACTATCCTGGGTAGGGGATACAAAACCGCTGATGAGTTTGGCTTGATTGACCCTAAAGAAGAAGCGAAAAAACAAGCAAAATTGATGGCATTTTGGTTAGTACCATTTGGCTTTTTTGCTGGTTTTACCTTCAGTCTGATCACTGGTTTGGATACCTTTGCTTGGGCTGGTGAAATTGGCAATCATGTCATAGGTGGGTTGCTAGGTGCTGGTAGTGGTGCTATGGGCAGTGTATTTGTCGGTGGTGGTGTAGGTTTGGTTTCCGGTGGTGGAGATGCCTTACCCTACCGCAACCGCTTGGATGCTGGTAAATACTTAATTGTCGTGCAGGGTTCAGAAACTTTGACTCGCCAAGCTACCCGCATCTTACGTCAATATGACCCAGAAAATCTCCAAGGGTATGCGGTGGAAAATAGCTAATTCTTGACATACTCCCCGCCCTCAAAGGGCAGAGATTCTGGGTTCAAACAACAGTTGCGGGCATAGCCCGTCTTACACTATCTCGCCCAACAGACAATGCCCTGCCTGTTTCTACAATTATATCAAAAAGCCGTCTTAGATGGTTACAGAGCCTGTCAAAGTAAGGACGGGGAACCTTAAACCCATTTTTTCGGTAATTTGTAAACAAGGGAACAGGGAATAGGGAATAAGGCTAGTAACTAAATAAAAATAACTATCCAAATATCCTCATATCTACTCAATAAGTATGCTATACTTCAGATATGAGTAAATTAACTATATCAGAGGCAGCAAAGTTAAAAGGTGTAAGTGTTTCCACTCTCAGAAGATGGGAATTAGAGGGTAAAATAATACCAGAAAGAACTCCCAATGGACACAGACGTTATGATTTGGCTCAATTGTTAGGAGTAAAATCAGAATTGTCTTATACTATTGGTTACTGTAGAGTCTCTAGCTATGACCAAAAAGATGATTTAGAACGCCAAAAACAAGTAGTGGAATTATATTGCGCTCAACATGGTTGGCAATTTGAAATCATTGAAGATTTAGGCTCAGGATTAAATTATAGCAAAAGAGGATTAAAGAGACTAATTCGCCTAATCACTGAAAGTAAAGTGGAAAGATTAGTTCTCACTCATAAAGACAGATTATTGAGATTTGGAAGTGAGCTAATATTTAGTTTATGCCAGCAGTTTGGTACAGAAATAGTGATCATTAATCGTACAGAAGATAGTAGTTTCGAGGAGGATTTGGCTCAAGATGTATTAGAAATAATTACAGTATTTTCTGCTAGGCTTTATGGGTCGAGAAGTCATAAAAATAAGCAAATTATTGAGGAGTTAAAAGATATTGCTACTAGGCTTTAAAACCGAGTTAAAGTTAAACCAAAATCAACATCTGTGGATTTGAATGTGATAGGGATTTAAACGCAGCTATTAATTTGAGCCAGTGCGGTCTTGTGAGGTTTCCCCCAGGAGGAACTGCCGTTAACTGGCGTGTCAAAAGCTGTCAGTTAGGCAGTGTTAGCCTGTGGATTGGGTAGTGCCGAGACTTCCAAGATGAAGCAGGAAGTATTAGTGTTGCTCAAAGTAGATTTGAGTAGGTTTTATATAACGGAATAGTTTTTCTTTTTTTGCCTCCTGTAACCTCTGATAGCGCAGCGTGGCGTATCTCTGCTCCGCTAACGCGGTAGCGTGCCGGAGGCATCAGCCATACTTCTGTAACTCCTGAATTCCTGAACTCCTAATGTTACCTAGAGAAGAACTTTTAAAAGGTGTTGAAAATCGTGATAGTATAGCCCGCGTGATTGACCAAGCAGAGCAGGCTATAAAGACTTGGGAAGTGGTTTTAACTGATTTTTTGTCTCCGCCGGAGTTAGCGGAAATTCAACGGGTTTTTAGTCGATTAACAGAGGTACATTTGATAGCGTGGGGTGGATATCCCCAAGCTGAACGTCAAAGGTTAGCGATCGCTCGTTCTGAACTTCCCTTAGATCCATCTCAAGTTGCTATCACTGCTTTAGAAATTGCTGGTAATTTTCTGTTTGATACTGCAACCCACCGCGACTTTTTAGGTGCGATGTTGGGGACAGGAATTGTGCGGGAAAAAACGGGAGATATTATTGTTTTGGGGGAAAGGGGAGCGCAAGTAATTGTAGTCCCGGAACTGGCAGAATTTTTGGCAATGAGTTTGAAACAAGTGCGTTCTGTGCCGGTGAAAACTCAACCCATTGATATCAATGAGTTAAAAATTCGAGAACCGAAAAAGAAAGAATTAACTACTGTAGAAGCTTCCCTGAGATTAGATGCGATCGCTTCCGCTGGTTTTGGAATGTCTCGGAGTAAAATGGTTGATTTAATTGACTCCGGTGATGTGCGAGTTAACTGGAAAGAAATCACCCAAGCAAGTTCTCAAGTCAAAACCGGAGATTTAATTGCCATTCGCGGTAAAGGACGTTTAGAAGTTGGTGAAATTGCCGTGACTAAAAAAGACCGATACCGCGTGCAATTGACGAGATATATGTAGTAAATTGACAATTGATAATTGATAATTGATAATTATGAATTATTCTTAAATTGTTTAGCTATTGCATTTACCAGAGATGCTCGTGGTAAAAAGCGGTGCAGATTAACGATAAGGTGATTTCCCAAACCACCGCTAACTACTGTAGAAGCTCCTTTTTCTAAACCTTGTAAAGCATCTTTTACAACTTCTTCAGCAGTGGCTATTTTATTATTTGCACTTGCTAAAGCTGGTGGAAACTTGGCTTCTGTGAAAAAATCTGTTTCTGTTGGGCCTGGACAAACTACTAAAACTTTCACCCCATAATCTCGATTTTCTGCCCACAATGCTTCGCTAAAACTGAGAATAAAGGCTTTAGTTGCTGCATAAACAGAAATATAAGGCATTGGTTGAAAGCCAGTAATTGAGGATACATTAATGATGCTACCAGAGCGACGTTGCCGCATTAAAGGTAGAAATTTGTGGGTTAAATCTACCAATGCCATAATATTTAATTGAATCATTTTTAATTGCCGTTCTCCGTCTCGTTCGGCAAAATCTCCATAATCACCAAAACCAGCATTATTGATTAATAAATCAATAGTTAATCCTTTCTCCTTAATAAAATCAAATACCTCATTGGTGGCATTATTTTCTGTCAAATTTTTGGCTATAAATTCGACTTTTACTTGATGTTGTTGCTGTAAATCTGTGGCTATTTGGTTAAGTTTTTCGGCTGAACGTGCCACGAGAACAAGATTTGTTTGTCGTGCGGCTAGTTCCTCTGCAAAAGCTTTACCAATTCCCCCAGATGCACCAGTAATTAAAGCTGTTGACATTTTAGGTATTATCTGATTGATTCCATCACCTTTCTTTATGGTAGCAACGCTGGACTAAAGGTTGTGTGCAGACAGGAAAATTTTTCTTGGTAATGGTTGTATTATTTATAGTCAGAAACGGGAATACTAGATTTAGCTAGATTTAGCTAGATTTTGTAAGTTCTGAGTGTGACTATGTTCGGTAAAATCAAATTTGCGGCTTTTTTCATTGCAGGTACAGCAGGGGTTTTATGGGTTGTGAACTTACCATACCCGATGATTCGTAAACCTGTAGCACAGGTAGCACCAATTTTATTGTTACCTAGTTTTATGAGTATGGATCACAGCTACCGGGGTGCGATTGATGCTTTAGAACAAGCAGATCAGTTGGTAAGTCGTGCTACCAGCACTGCGGATATTGAACTGGGTGGGGAAAAGGTAAAAGCGGCAAAAAGACATTTGGATAATTTACCAGTTTGGTTTTTGGGATATTATCCACAGCGTTATTGTAGTTTATTTAGTTGTAGTTGGCAGTTTACTTTCGATGAATTTGAACAGGCCAGAGAAAGAGTAGCGCGACTGGAAGCTGTGGTTTTTCAAGATAAAAATGCCTTAGTTCCTTTGAATGAAGCAAAAACTGCTCTAGAGACAGCAAAACAGCAATATCAACAAGCTAAAAATACAAAAGAGCGAGAAACTGCCATTGCTAATTGGCAAATAGCTATAGATAAATTAGACCAAATTTCTCAACAAACATTAGCAGGAAAAACAGCCCAAACTCAACTAACTGCTTACAAAAGAGATTTTGAATATGCGCGGGTTAGTAATTTTATTACTGCTGCTCAAGAATTTGATTTAGAAGCCCAAAAAATTCAACCAACAAATTCTCAAGTAGCAGCGGAATTATGGCAACAGGCAGTTAATCGACTGGAACAAGTCCCAAATGAAAACCCTCAATATGTGGATGCACAAAAATTAATTGCCTCCTACCAAGTTAAACAAAAAACAGTAGTCGATCCTCGCAGTACCACTTACATTGCATCTGCAAAACAATATGCTTTAGCTGCTGCGAAAGCTTCCCAAAATCCACCTCATACTGTACAGAAATGGGAACAAGTTAGTGATTTGTGGGAAAAAGCTATTCGGCAGTTAGAAAATATTCAAGTTTCTGAACCAAGTTATGTAGAAGCACAAAAGTTAATAGCCCAATATCAAACTAATTTGGGAACGATTAAAAATCGTCGTCAACTTGAAAGTGATGGTAAAGAAATTCTGGATACAGCTAACAAAGAAATTCAAAGATTGATTGCTTCACCACCAGATGATAAAAATGAGATGAAATCAGAAATTATCGGCATTATGAATCAACTGAATAATGTGAAATCAGGAACAACATCTTACGCTGAGGCACGGAGATTATTGAAGTTGGCAGATAATAAACTCAAGCAGCTTAAGTGATAGATGAAGATTGGGTTAGACACTAGAGCAAAAAAGCGTGATTCCTACGGATAGCTTCGCTATCGCTATGCCCGCAAAACCAGGTAAGCTGAATGATCAGGTAAACTATTTAAATCTTGAGTAAAGTATCGTTGAAAACATTTGAGTTCATAGTCAACGGTCCCCCTGTATCTCAACAAACTCGTAGACGTGAAAAGCTTAGAGCTTGGCAAGCTACAGTTAGGCAAGAAGCAGAAAAATATTGGATTTCAGAGCAACAGCCTGCTACTGGATTAGTTATGCTAAAGGTGACGTATTTCTACAGTTCCTATGCTATTGATGTAGATAATATAGTTAAGCCAATTCAAGATGCAATAATTGGTTTAGCCTATCTTGATGATGACCAAATCACAGATGTATTAGTCAGAAAGAGAGATTTATCAGGAAACTTTAGAATAGAAAATATAACTCCGATATTGGCAGAAGGCTTTGCGCGAGGTAATGAGTTTTTACATATTGTTGTTACAGATGCTCCTAATCAAGAGGTAATTGAATGATGAATGCTCAAACTAAACAAATGGAAAGAGAAAGATTACTCAAAGTAGCACAGGAATATCGTCAAAAAGGCTATGAGGTAATACTTTCACCCAAGCTGGAAGAATTACCTGATTTTCTCAGAGACTACCGCTACCTTCCTGACATGATAGTACGTAGAGGAGAAGATGCAGCTGTAATTGAGGTAAAATCTCGTCGTTCCCTGATGTCATCTGCACATAATTTTAAAAATTTAGCGGCGCTAGTAAACGCGCATCCTGGCTGGAGATTAGAATTATTAATGACTAATCCAGATGATGAATTATATTCTTCTAAAATAGAAAATTCTCTACAAGCAGAGGAAATAAAATCTAGATTACAAATAGCTAAACAATTAACAAGCAATCATCCAGAATCAGCAATTCTTTATATTTGGTCTTTAGCTGAAGCAACTCTTAGACTACTTGCTGAAAACGAAGGTTTGATGTTGCAGAAAATAGAATCACCATTGCATTTATTAAAGCAATTAGTAACTGAGGGTATTATTTCTCAAACTGACTACCAATTACTGATGAATAATTTTCAGTTACGGAATGCGATCGCTCACGGTTTCAAAACTACTCCAGTAACTCTAAACTCTGTACTTGAACTTATTGAAGTTACAGAACAGTTATTAGACTCCCTCAATGTTGATAGCTTGGCGTAAGTCATAGTGTTAATTTAGGATCTTGTTACAAAAATTAACCTTTTCCTCTAGAACCTAAATACAACCTAAATAAATATCCCCTTTGGATTTTGACAATTCATAATAGGATGGGTAACTGGCTAAGGTATTACAGTGGTTGGCATTGTTATTGTTTCGCACAGTAAACAATTAGCTCTGGGAGTACAGGAACTAGCTGCACAGATGGTTCAAGGAAAAGTTCCCCTCGCTGTAGCAGCAGGTATTGATGATCCGGAAAACCCACTGGGTACAGATGCGATTCAGGTTTATGAAGCGATCGCCTCTGTTTACTCAGATGATGGGGTTTTGGTATTGATGGATTTGGGTAGTGCTTTGATGAGTGCGGAAATGGCACTAGAGTTTCTTACCCCAGAACAGCGAGAAAAAGTATATTTATGTGCAGCACCGTTGGTAGAAGGTACTGTTGCTGCTGCTGTCGCTGCGATGAGTGGCAATATTCAGCAAGTAATCGCGGAAGCACAGGGAGCATTGGTAGCAAAAGAAACACAATTAGGTTTAATTAGTAGTCCATTAACAGCAGTCAGCCATCAACTCATTACTAACGAAGTTATCACCAAGGAAATCAAGCTGAAAGTCAAGAATCGCTTGGGTTTACACGCTCGTCCATCGGCTCAATTTGTGGCCACTGCATCACGCTTTCAATCACAAATTCGCGTCCAAAATTTAACTAGAAATACAGAATTTGTCCGGGGTGACAGTATTAATCAAGTCGCTACCTTGGGGGTACGTCAAGGACATGAATTACTAATTACTGCCACTGGAATTGATGCCCAGGAAGCACTGAACACCTTACAAAAACTGATTAATAATAATTTTGGTGAAGATGATAGTATTGTCGAATTAAAATCAAACCGCCCAGAAATTACTGCACCAACAGATGGTGAACTAGTAGGAATTGGTGCTTCTCCAGGAATTGCGATCGCCCCATTGGTTCATTATCAATCTGCTGCTGTTGCTTTTACGGAATATCACATAGAAAATGTAAATATAGAGTGGCAAAGATTACAAGCAGCGATTCAAACCGCCAAACAGGAAATTGCCACTTTACTCTCCCAAACATCCATTCAAATAGGGGACGCAGAAGCAGCAATTTTTGATGCTCATCTCCTCTTTTTAGCAGATCCAGTAATGCTAGAAGCAGCCCGCCAGCATATTGTAGAAGAACGTCTGAATGCAGAATTTGCTTGGCAAGCTGTAGTGGATGAAGTAGCAAATTCCTACCGCAGATTAGAGGATGCTTATTTACAAGAACGAGTTGATGATGTGGTTGATGTGGGGCGCAGGGTGCTAAGAATATTAATGGGGAATGCGCCCACAGACTTGGAATTAACAGAACCATCTATTGTTGTAGCAACAGATTTAAGTCCTTCCGATACCGTCAAATTAGACCCAAGCAAAGTGATGGGTATTTGCATGACCTCTGGCAGTGCCACTTCCCACAGTGCCATTATCGCTAGAACCCTTGGCATCCCTGCGGTTTTGGGTGTAGATCCTCAAGTGTTAAATTTACAAAGTGGAACCTTGATGGCATTGGATGGGGAAAGTGGTAAAGCTTGGGTTGCACCAGCAGCAGAAACATTACATAGACTAGAAGCCAAACGAGAGGCTTGGAAAATTGCCCAAGCAGAAGCGCGAAAACTGGCACATCAACCAGCAATTACTCGTGATGGTTGCCACATAAAAGTGTTAGCAAATATTGGTAGTATTACGGATGCTCAACTCGCTGTACATCATGGTGCAGAAGGTGTGGGATTACTGCGTACAGAGTTTTTATACTTGGACAGAACCAACCCACCGACAGAAGAAGAACAACTGGAAGTCTATCAAGCAATTACGCAGGTTTTAGACAAGCAACCGTTAATTATTCGCACTTTGGATGTAGGTGGAGATAAACACCTTCCTTATTTGAGTTCGTCAGTTGCGGAAGCTAACCCCTTTTTAGGTGTGCGCGGGATTAGGTTCTGTTTAGAAAATCCTCAGTTATTGAAAACTCAATTACGAGCAATTTTACGCGCTAGTGTGGGGAAGAATATTAAAATCATGTGGCCGATGATTGCTACTTTAACAGAATTAAGGGCAGCTAAGGAGATTTTTTATGAAGTACAGGAGGAACTAAGAGAAGCGGGTATAGCTTTTGATGAGAATATGAATGTGGGGATGATGATAGAAACACCCGCAGCGGTAGCTATAGCTGATCAGTTCGCTAAGGAAGTAGACTTTTTCAGTATTGGTACAAATGATTTAAGTCAGTATGTGATGGCAGGCGATCGCACTAATCCCAGAGTAGCAACTTTAGCGGATGCTTTACAACCGGCGGTATTAAGAATGATTCAGCGCACTGTTAAGGCTGCCCATGCTGCAAATATTTGGGTAGGATTATGTGGAGAAGTCGCAGCAGAAACTGTAGTTGCACCGATTTTATTAGGTTTGGGAGTAGATGAATTGAGTGTTAACCCCCAAGCGATCGCACCCTTGAAACTGGCAATTTCCCAGTTAACTCTAAAAGAAGCGCAAGCTATAGCGAATGTGTCATTACAACAAGATTCTGCCACTAGTGTGAGGGAGTTGGTTTATCCAATTGGGTAAATTCAACAATGGACAATTAACAATTAACTCTTCTTTGAAGGGATTGAAAAATGGGAATTTTTTTCTTTTTTTCTCTTCAAAGGGGAAATTTTAAGCCTTGAATCAAACAATTGTCAATTGTCAATTATCAATTCTCAATTAATAATTCAAATCCTTCAATTTCTGAATATCCCCATTCATAATCACATCAATATTGCGAGTAATTTTCTCAATATTCCAATCCCACCAACGAATAGAAAGCAAAATTTCTATTTCTTCATCAGTAAAACGTTGTTTAATCGGAACTGCGGGATTTCCACCAGCGATAGTATAGGGAGGAATATCTTTCACCACTACAGAACGTGCTGCAATTATAGCACCATCACCAATTTTTACTCCGGGCATAATTAGGGAATCATAACCAATCCAAACATCATTACCAATAACGATGTCACCTTTACTGGGTAAGTTCATTAAATCATTCATTGCTGCTTCCCAACCATGACCAAAAATTGGAAATGGGTAAGTAGAAATGCCATCGAGTTTGTGATTTGCACCATTCATGATGAATTTCACATCAGTTGCAATGGCACAAAACTTACCAATAATTAAATAATCACTGCCATAGTTGTAAAGGACATTTTTTTCAAAATCTTCTGGGTTTTCCGGGTCATCATAATAAGTGTAATCACCAACAATAATATTAGGTGATGTAATACAGCTTTTAATAAAACAAACCCGACGATGTGCAGGTATGGGATAGGGATAGAGAGGATCAGGTCCGTACTGTTCCATTAAATTTAACACTCTTATTTCATTACCTGCCAAATTTTAACAGTTTTATCAGCACTACCACTAGCCAAAAATTTGCCATCTGCACTCAGAGAAAGAGAAGTTATACCCCCAGAATGTCCGGTGAGAGTTTGCAAAACTTCTCCTGTAGAAATCTCCCACATTTTAATTGTTTTATCCACACTACCACTAAACAAAAATTCTCCATTGGGACTGACAGCAATGGATTTGATTTTATCTGTATGTCCGTTCCAAGTATTTAGCAGTTTACCTGTGCTGAGATGCCAAATTTTAATGGTTTTATCAGCACTCCCACTAAATAAAAATTTTCCATTTGCACTGATAGCTATGGAAGTTACTTCACCCAAATGACCTATCATAGTGCGTAAAGGATCACCTGTGCGGGGATTCCACAATCTAATTTTATAATCGGAACTGCCACTAGCAAGAATTGAACCATCTGCACTGATAGCAATAGCGTCAACTGTTGAGGAATGCCACAAAGTGCAAATTCTTTCTCCTTTTTGTAAACTCCAAATTTTGATTTTATGACTACCACTGGCAAGAATTGAACCATCTGCACTGATAGCTACTACATTCACTGGTTTTTGATGTCCTAAAAGTGTATGGATAAGTTGACCAGTTTTCAAATTCCAGACTTTCACATTACTTTGCGGATGTTCGCAACTACCCACAGCAATTAAATTACCATCAGGACTGACAGCTACAGAAGAAATTGCACCTAAATTGCCTGTGAGAGTGCGAATTAATTGACCAGTTTGCAAATGCCAAATATTAATAGTTTGGTCTGCACATCCACTCACTAAAACCTGTCCATCTGGACTAATTGCTACAGAAGAAACTTTCCCAGAATGTCCAGTCAGAGTATGATGAAGATTTACTTTTTCTAAATTATGTTTATTTTTGAGAGTAGCTATCCCTTCTAAAATTGTTTCAACATAAACAAGATTTTGATTATCACCAACTGCGGCAAAATATTCTTTTAATTTGGTGATATAATTCTCATCTTCTATTTTTACTGCTAATTGCATTGCCTGTAAAGGATGAGTTACTTCTGTTGTGGATACTTGCCGTATTTGTAACCAAGTCTCAATAGAATAATCTACTTGTTCTCTTGACCAATCAGAATTAGAAAGATGAGATAAACCTTGGGCTAATTGCAAGGCTAATTCTGGTACTTTAGCAATTCGCTCATTTTTTAAAGCTTGATAAACTTGTTTGTAACTATCAGTAATTACTTGCAAAGATTCTAAATTTATGGCATCATTGAGTAAGCTGGTTAATAATTCTGGTAATAAGGGATGTACATCATAATTAACCAAGTAATAAACATCTGTCACCCAAGCAGTAACTAAACAGTGACAAGTAATCAAAATTTGGTACAGATGCTGCCAATCTTGATTACTAGTTTTATATTCTATGGGTAACTGACCAACATCAATTCCTTGAGATTGCCATTTTTCTACTTTCTCTAACAGTTCTAAATTGAAGTTTCTCTCTTGACCTAAATTGTTAATGACTTCTACATCTTCACCTAATGCTAAAAGTTGATTTTTAACATTTCTCCATTCTAAAGCCCGATTTTTAGCAGATGCTTGTAAAATTTGCCGATAGGGTAAGCGAGAAATAGTTTTATAGTAATAATTCTCCTGTCCTAAACCCCAGTAAGCAATGCGGAAATTGAGATAATCTCCATCTTTTTCTGATTCTAAAACTAAAGTCGGCTGTGTTTTTAAACCACTAAATAAAGCCTTGATGCTAGATTCACTATGAAAGCGTTTACTATCCCAAGCACCGGCTAAAAATTCTATTGGTCTTTCGGGATGATGGAGTGAATAATGATTGTTGATAAATTCACGCAAGCCCTCACCTAATTTTAACTCAATTTCATCAGTAACTTGTGAATTTTGTAAGTCAAATTTATCAAACTGGATTTGTGGTGCTGCAATAAAAACTTTGAGAGGAGTACGTTGATAATTAGCAGCAGATTCTAAAAGTTGGGAAGGGTATAAACGCAAAGGCCAACTATCGAGAATTTTATGCACTTCTGGTAGCTTAATTGCTGTTTCTCTTTCTTGGTTGGCTATTTTTAATTGGGTTGCGTGGTGGTAAATGGCTAATTGCTGTTGCTGAGTAAATTCTGCTTTTTTAATATCTATCTGTGTAACATTATCTACGGTTGCGATGAAGTCGTGCAATACTTTGGGAATGGGAGAAATGTTGTTTTTGGAATTACTTTCTGTTTGCTTTTGAATGATATTTACCATTACTGGTGCAAATTCTAACACTAGTTGAAGTAGTAAATTTAAGCCTGGTTGCATAAGTAATTTCCAGTTATAGGAGGTGACAGGGAACAGGGAACAGGTGACAGTGCTAAAAGCATTTTGGTGTATAGGTTGTAGCATCGGTTGATGTCTTAACCACCTTGTCCGTTGCTGTAAATAAAAAGCATTAACACTAGTATCAAAAGATGGGTAATTTTATTTCCCCACCTCTACTATTGATTTAAAAAATGAATAGACAATAGTTATACTACTATCTTAAGGCATAGTTTTGGTTGAGAACTTCAAGATTACATATCAAAAAATTCATTCAGCAGCAGTCAGCTAGGAAGAAGAAATGAACCGCAAAGAAGCAAAGGACGCAAAGGAAAGAGGGTAGGAGAGATATTTTGCGTGAGTCTTGATAATAATAGACTTTTAACCCTGTTCTCTTTCACCTGTCACCTGTCACCTATCACCTGATATAACTTCAAACGTGGCAATTTTCCAAGGTGCTATTTTATTAACTGTTTGATTGATGGGTGTTTCTAATAAATCAACTGCTGATTCTAAAGCAAAATAATCACTTTTTAAGGATAATTCTGCTGTTTTTCCCTGACTTTCATAAAACCGGATGATGAATTTTTGCGGATTATCTTCACTGGGTTTGAAAGCCATTAAAATTAAATTATTTGCTGATAATTCTAGAAAGCTTGTGTTTGATAAAGGATTTGTTGCAGATTGTTGATTTTCTGGATTTATTGTCGGATTTATTAACACCTTTAATGGTATATTTAATTCATAGCCGCGTTTGACTGTATTTGCTTCTTCCCAACTCCCGATATGAGGATATAAAGCGTAAGTAAATTCATGTTTACCTCTATCCGCTTTTGGGTCTGGCCAGTTAGGACTTCTTAAAAGTGTGAGACGGAGTTGATTGGTTTTGGCATCGTAACCATATTTACAGTCATTCAATAAGCTACATCCGTATTTTCCGGTTTCTGTGTCTGCGGTTAAATCGGCCCATCTTAAAGCGGTTACTTCCCATTTTGCTTGTTCTGCGGGTGTTTGCGGGTTGGTGGGACGACGAATAGCACCGCAAGGAATTTCATAGGTGGCAAATTCGGCATGAAGATTGAGATAAAAGGCTGTTTTAACTAATACTTGGTTTTCTTGCCAGTTGACAGTATTTTTAATTGTTAAAAGTGGTGAACCAGTTTGTAAAATGTAATCTTGGCAAAATTCTGATTTTCCAATTTGACGCACTACCCGCAAAGTTTGTTGTATTTCTCCATGTTCTAGCCATTGAATTGATGTTAATTCCGTTGGAGGTAGGGGTTTGGTGGTATAATTGGGGTCGATATTCCAAGCGTCCCAATATTGTCCACTGTCTGTAAAAGCTTGGAGTTGGTTTCCCGCACCGTTTAAAATTTCTCGTTGTTGGGTTTTGTCAAAGACGCTTGCTAAGTCTCCAGTTTTGGGGTTGACTTGAACTTGCAAATATTCGTTTTCTAATTTCCAGTCTTCAGGAAATTGGGGAGATGTGGGGGAATGGGAAGATGGGGACAGCCAATATACGTTATATCCTACTGATGGAACTGTAGCGAGAAATAATAAAGAATGTTCGTTTTGTTGGGATGAAAGTTTATTTCCGTCAATGTCGTAAATTTCCCATGTTTGGTTATTTTCGGGTAGTTTAACGCTGACAACTTGGGAACGTTCCCAGTTGAGAGAGTTAAAAATTATGATGGGTATGTTATGGGGTTGGGGTGGTTGTGGTAAATTGATGTTTGATGCGATCGCTGTTAATGATTCATCTAATATTTTAGTTCCCACTTGTTCCACTTGTTCCCATTCTGGTAACGCATCTTCGTAAACTTGGGTAATGGAAGAACCAGGAAGAATATCGTGAAACTGGTTAAACAGAACTTGCTTCCATGCGGTTTCTATTTCCCCTTGGGGATAATTAACACCACAGGTAATATTAGCGATAGTTGCAAATAACTCTGCTTGATATAATAAATTTTCAGATTGACGATTCCAACGTTTTTGGTCTGCGTGGGTAGTGTAACAACCGCGATGAAATTCTAAATATAACTCATCTTCCCATTTTGGCAGATTTTGGGGAATATTTTCAGCTTGAGATTTTATTTGCTGTAGATAATTTTCCGCTGTTGTAAATTCTAACTTCGGGAAAACAGGAGAATGTTGCCAACGTCGTCCTATTTCCAGCATATCACGAGTTGGACCACCACCATGATCACCGATACCAGGCAGCCAAAGGGCATCTTGTAAATTGGTTTGAGTTTTCCACTCACAGACATATTCTGCCATTTTGATCGAATCCATGCCTTGACCGATGAGTGCAGACATATAACTTAATATTTGACTACCATCGAGCGATCGCCACCAAAATAAACCATAATCAAATTTAGTAGTATCATTCCAGCGTAATTTTTGGGTGACAAAAAACTCAATTCCCGCATTCACCAAAAACTGGGGTAAAGTTGCACAAAAACCAAACGTATCGGGAACCCAAACTATCGGAGATATTTTTCCAAACTTAGCTAAAAAATAACGTTGTCCATATAATAACTGACGAACAATAGACTCACCAGAAATTAAATTCAAATCTGGTTCTACCCAAAAACCACCCAAAACTTCCCACCTTCCCGATTTTACCTGGGTTTGAATTTCTGCAAATAAATCAGGACGATTTTCTTCCACCCAAGCATACAAAGCAGGTGTAGTATGACAGAAAATCAACTCAGGAAAATCTTGTTGTAACCTTAAAACCGACTCAAAAGTATTTTGTGCTGCATTCCAAGTTTCCGCAACAGGCCATAACCATGCTAAATCTAAATGTGCATGACCTAACAAATAGATTTTATATTTTTGAACGCAGATGAACGCAGATGAACGCAGATAAATTTCTCGTATATTTAACAGTAAACTTTTCCAATCTTCCTTCCTCTCTTCCTTCGCGTCCTTCGCGTCTTCGCGGTTCATTACCTCTTCAATCCCCGCAACCAAACCAGCCAAACCTTCCGGTGCAAACCTCTGCAAAAACAGTTGTACAACCGTCAACTCATCAGCCACAAAACCCGCATCTATATTATCATCCCCAGACTCAAAAATGACAAGCGATCGCATTAACGCCCCATCACAATGTCCCGGACTTACCAACCGCAAAGCGACAACAAACTCATCTCCAGGAGTTACCCCTTGACACAACAGCACCCGTGGGGAAGAATCAAATAAATCACCGATCAATACCAACTGACCATTAACATAAACTTCCGCAGCATCAGCCCACCAAACCAAAGCCAACCGCAAAGATAAACCAGCTAAAGGATAACCCTGTAAATTTTGGGGAACAACCAACTTTTGCTGCAACCATAGCACCTGCTTTCCCCCTGTCCAAGCAATATGTTCTTTCTCATTCAGCTTGACAGGTTGCCAGTCAGATAAATCTGATTTTACTACATCAGTAATTCCCCAGTCAACTTGTTGATAAAACCAAGAAGATTGGACATTAATTTGACAGCAAGAGCGTAACTTTTCTATTGTTGCTGATATAGATTTGGTATCTGATGGAGAAGAAGTCATAAGCTATAAAAATTAACAATTAATGTAAAAATTCGTTTGAGTAGAGAGATTGTCTAAATTAAACTTACTGGATCTGATTTTCAGCTATGATAATTTCACTGACTGACGATAACTAACAGTTTTGGGAACTCCAGAAATTAAATTATCCAATTTCTGCATCTAGTGACGACTATTCAGATTATTCTCCCCCTGCTTCCCCTGCTTCCCCTGCCTCCCCTGCTTACTCAACGACTGGATATTTTTTTATTTGGAAGTCCCTTTGTGGGAGTCTCCAAAATTCCATCACCTTCACACTAACCAACTTCTATCATGTCTTCTGGTTCATCTGGTCGCTATCAAAGTAAAATATTTAACTTTTTCAATCAGCATTCTCGGCGGTTGAGTCAAAAGTTGGAAAACACAGTTCGACACTTGCAAGTTGCTACCAAATGGAGTGTCGAAGCTTTGCTTTACCCACTTTACCAAATCTTTCAACCAGATGAATTTGCGGGAAAAAGGTTGCAAGCTAAAGCTAAACCAACCCATCCACAGTTACAAGCAGAAACGCCCCCACCTGCTGATGCGCCTATTCAGAAGGTATTGGAGTTAGTTAAAAGTCTACCATCTGCGGCAAATTCCAATACACAAACTTTACAAAATGTCAAGTCTGGGAATTTTTTAGGCGATCGCTTGCAAAAGGTAACACAGAATTTAGGAAGTTGGTTAAAAAAATCTCAACCTAGTCCATCCCTACCGCCAGAAAATACCCTTCAACACCATATACCAACGGTGCAGGGAATAGCGGCTAAATTAGAAAATCGTCAATTGGTACTTGTTGCCGATAACAACAGAGTTCTGGATGTTTTGACCATTAAACAACAAGCAAAATTAACAGATAAAATTAATAGTGAAATTGCTGAATATCGCCATTCTTTGAAGTTAATTGCAGTCAAAACAGAACAGGAATTATTACCAAAAATTGACCATATTCTAACTAAATTAACTGGTAAAGATACTGCTAATATTACAGATTCATCTGAAAAAATAGAAAAATTAAATATACCATCTTATCCTGGTAAACTTTTGGCATGGCTGGATACAGCAGTAGCTAAATTAGAAGCTAAAGCTTTAGTACCTGTACAGCAGCGGAGTCAGGAAATTATTCAACTTGCTCAAACTCAATTAGATATATTTATTTACGGGAAAGAACAGGTAGAAACGAGAGGAGAAATAACAGTTAATGCTGATGATTTGGAAAAACAACCCTTAAATATTTCCGCATTAATTGAAGCTGCAATTAATTACTTCTTTGGTGGGAGGAAAATTTCTAAAATTCAAGGAAATACAACTTCTCAAAAACTGCCAGGTAAACCTATAGAAAATAAGATTATTCAAAATAATCAATTGCAGGAATCAGATTTAATAGCAGATTCTGGTGCAGATTCTTGGTTAACCTGGGGTGATTTATTTGGTGGAAATGAAGATACAAATGAAGTTGTAAGTGCTAATTCATTTACTGACACAAAACATGAGGATATATTTAACAGTAAACAATCAACTAAAGATAATTCTCAATCCTCTGTTGAACAGGAGAGAGAAAACCAGAAATTTCAACCTCAATTCCCACCAGATTGGATAGAAACCACCGCTACATTTTTAGGTTATGAAAAGCATCCTTTAGAGGAAATTTTGGCATGGTTGGATCATGTTTTGCTGTGGGTGGAAATGATATTTATGAACATGATTTATTTCTTTAAAGGACTGTTACAGGGTTAGTTTAGATCCCCCTAAATCCCTTCAAAAGGGGGACTTTGAGTAATTTATATACTCTTTCTAAGCTAGAGAGAATCTTTCAATTATCTCTCCCTAGAAGGGAGAGGCTTGAAAAAGCAGAATTTTTCCCCCTGCAAAGGGGAAGTTTTAAACCTTGAATGAAACAATTGTCAATTATCAATTGTCAATTATCAATTAGAATTCAGGCTACACAAATTCCATATTGGGGTAGCAAATCATGAATTACATAAAATTGATGTGCTTGTAAAGCATCGTGAAATAATTTCCAATTGCTGACTAAAAAATTGGGATTGTAGGAGAAAATTTCATTATTTTTATCAACTAATCCTTCAGTTCCCAAAGCTTCGTATTTCCAAGAATCTTTACCTTTAGGAATATAGGAGACATTAGCTGTACCAAAACTAAATTTACCTTGGGAAATAGCATCCAACCATTTTTGATGACGGACATGACCTTTAAGATCCTGAATATTTGTCAACATGAAAGCAATTAAACTTTTATCTGATTCTGGTAATCCTGGTACAATAGCATCTGGATCACCTTTTAAATAACGCTGCATAGCCTTACACATATTATCAGCAGCTTCTAAAAAATCTTCAGGATTATTGCGGCTAATTTTTTCACCTCTACCGTTAATATAACCCCAACGTAAAAACGGTTTATCAGGATGACTTAAAACTGCACCATGTCCTAAAGGTAAAGCTTCACTAACAAAATAATTCTTCAATCTATCCATCAAATTACTATCAGGTTGATCATTTTCATCCAGTAATTTTTTCGCTTCATTGACTCGATGGTTAACACCTGCAAAACCTTGATGCGCCCAGGTATCAACATAAACGTGCATTGTAATACCCAGACGATGTAAACCATAAGCACTTTCACGGCGTTGAATACATTCCCGCACCATCTGTTGTGCGACATCACTATTAGGACGACAAATTAACTTCTCAATAAACTTCCCTTCCGGATCTTCACCTGCTTTTTTACCTCCATTTCCTGGTAAAAAATGAAAAGGAATCCAAACATGATAGTTTGCTAAATCCTGAAAGTTGCGATAATCTAACATCTTATGCGCCGAACTGATGCGGGTAAACATCGCCCCATTATCAAATCGGATTAAACCGCCATTGATAGCATCATCTACATACTGGGCGCAGTAAGCGACGATACTAGCATCTTCATGTTCAAAACCCGCAAGTCGCGCGACAACGTAGGTAACACCGTGGTGAAAGTCTATTTGCATATTAAATTCAGTTCAATGAAGAGATTTTTAAATTAAGAAATAGACTATAACAATTTGGGCGCTGTTGCGTAAATTTTTACCTGATAGCGATTCTTAAACTGCCACATCTGTTTGGTAAACTCTAGTCATCAAAGTTAAGTAATTGCTTATGACAGAGGCAGAACTACTACAGGTAATCGAGAAAGCAGCAAGAGATGGTGTAACAAAACTTGACCTCAGATTCAATCAACTCAGCAGTCTGCCAGCGGAAATAGGACAACTCACCAATTTGAAAATACTTAGGTTGCGTGGGAATCCACTCCCTATTCCACCTGAAATATTGGACAGACCAAAGCCAGGTGATGTGAAGAAAATACTAAATTTCTATTTTTTGTTGCAATAAAATCCAGATTAAAGTGAGCATCCATAAACCATATATGAAGGAATTACAAAAGCAATTCTAAAATAGATGAAGCTGTCTTTGTCTAGGTTTTATTAATCTGTATACATCGTTACTTTTATCATAAATTCTCCTGTTTATTCTAATCACTTCGTCACTAACTATAAAAATAAAATAACCTTGGGATTTACCACAGGTGTTTATTAATGAAATTCCAGTTTCCGGCTCAATTTGTGATGAGTGCGATCGCACTTTCTGGTGTGATGGTGTCTCCTGCAATGGCAGAGTATCCAGAACCCTACCAACAACCACCTTATCAACAACCGCCCTATCAACAACCGCCCTATCAACAACCACCCTATCAACAACCACCCTACCAACAACCACCTTATCAACAACCACCCTACCAACAACCACCCTACCAACAACCACCCTATCAACAACCATTATCTTCCACCAGCTTTTTCTGTGGTTGGGTAGGACGCTCACCAGCGACATTTGTTAAATATAACGGTCGGCCGATACAATCTCCGCTAATAATTTGGGAAACAGCAAGTAATGATCTGTCACCCGAAGAACGCTGTCGGATGGTTTCTTGGCGGATGACAAAAGCAGTAGAAGAAAATGGTGGCAGATTGAGTAAATTGCTGCTGACAACTGGCAAGGTCAATGGTTACAACGTAATTTGTTTTGTGAATGATGTTCAACGTTGCGACTCCGACAACGTGATCATGACATTACTCAGACGAGAAAATGCTCGCAACCCTGGTAAAGTCTTAGCCCAAATTATTAGATTTGGTCTTTACGGTGGAGGTTCAAATGTAACTGAAAGCGGTGGTTTTACGGGTGGTGTAGCTGGTGGGGAAGAAATTATTCCCACTGCTGTCAGCATTGAAGAAGCTATTAATCAACTTATGAATGATTCTGGCGGAATGCCTACTGACCCTGTTCCTGGTGGCGATACTTACCCCAATCCTGGATATTATACACCTCCGGCTCCTGCTGGCAATTCGGGTGGTGGCCCTATCTAGGTTTAGCAAATCTGTGTAGAGACTTAATCTTATAGGTCTCTATATGTTGGGTTACAAAAATTCTCTGCTTCTGCAATGGCTACGCAAATTAACAAACTATTGCTGAGGTTTTATTGAGCAATGAACCTACAATTTCTTAACTCTAACTTTCCTGATAGTGTAATTAGTGGATCTGCTTGTTTGGCGGCAATAGTATTTTTTCCATCGGCGGCTTTTGCTGCCAAATCTTCTCAGGAAATTGCCCAGTATGCTAAGACCATTACCGTGCAAGTAAACAGACCTGCTGGATTTGGCCCCGGTTCAGCAGATGACGGTTCTGGGTTTATTATCAAGCGCGAGGGAAACACTTATATTGTCCTAACTTGCAATCATGTTGTTAATCCATTGGGCAGCCCCAAGCCAGCTAGAGTTCGTACTAGTGATGGCATCTCTTATCCCATTAATCCTGGAAGTGTAAAAAGTTTAGGAACTAACACTAACGGGAGTAACGATTTAGCTTTATTTACTTTTACCAGCGACAAAAACTATCCAGTTGCAGAATTAAGAAGTCCTAATCAGGCACAACTAGGAAGTAAGGCTTTTATTTCTGGTTATCCTGTTAACAATGATTTAAACAGAATTGCTGAAAATCGTGTTTATGATTTCCAATCAGGAACAATTTGGAAATCCAGGGATGCGAGTTTAAGCGATGGTGGCTACTCGTTACAATACGTGGCTCAAACAATAGGCGGTATGAGCGGGGGGCCAGTGTTGGATGTGGACGCTAAAGTCATTGGGGTTCATGGTAAAGCTGACACAGAAACAGATGTTAAACAACTCCAATCAGGAAAAGAATTAAAAACGGATATTAAATTAGGAATTAGTGCCGCAATTCCCATTGAAAGGGCGATTATTTTATCTCAGCAAATTGGCATTTCTGAGTTGAAGGTAGACAGTTCTGCCAGTACAGATAATCCCACGGCACGGATGAGAAGCCCTCAAGATTCTAATGATTTCTTAGCACGGGGACTGTCTCAGACAAATAACAATCGTACCGCAGCCATTAATGATTTCAGTCAAGCGATCGCTCTTGATCCCAAAAATAGTATGGCTTATTACAATCGTGGTAATACTCGGTACGATATGGGTGATAAGCAAGGGGCGCTGGCTGACTATAACGAAGCGATTCGCTTTAATCCCTATCATGCCAATGCTTACTATAACAGAGGGGTAGTGCGATATTATCTAGGCGATAAGCAAGGTGCAATTGCAGACTTTACCGTTGCTCTACGTTTCTCTCCTGACGATATTTTTGCTTACTATAGCCGGGGGTCTGTTTTCCGCAGTATGAAAGACGGACGGGGCGCATTTGCCGATTTTGACCAAGTTGTTCGACTTGCACCTCATCTCCCAGAATCTTACTATAACCGGGCTTTGGCTCGTGCCTTTTTTAACGACCGCCAAGGAATTATTGCTGATTTCACGCAAGCTATCGCTCTCAACCCGCGATTTAGCAATGCCTACATTAATCGCTCTTTGATCATACGCCGCCTGGGACAAATACCCGCAGCGATTCAGGATCTAAACACGGTGCTGAGTTACGAACCAAATAATGCCATAGCCATTTACCAACGTGGTTTATTCCGACGTGATGCGGGCGATCGTCAAGGTGCATTTGCAGATTTACAAAGAGCTGCTGAATTATTCCAACAAGCCAGGGATACTGTTAATTACCAAAAAGCAATGTACGCCATTCAACGCCTGTTGTCATCTCCTCCTACTCTTCCTCCCAGTCAACCAAACTACGGACAACCGGACGGTGAAATTACTCCAGATCGCATCAATGAACCTATCTAGTAATTAAGCCAAAGTCAGAAGGTTGTTAATTTGGAATTTTCTAGTCATGAAAACTAGTCGCTTTCAACAAATTTGTACCAAATTACTGCAATTTGGTACAACAATCTCTACATCTACTTTCATCGCATTGCTCAGTATGCCAGAGATTGTGCCAATAGCCATTGCTCAATCTTGGCCAGCATCAAATTTTCCTGCCTATCCGTCCCCTATAATATCTCCTCCCAATGGGATTTGGAAACTCCAGTGGCGCATGAATGGAAATGCTTTTGATGGGTTGCTGATATTAACAAGTAATTCTGGCACAATGACAGTTAATGTGCGCTATGCCAATGGTAAAAGTGATATCATCCAACAAAGAATTATTGTACAGCCTAGTGGCAATGGATTAATTTTATCTGCACAAAATCCGGTCTATGCTGGAACAAATATGCCAATTACATCCTACATTCCCAACACTTTTTTAATTGAGCAAGCACATAATTTAGAAGGTTGGAATGCTAAAAGTTGTGATAGCACTGACCGATGTTCACAAGTAAAGATACGCTATGTTAATTCTTTATATCCAAATTCTGTTAATTATTAGCGGGCAAGATGCCCGCACCACAAATATTTTGCATTTATTTGGAAGTCCCGCCAGGATAGAAGTTTTTGCTTAAACTTGATGACTTTCCAAACATCGCCCACATTTTATTTCACATGAGTCTCTTGCCTATGAGAGTCTTTATCTTTAAATAAATCAGCCGCTGCTAATAGCAATTCTCGCAAACTTTGCTTTAATTGTCGTTCTTTTTTCGCTATCGCTACACCTGCTTCACCCAGTTTATTGTCTAACTGCGAGTGTTTTTCTCCTACTTGTGTAGCCACAGTTTCCGCTTGGGGACGGGCTTGATTATACCAGGTTTTGGCATCGTCTAAATATTCTTGAATTTCTACAGAACGTCCGCCATAACGTGCAGCTAAATTGGCGCGGATAATGGCTAACTGTGCTTGTAGTTGGGCGTAGCGTTTCTTTAATAAAGCAAATTCTTCACTATCTTGGATCGCATTAATGGCTGAGGCGATCGCACTCTTGATATTTGCGGATTTATCTTGATTTGTGTGTTCAATTGCTGCTAACATTCCCTCAACTTCTTGCTGTAGTTGTTCTTCTTCATTATCTAATTTCGCCTGAATTTGTTTCAATTCTGTTTGGGTTTGGATAATAGTTTCATGTCTTTTACTATTCACTGCTTCTAAAGCACCTTCAATCGAAGCTGTTACTTCTTCTTTAATTTCGCTACCTTTGTCTTGGAGATTTTCAATTACTGTGGAAACAGCATCTTTTACTAAGGTGCGTAATTCACTAGAACCTTCTTTAAATTCACCAGCCACCTGAGAAACTGCGGATTTAACAATTTCTCGAATATTCTCCGTTCTTAATTGTCCCGTAGCTTTAGCTTCTTGTAAATCTGCTTGGATTTTTTCTTTGATGTTGTTAGTCATTTTTACACCTTAGAATTTAGCTAATTTGGATATAAACTGCACATAATCATCCATCTACATCATGATGTAGTCTTTTTTGTCTACACACCTCCTTTAGATAGAAAACAGAGAATCAAAAAGAGGATTTGTCCTCAGTTACTATTTGTGAGATGATCAATATTGTTGGTAATAATTAGAAATTAACTATGTGGCGCGTAAATATCACTTGTGATGGGGAAGCATGGAAACGCTATAGTGCTGAATTTAAGACGATGGCGGCAAATTATCAAGGTGAATTGATATCTTCTAAAAAATTGCCCGATGGAACACGCATCATGGCATATAAAATTGAAGATGTCAGTGATGCCGAGGAGTTTCAAGAAAAATCTGCTTCATTTCCAGGCTTTGTATCTGATTTTGAAGCTTTATAATGAAGGCAGGAGGCAGGGGGCAGGAGGTTATTTTTTTAACGGGGATTTATACTCTGACTCAAAAACTTTTTGCCTTTAAAAGCAAGATTTTCAACGCGATTTTTCAACAATTATGGAAAAACTCATAACTTTTATTTTGTTGACTTTCTGTTTGTGGATAATCAATTTTACTTCACCCGCTAACGCTTTAGATACCCAAAATGGTGCAGAAATTTTTAGCGTCCATTGTGCAGGATGTCATATCAATGGTGGTAACATTATTAGAAGAGGAAAGAATTTAAAAAAGAATTCTTTAAAAAAATACGGCATGGATTCTTTAGAGGCGATTACAAACATTGTTACTAATGGTAAAAGTAATATGTCAGCCTATAAAGAAAAGTTGACAACGGAAGAAATTCAAAATGTCGCGGCTTATGTTTTGGAACAAGCAGAAAACAACTGGAAATAATCAGACAAACAATAACATCAAAAATATCATGTTACCTCAATCAAGTTATTTACAATTTACCCCTGATTTCAAGATTTGCCGAATTTTAAATGGAATGTGGCAGGTTTCCGGTGGACATGGACGCATTAATCATAAAACTGCGATTGAGTCCATGTTTGAATATGTGGATGCTGGTTTTACCACTTGGGACTTAGCAGATCATTATGGACCAGCAGAGGATTTTATTGGTGAATTTCGTCGTCAATTAATAGCGACTCGTGGAGAAGAAGCGGTTAATAGAATTCAAGCTTTTACAAAATGGGTTCCCCGTGCGGGAAAGATGACGAAACAAATTGTTGAGGAAAATATTAATTTTTCACTAAAAAGAATGAATGTTAAATCATTGGATTTAATGCAGTTTCATTGGTGGGAATATCGTGACTCTAATTATTTAGATGCTCTCAAATATATGGCAGAATTGCAAACAGAAGGCAAAATTAAGCATTTAGCTTTAACTAATTTTGATACAGAACATTTGCAAATTATCACGGAAGCAGGAATTAAGATTGTTTCTAACCAGGTGCAGTATTCTTTGGTTGACAGAAGACCACAAGTAAACATGGCTAAATTCTGTCAAGAACATGATATTAAATTGTTTACCTATGGTAGTTTGTGCGGTGGTTTGTTATCAGAAAAATATTTAGGTCAAGCTGAACCCAGGG
Source organism: Sphaerospermopsis aphanizomenoides BCCUSP55 (assembly GCF_001586785.1). Taxonomy (GTDB): domain Bacteria; phylum Cyanobacteriota; class Cyanobacteriia; order Cyanobacteriales; family Nostocaceae; genus Sphaerospermopsis_A; species Sphaerospermopsis_A aphanizomenoides_A. The sequence continues at coordinate 54,502 of NZ_LUFH02000010.1, forward strand.
GTTTTGATTTGAATACCACCAGCTTGAAGAAATACAAAAATATGATTGATGCTTGGGGTGGTTGGAGATTATTTCAAGAGTTACTTTCTACCCTGAAGCAAATTGCAGATAAACATCAAGTGAGTACTGCTAATGTAGCTGTAAATTACATTTTAAATCAGCCAGCGGTAGGGGGTGTAATTGTCGGTGCAAGGTTAGGAATTGCAGAACATTTGTCAGATAATGCGCGGGTATTTGGGTTTAGTTTGGATGCGGAAGATGTGGAAAAGATAGATGCGGTTTCGCAGCAGTCGCGGGATTTGTATCAGTTAATTGGTGACTGTGGGGATGAGTATCGACGTTAATTAATTATATCCCTGACTTCGTTTTAATCTGGTAAATAAATTATCAATTGATTTTAGAAGTCGGGGATCTGAAAACATCACCATAAACGCTGTATAGGATAAGCATCAAATTTGCTGTCAGCACTTATGATAGGTATATTTTCCACTATTGCTTGTGCGATCAACATTCTATCAAAAGGGTCACGGTGATGTAAAGGTAATTGGGAAACAACTGAAATATGTTGTTGATCAATTTCCTTTAATATAATACCGTTACCAATTATTTGTTGTTCAACAAAATCATCAAAACCTAGTGCTAATGTGAGTTTACCAATACTATGTTTGATTGCAATTTCCCAAACACTGGCAATACTCAAAAGATTATCATTATTTTCAATTTGTAATCTCAAATTGCTGCTGATTCTTGGATCACCCATCGTAAACCAAAGCAAAGTATGAGTATCAAGTAATTGCTTCATTACATATACTCCTTGAAATCTTCGAGAGGTTCATCAAAATCATCAGCCATTGTTACCATTCCTTTAGCACTACCAAATTTAGGACGAATTTTAACTGGTAATACAGGAGTTAATTTTACAGCAGGTTGATTATCTTTAGTGATGATAATTTCTTCACCATTAAGTGCTGCTTCAATCAAGTCAACCAAATGCTGAGAAGCTTCATTCATAGTAATTTGTTGCATAATTATTACCTCAACATTAAGAACATTCAGTATATAGGAATCCGGTTTGGTTTCTGAATTGGTTTGTGTAGGCAGGGAATAGGGAATAGGGAATAGGGAATAGGGAATAGGGTTTTAGAGGAGTTGGATGTACGGAGTTTTGTTCAAAAATCAAATAGGAGTCCTATATGTCTATTATACCTAATTTATTGAATCAAAGATTGAAAACGTGCATCTTCTCGAATAGCATCAAAATCTGAGTTAGTTTTTGCCCATTCTCTAACTGTATCAGGCTGTAAATTAATTGCTGTTTGCAGATTTTCAATTGCTTGTTCAATATTACCTTGTAGGGTATAAACACGAGCTTTACCATACCAAGCTTCATGTTTATCAGGTTTAAATTCCAGTGCTTTGTCGTAGGATGCGATCGCCTCTTCATACCTACCTAAATTATTGAGGGAAATGCCCCGGTTGTACCAAGCTTGGTGATCATCAGGTTTAAATTCCAGTGCTTTGTCGTAGGATGCGATCGCCTCTTCATTCCTACCTAAATTTTTGAGGGAAATGCCCCGGTTGTACCAAGCTTCGTGATCATCAGGTTTAAATTCCAGTGCTTTGTCGTAGGATGCGATCGCCTCTTCATACCTACCTAAATTAAAGAGGGAATTGCCCCGGTTGTACCAAGCTTGGTGATCATCAGGTTTAAATTCCAGTGCTTTGTCGTAGGATGCGATCGCCTCTTCATTCCTACCTAAATTAAAGAGGGAAATGCCCCGGTTGTACCAAGCTTGGTGATAATCAGGTTTAAATTCCAGTGCTTTGTCGTAGGATGCGATCGCCTCTTCATTCCTACCTAAATTAAAGAGGGAAATGCCCCGGTTGTACCAAGCTTCATGTAAATCAGGTTTAAATTCCAGTGCTTTGTCGTAGGATGCGATCGCCTCTTCATACCTACCTAAATCATCTAGGGAAATGCCCCGGTTGTTCCAAGCTTCGTGATAATCAGGTTTAAATTCCAGTGCTTTGTCGTAGGATGCGATCGCCTCTTCATACCTACCTAAATTTTTGAGGGAAATGCCCCGGTTGTTCCAAGCTTGGTGATAATCAGGTTTAAATTCCAGTGCTTTGTCGTAGGATGCGATCGCCTCTTCATACCTACCTAAATTTTTGAGGAAAATGCCCCGGTTGTTCCAAGCTTGGTGATAATCAGGTTTAAATTCCAGTGCTTTGTCGTAGGATGCGATCGCCTCTTCATACCTACCTAAATTATTGAGGGAAATGCCCCGGTTGTTCCAAGCTTCATGTTTATCAGGTTTAATTTCCAGTGCTTTGTCGAAAGAAGAAATTGCAGCTTGATCATCTTGTTTAATACGTTGTAAATAACCTAATTCAAAAAACAATGTAGCTTTTTGTTCATGATCTATTTGATCATGTTCAATAATTTCGATGATTTCTAGAATTTTCTGATTGGTTTTTTCTGGAGTTAAATTGACATATTTTTCATAAGTTCCTTCCTGAATAATCCGATTTGTTTCTTGTTCTAAAGATGTTGAATCTAGAGGAAAATTAAATAAACCAGAACGCCAGTCAAAAAAATCAGGGGCGCGATGAATAAAATATTTAATGGCAAACTGCGGTAATAAGAATACACAACAAATTTTAAATTTATCTCTAAATCTTTCTCGTTGCTGGTTGATGTTAATTAAAATTGGTGGTACACCTTCCCAACTATAATGATGGGTTTCTCGACTACTCCAACCTGCTAAAGTTTTGGCTTCTTCATATTTATATAATGAAGATTCTAAACCTGTAATGAATAAAATATTGATATTGTTTTGGTTGGGTAATTTATCAACTTTTTCATATAAATTAGTAACATCTTGATCTAATTTGAGAATTTCTATATTTTTATCGCTAATATCTTCTTTAACTTTACTAATTAATTGTTCACCACTAGCAGGAGAACAGCGCACAAACAACAAACCAAAACCTTCTGTAAACCGCAGTGTACGCAGAAAGGCTTGATATTCTTCATCTTGTTCTATGGGTAAATCATCATCCCATTCACTTAGTTTTAGAGGCATTGTTTTAAATAGATGATAATAATAAACGTTAAGTAAAAACCTCTCTCCAAACCTCTCTACTACAAGGAGAGAGGCTTTGAAATAACCATTTCAAAAACAAAGGTTTTAAGTTGTGTTTATTGTTTTTCCTGTTCCCTCTCCTTTTAGGCTAAGGTGTACACAGAAGTGGTATATTGGCTACCACACCCGCCCAGAAATGAATTTCAGGGCTAATAAACGAAGTAAACTAAAGTTTACTAACCAAATTTTTTCTTAGTCATCTTTAGATGACTTATGCTATTAGCAAGGAAATGAATTTCCTTGCGGACTTGTGTGTACACCACAGCCTCTTAGAATAGGGTTAGGGAGAAGTTAAGCAGTTGGATAAAGCTGGTTATAAGTATCCTGAAATTCTTTTATCCCTTTAATCAGAGGATGAATATCATACCAAACTTTACTTCCTCCATCTGGTTCTTGATAACGATATTCTAAAATACAACGATTAAATAATAAACCCCGATATAGTTGATCATTAACTATCTCCTTATCATGATGCACCTTTGCCAGTGCTTCCCATTCATTAGCATAAATGGTATTTTTATAGGTATTTCGCAATTCGCTAAATGAACGCTGTAAAGCTTTGTTAGAAATAGGTAAAGTGTTTGTGTATTTGAGTGCTTCCTTCATTAATAATAATAAATTCCGGGCATGACCGCCACTCATTAAACATAACATTTCTAAAGATGACCTGTTTTCAAATAAATCCACAATAGATAAACTAGAATCTACCGTATTTAATCGTTTTTGCAGGAGTTCAATAACTTTATTAATCCCTTTTTGGTAAGGTTCATTTTCAGAAGTTTGTACCATAATCATTGGTAATACCTGGGGAGTACCATATATATCTACTAATGATGATGATCTATCAGAATAAATTAGAGAAATTGGTACTGTATAAACTAAATGACAATCTAAATCTTTCAGTTGTTCATTGCGGTCGATGAAAATTTGGTCGTGGTTGCTACGTCCATCTGCTTTGGTAATAGGTACAATCCTATCTAAATTATCAGCAATTAAGACTAGTTGGTCATATCCTGGAGGTAGATTTTTTTTAGCATCTTGAATAAATTCATTCAATGCCTTAGTTAAAGTAGTAGTATGGGGATTAATTAAATCACGAATTTTCTGACGTTCACTTGGTTCGCTGCGTATCTTGGTAGTTATTTTGGCAAATTGTGAAACCTGTGCCTCAATTGATAATTCGTCTAGAGAGATTTTCGTTTGTAGTAAATCTTTCAAGTCTTCACATCGTTCTTTCAACCAGTTCAATATAGCTGGTGAATCAGTTTTATCTTTAAATGCTGCTAATATATTGCGTGTGCAAGCTAAGAGAATATCTGTATATTGAACATCCTCTGGATCAATATCTTCTTCTTCTGCGGCAAAATAAACAACAAAAAAGCCTTTTTCATCTAAATCTTTTTGCAGACGTAGTAATTCTGTAGATTTTCCCGCACCACGATGGCCTGCATAAAGTTGACAGGTTTTTCTTTCAGAATATAAAATTCCTCTCCCTACCGCTTTCAATATGTCACCATCTCCCCGCACTTCCTGACAGTCAACATAAGCAGGATCACCAGCAGGTAATGGACGGAATGGGTCAAAAACGTTATATAGGCGTTTTAAGAAAGCAAAATCTGAGGTCATAGTCCAAAATCTCACCACCTAGCGGTATTTTAGCGCAAAAATACTGAGATTTATATTTTGAGTAGATTTATATTTTGAGTTGAATACTTACCAGCATCCAGAGCGAAACTTGCATAAATGCTATCCTAAAAGAGTAACTCCTAGAATATTGTAGTGATAAATTTATGAGTTCACCATTTCCAGGCATGAATCCCTACTTAGAAAATCCTGATTTATGGTCAGAAGTACATCATAGATTAATTACAGCTATAGCTGATAATATAGAATCTCATCTTAGCGAAAAATATCGAGTAGCTATAGAAAAACGCACCTATAGACTGGATACTGAAGATTCTTTATTAATTGGTATTCCTGATGTAGCAATTTTATCAGTTAAACAAGAGCAAAAATCAAATATTAATCAAAATGCAATAGCAACTTTACTTACAGAAACAGAAAATAAAGCAATTACGGTTACATTACCATTTCCTTTAGAAATAAATGAAGGATATTTAGAAATTAGAGAAGTTTCTACAGGTAGAGTAGTAACTATAATTGAAATACTTTCTCATACTAATAAAAAAACTAAAGAAGGTAGAAAGTCCTATTTAGATAAACGGGAGAAAATATTGCAAAGTGATACTAATTTAGTAGAAATTGACTTGATTAGAACTGGGGAAAAAATGCCCATTGTCACCAGAGTGACTGATACAGATTATCGGATTTTAATTGTAAGATCATATCTTTTACCATCGGCTCAATTATTTGCATTTTCTGTCAAACAAACCATACCTAATTTTACCATACCTCTACAACAAGGAGAAGAAGAAATAGAGTTAAATTTACAGCATTTATTGTTAGGTATTTATGAAAGAGCTAGATTTGATTTAACTTTAGATTATCATATTCCTCCTGTACCAGATTTGTTAGCAGAAGATCGAGAATGGATGGACATATTATTAAAAGAACCAGGAAGAAGAGTGTAGATAAAAATATGACCTACAGATAATTTCCAATCCATAGATATTTTCTTAATTTCCTTCTCTCTGCGTACTCTGCGTCTCTGTGGTTCGTTATAAAAAAATATGATTTCTCAAAAAACCATTCCCACTGGCTACCTACGCAAAATCCATCATATCGCTTTAAACGTTGGCGATATGCAAGCATCACGCCATTTTTATGGTCATATTTTAGGTTTACACGAACTCACAGGAGAAGAAGTACCAGAAACATTAAAAGAACTAGTTGCATCTGGTAAAGTTGCTAATTTTATCACCCCAGATGGAACAATATTAGACTTATTTGGAGAACCAGAATTATTACCACCGAACCCTGACCCCAGTAAGTCCTTTACTAGAGCATATCATTTAGCCTTTGATATTGACCCAGAATTATTTGATCAAGCTGTATCCGTGATTAGAGAAAATAACTTAGTAATTGCACACGGACCCGTTACCCGTCCTACAGGTAGAGGAGTGTACTTTTATGACCCCGATGGGTTTATGATAGAAATTCGTTGTGATCCTCATTAAATGCGACAATGGAAAAAGTTTTAAAAGTTATTAATGACGTAATTACTAACCCACCAATTCCTCACGAACCCTACAAGCAAACTTTAAAAAATTGGGCTATGTATTGCTTACGGGATAGAGGATTTATCGTAGTTTATGCCCAAAAAGGTGATTTTGCTGTGGAAGTTAAAGGAGAAGGAAAATTGTATTTTAAAGTCACCACTAATGCCGTTGATTTGGATGATAATATCAATTGGATAGTGTGGGATAGTGCAGCTAAAAAAGCTAGTTTAATTCCGCAAATGTTATAAATTACAGTAGGTTGGGTTAAGCGACAGCGCAACCCAACAAATTATTGATTATGTTTCACTAATCTTTTTTAACGAACCGCGTTCGCGTAGCGTCCCGAAGGGATAGAACGCAAAGTACATGAAGGTAAAAAAAAGAAGAGAGAAATTTTTTTAGTATATCAAACTCTTGCGTTCTTCTCTGCGTTTCTGCGTGAAATAAAAAATCATCCTTTTGCAAATACCATAAAATGCTGTTGTGGTAATGTGTTTTTCGTTTCTTGGTAAACTAAACCCACCGCTTGCATTTCCTTCTTCACCTGTTTTTGAGTCATTTTATGCAAACGTTTAATCATAATAAAGGGATTTTCACCCCGATATTCTACTAAAACCACCCTCCCATCTGGTTTTAAAGCTTTAACAATTTCTGTCATCACTTCTTGCGGATATGCTAACTCATGATAAGCATCAACCATAATTGCTAAATCTATGCTTTCTGGTGGTAAGTTAGGATTAGTTAAAGTGGCTAATATTGGTTCAACATTATTGATTTTTTTCTCTTGTTTAAAATACTCAATTATCTCCAACATTTGCGGCTGAATATCAACCGCTAAAACCTGACCTTGTGGTAATAAAGGTGCTATTAAAAAGCTTAAATAACCTGTACCAGCACCAATATCTGCAACTACATCATCAGGTTTTAAATTAAGAAGATTGACTATTTGACTGGGTTTTTCTTCCGTTTCCCTACTAGGTCTTTCTAACCAACCTGCACCTGTATATCCCATAACTTGGGCAATTTCCCGCCCCATATAGTATTTACCGATACCATCAGGGCTGTGATTTTGTCGCTGTTCGTAAACTGATAATGCTGCTATGGGAAGGTTGGAGAAAGTTAGTAATATTCCCCAACTGAGAAAAACAATGAGGATTAAATTACAATAGGTTCTAATTGGCGATCGCACCATTTCCCCTCTATTAATTCTGTAATTAGTGGTGTAATAATAAACTTAGCAGGGAAACCAGCTTTTACATCCACCCGCACACAGGAATAAGGCTTTTTCCTTTGTGAACCATAACCGCTACGTCCCACATAAAGCAGCGAATCTGCAACTTTATAAGTATAATTTTCAGTAGCATCAGTAAAACTCTCTACTAATTCTGTTCCTTCTTGTCTTTGACGACGGGGACGACGACCGCTGCCACCACAGACAATATAATTAGTGTGAGAATCAGCATATCCTGTATTCACAGTCCGCAGATATTCCAAACAGTGGGCGTGACCATTAAAAATCAGATCTACCAGCGGTCTACCTTCAGTTATATTACCCACAGTTGCCGCCACTTGTTCAAATACTCCCCGCAAACGATGACGTACAGCTAAAGTTTGTCCTTGATGCCACTTAGTTGCTTCTGTCACATAAGGAGGATGATGGAAAAATATTACCCTTCCCCGCACATCTGAATTATGCCAAGATGCAATTAACCGACTTCGCAACCATTCCAGTTGTTCAAAATCAACATCTGCATTTGTATGAGTTTCTAATTGCTTTTCAATATCCAGCTTGACTTCATTGAGTTGGTCTACCTTAGCACCCAAGTCAGCCAATTGTTCAGATTCTACGGGATTTTCAGAATTCAATTGATCACATTCTGCCAATATTTCTAACTCTTCTTGTTCCAACTTGTCACGACGCTGTAACAACTCCTGACGGATATCTCCCGCTAGGTTTTCCGGTAAAGGTTCTGGTGTATTAAAAGTATTAGAATCGAGAGCAAAAAAGTCAATTCCCCCATAATTAAAAGTATAATACCGATTAGGTAAACGGGTAAATTTTCCCGGCTGGTAACGCAAACATCGCCCCGTATTATTTTTACCTGTGTAATATGTATCTAAATGTTGTTCTAATTCATGTGGAGAAATAGCTGCTAAATAATCAATAAAAGCCCTTGTATAAGCATCTCCTTGGTTTGAACCATGCCAACCAATCTCAATATCTTTATAACGCAACATCCGCCGCAAAGGCAAAGTTGAACCAGTAATTAACCGATACAACCAAGGCACATCATAATAATCATGATTGCCTAAAACTGGCAAAATTGGTAACTGAAAAATCATCTGGTCATAAGCAATATTTTGGGGGTTTTCACCACCTACCAAAAATTCGCGGTAAGGTTCAATAAAATTAGCCGGATAATACTCACGAGAACCCACCACATAAACGACATCACCAGTATGCAAAATAAACCGACAATCTTCACGATGATTTAACATCATTTGGGCAACTTGACGTTGGGGATGGGAACCGTAATGAGATCTAGTCCCACTATCACCAATTACCATAAATGAAAAATCTGGACTGTCTTCTTTACCATCATCTAAAATCATCGAGGTTTGGTCAATTCCTCGTTGCAAAATGCTAGGATGCTGCCATCGCACCCTTTGGTTCATTTTTTGGATTTTTACAGGAACTGATGGTTCAGAAATCAATTTCATAGCGGAACTTTAGCTAACGTCTCTACTAAATACCTTAACTTACCAACTGAATTACTCCCCACTCTCCATTGGTCAACCACTTGGGGTCTGCTATTGCTAATTCCTCCAAAACGTCAGCTTTCAGACCTGCGGCTACTTCTGATTTTAAAGTACGTAAAGCTACTATTGGTGTAGGTAGGTAAGAAACTATATCGGCAAACTTTGTGGTAAAATCCCAGTGTAAATCTCCTAACAACCGCCGATAATTAGCATCACCTTTAACAACTATTAAATTAGATTTTGCTAACTCATCTTTCAGGAATTGGGGAATTTGCCAAAAGGGCAAAGGTGAAGTCCAAAAATAATCTTCAGTTAAAACTAATCGACCGGAAGCTAAATTTTCTGTTAATCTCTGCCCCAAAGATTGAACTTGAGTATGGCTACTTTGTGTTAAAAAATCTTTGGTTTCATACACATCCTTGATCATAGCATCAGATACAAAAGTTGGATGCGGTTTGAGGTGGAGATAAACCTGAGTAGCAAAACCACTACCCAAGAGAAAATCTACCAAACATAAATCACAAATTAACTCAAAACCTGCATTGTCAATCACAAAATCAATTCTGTTGTTTTGAGATTGAGTTAATAACTTAGTTACAGCAAAGGAGTCATCGACTAAAATGTGAGTTAATTGAGTTTGAATATCAAAACTACTTCTGTCATCTTCAAAAGCTGACCATAAACTTAAATCAACTCGATTTCCCCATAAGGCAAAATATAATAAAGCAATCAGAGATGATTTGCTAGGCTTACCTTCCTTGATGGACTCTTCTAACCATTGTTGTACTTGAGTACATAGAGAAATAATCGAGTCAAGTGATGCTTCTAAACCTTGAGTTTTTTGTAATGCAAATGGATCAATACCTTGCCATTTTCCTGGTTGAAAGTAATTAGTAATGTTGAGAATCAGCCGATAAAAATAAGTTTCTGCAAAAAACCAAGGTACATCTACCCACCGCTGATTTTTATAGGGTTCTAGATATTTCTCCCAGTCGTGGAAATCTGCACCTGTGTCATTGGTTAAAGGTTGTAAATATCCGCTGGGAATTGCTGCTGCTAATTCCTCCAAGCGTTGATTTATCTCATTGGGGAATTTATTTTCTTTAATTACACGACGTGCAGTATCTGGCATTCTTTGAGTTACTGTATACTCAGTAAAAGAACCAGCTTCAGAACCTAGAAGCGATGCTGGTAGGGGTAAATTGGGGATTTGAGGTTTATTCACTACAAACTGCAATATTTAGTTGATTTTTACTATTTTTATCTATTGTAACCTGATTTGATGATTTGATACCCTTGAATTCTCTCATTAAATCAAATATTTTGCATGGGTTAATTAAGTAGGTCGGCGTTAAAAATTGTCGTTATGACAACGCAAGAGGCAAGAGGCAAAAGGCAAGAGTGAAGAGGTTTTCAGTGCGATTTACATTTTGTTACATACTTTGGTTTTTTCACGTCGTTTTACTTATTCATTCCTCAATGTTCTGGGTAAAAGTAACCTGTTCATATAAGTCACTCAAAGCAATCTCAAAATCTATTGTTTGCAGTTGTAAAATATCCAATGCTGATTCTAATTCTGTAAATATCCATTTACCATCATCTGTTTTTACATACTGCATGACATGATATTGATATTGATTGATTAAAATATATTCTTTAAATTCAGGAATTGACCGATAATAAAGAAATTTATCACTTTGATCATAATTGTTTGTTGATTTAGATGAAACTTCAGCAATTAATAAAGGATTCATCACGGTAGTTGTATTTGCACCTGTGTAAATAGGTTCTCCTGGAATTACCATCACATCAGGGTAAGTATATTGACGATAACGGGGTATCCACAAGCGCACATCACCAATATAAACATCATAATTTTTCTTTCGTAAGCCATATTTTAAAGCAGCTGCGACATTAAGAGCAATTTTATTATGATTTGTTGTTCCTCCAGTCATGGGTATAATTTCTCCGTCGCGGTATTCACTTTTATATTCTGCTTTCTCTTCTAGTTCTCGATATTCTTCTGGGGTATAGTACCGGGTTTGTGTTTGCATAAAAACTTCATGCTGCTAACTATGACTCGAATATCACAAGATTGCCCGATCCTTGAAAAAGTCGAGAATCTGAATAGGAGCAATTTTTGACAAATTTTATTTACAAATTTTTATCAATATAGTTAAGTCTTTTAAATTGGTTTTTATCACAATTGAGATTAGCTGTAAAATCAATGCACTTGAGGCAACGGTGATCACAATGACTGAAAATAAGGTATTTAAAAAAGTCAAAAAATCCCTTCAGGAAACAGGTGTCAAGTTTGTCCGTGTTTTATGGTGTGATAATGCTAACATTATTCGCGCCAAAGCAATACATAGTCAAATGCTACTGCATTACTGGGAAGATGGCGTAGGTATATCCCCAGGATTACAGGCACTCCCTGTCATGTATGATTCAGTTATGGCTGGTTCTGGACTCACCCCTGTGGGAAATGTGCAGTTAGTACCAGATTGGCAAACTTTGACTCCTTTACCTTATTCTCCCGGTCATGCCCGTGTATTTAGTAACATGATACATAAAGGGCAACCCTGGGCTTTGTGTCCCCGTGGTTTTTTACTAAGAATGATAGAGGAAGCGAAAAAGGAGGGTTTAGAAATTAAGGCAGCCTTTGAAAACGAGTTTTATTTATTACAAAAAAATGGGGAAGAAATCATCGGTGCAGATGCCACCGTGTTTGCTGCTACTGCCTCGATGGATGCCAATTTAGAAGTAATTAATGATATTGCAGATGCCTTGATTCTTCAGGAAATACCCGTAGAACAGTATTATCCCGAATCAGGACCAGGCCAGCAGGAAATTTCTATGCGTTATACGGAAGCATTAGCAGCTGCGGACTGGCAAGTTGTATTTAGAGAAACCGTGAAAGCGATCGCAGATCGTCATTATCTAACTGCATCTTTCTTACCAAAAATCTTTGCGGAAAGTGCTGGTAATGGTTGTCACATTCATCTTAGCCTCTGGCGTGATGGTAAAAATATTACTCCCAACTCTCAAGGGATATGTGGTTTATCTCCCTTAGCTAGATCATTTGTAGCTGGTATTCTTCATCACTTACCTGCCCTGATGGCAATTACTACCCCTAGTCCTAACTCATACCGTCGCATCCGTCCCCATTTTTGGAGTGGTGCTTTTCGCTGTTGGGGATTGGATAATAAAGAAGCACCTGTGCGGGTGATAAGTAGTCCTAGAGGTGATGGTTCTACGAATTTTGAGTTAAAAACAGTCGATGCAACTGCAAATCCTTATTTAGCTTTAGGTGCAGTTATAGCCGCAGGATTGGATGGTATCAGAAATAATTTAGAGCCAATGCAGCCAGTCTCGCAAGACCCTGGATATTTACCCTTAGATGAAAGAATTAACAACGGTATTAGTTCATTACCAGAGAATTTAGGACAAGCGATCGCTCACCTCCAACAAGACGATATCCTATTAACAGCATTAACTCCGCAATTATCGCAAGCATTTTTAGCCGTGCGTCAAGCAGAATGGGAAGCAATGAAAGATTGGGAATTAGAAGCAGAAGTAAAATTATTATTGGCAAGATATTAGAGGATGTTTGAAAAATCGTCAATTTTTTGACACTCTGCGTCCTAAAGGAGCAATCCGTTCGCCTACATCCACTGTCTAAAGCACGGCAAAATATCTCCGCCATGCTCCGATACTTTGCCTCAGTGGTTTTGGCTCACTCGATTTTCTTATAAAATAACCCCTCTCCCAACCTTTCCCCGACAAGGAGAGAAGCTTTAAAACTGCCATTTCAGCTAATATGGGAATAGGAATAAAACAGATATTTAAAACCTACCTGCGTGGGTTTTGTTTGTGTCGTCGTCAATTCCATTCGCCAGGAAATATTTGATAATTCCGTTAAATTTATGAATCTATCAGAAATTCCTTTAATTGACCAACACGCCCACAACATATTAACACCAGAAGTAGCCGCTAATTATCCTTACGCGGCAGCTTTTACTGAAGGTTATGATTCAGAAATAATTAATCATCACGCCAAGCATAGCCTCTTTTATCGCCGGAGTTTGCGAGACATTGCTACATTATTAAACTGTGAACCGGAAGAAACAGCAATTTTGGCACAACGGCAAAATTTAGGCATAGAAAATTTAACCAGACTTTATTTTAATGCTGCGAACTTAGAAGCAATATATTTAGATGATGGCTTAACACCAGAAAATATCCTACCTATTTCTTGGCATCAACAATTTACCACTGTCAAAAGAATATTGCGCCTAGAAGTATTAGCAGAAAAACTCATTTCCCAAATTGACGACTTTGAAACTTTCCTGACAGCTTTCCTCCAAGAAATTGATCCACCATCCCCGGAAGTTGTGGCTTTCAAAAGTATTGTTTGCTATCGCACTGGTTTAGATATTAGACCCGTAGAAACTGCGGTTGCTGCTGCTCATTTTGATGATATTAAAAGACAGCAAAGCAATCAAAGTTTGCGGTTAAATGACAAACCGCTGATAGATTTTCTTTTTCAACAGGCATTAATCATTGCTGCTAAATATAAAATACCTGTACAATTACACACTGGTTTTGGCGACCCAGATTTAGATTTAAGATTAGCAAATCCTTTACATTTGCGCTATATGTTAGAATCTACCGAATACAGAAATGCGCCTTTAGTTTTACTTCATGCTTCCTATCCTTATATGCGAGAAGCGGGATATTTAGCTTCAGTGTATCCCCAAGTTTATTTAGATTTTGGTTTAGCTGTTCCCTTTTTAAGTGTAGCGGGAATGCGAAATACAATCAGGCAACTTTTGGAATTAACACCGACAACTAAATTAATGTATTCCTCTGATGCTCATTCTATCCCAGAGTTGTATTATTTAGGAGCAAAATGGGGTCGTCAGTTGTTAGGAGAAGTGTTAGAGGAGGCGATTAAAGATACAGATATTAATGCTAGGGAAGCAGAAGAAATAGCACTAGCAATTTTCCGAGGAAATGCGTTAAAGTTGGGCTGACGGCTGATTGCTGAATACTTAGGGTTTGCTTTTATCGTTTTAGCCTAGAACGTTTTTCTTGCTGACGTTTCAGGTAATCTCGCTTTAGCTGATCAATGCTATGATCATTATCAGCAAATAAACTATCAATACCAATCACTTCTTCTTGAGGCAAGACTCTGAGATATTTGTACACCTTAAATTCAGAGCGTGGAGTTTCAGAGATAATATACATGAAATAGCTAATGGCAATCCAGGCGATCGCACTAAAAACAATTGTAAAAATACCAACTAGCAAAATTCCTATAAGTTGAGCAAATAAGAGATTTGGACTACCACTAAAAACTAACCCACCTTGATCAAGGTTAAACAGGTCTTGAGACCAAGGGTAACTATTCGGATTTTGGCTAAATAGTCCTACTGCCAATGTTCCCCAAACTCCACAAACAAGGTGAACAGGAATAGCACCTACAGGATCATCAATCTGAGACTTGTCTAAGATAATTGTTGCCCAAACAACCAATACTCCACCCACAACACCAATCAAAGCTGCACTGGTAATATTCACAAAAGCACAAGAAGCAGTGATACTAACACAACCAGCTAGAATGCCATTAATCATAAATGCTAGACTGGGTTTTTCATAAAACTGCCAAGCCCAAAAGGTAGCACTAATTCCAGCCATCGCACCTGCGATGAGAGTTACTAACAGAATATGCGCTATGGCTTCAGAATTAGCTGTCAGTGTCGAACCAGCATTAAAGCCAAACCAACCAAGCCAAAGAATAAAACATCCCAAAGTTCCGGTACTGAGATTATGGGCGGGCATAGAAATAATTTTTTTACCTGAAAAACTAGTTTCTTTCGGAGAGCGTTTTTCACCTGGTTTGAATTTTCTGTATTTTCCCAAACGTGGCTTTAATAGAAAAGTTCCCACCAAAGCAGCCCAACCACCCACTGAGTGAACCACAGTTGAACCGGCAAAATCTCTAAAACCCAGATTATATAAAACACCACCAGGCAAATTTAAATCACCTGCGCTACCCCAAATCCAATGACCAGTGATCGAATAACTCAACACCAAGAAAAAACTGAACCCTATAAATGCACCAAACTTGATGCGTTCCGCAACAGCCCCAGAAACAATGGTTGCAGTAGTACCAGCAAAGGTTAACTGGAAGAAAAATTTAGCGGGAAGTGGGATAGCCGCCCATTTTAATGAATGGAATACTCCCTGGTAACTATTGTTGGTGAGGGGGCTATTATCGACACCCTGCAAGAAAAAACCATTCCAGCCAATAAAATCACTTCCATCACCAAACATGAAGCCATAGCCCAAAGTCCAGAAGGCTAAGGTAGCAATGGCAAACACAATCAGGTTTTTAGCTAAAACGTTGATGGCATTGGCACTGCGGCAGAAGCCAGACTCTAGCATAGCAAAGCCTGCGTTCATAAAGAACACTAAGCACCCCGTTAACAGTACCCACTGAGTATTTTGACTAACTTGCAGACTCTCTAATGAAGGTGGTGGAGCCGCTGTAGCATGAGAGAGCCAGAACACTACTGTAAAAGCTACTACGGAGGAATACAGATACTTAAGTAAATGAATATTGGGAAGCTTGTTTTTCTGGATTTTTGGCTCAAACATAAGCAATGAAGGTATTTTGCTAAAATATTCTGGTTTTAAGCGTAATTTATTGTACAGTATATACAAGGACATATCCCCAGAAAAAACAACTTAAATTTTGCAACTTCATTGAAAATACTTAATTATTACTACTTAAAGGGATAAAACTTTATATGTTTGTTATTTATCATGCTATATAATCGTCAAAAGTGCTAAATGATACAAGATTACCAATTAACTATTAACTACAGCATATTGCAGATCAATCATGTACAAGTTTTTATGACAAAGCCTTGCACCAAAAGGGTTTTACTGCTGACTGCTGACTGCTGAAAGCTGCTGTATCATTCATCCCTACATAATTTACTCTAAAACAATGGTCAATTTATACTCCTTAGAATTCCCAGAACCAAAAGAAAATAAAAATACACAGGATTTTTTATGCATCAACCCAAAGTGTCAAAATCCCAAAAGACCTATAAATGACGGAAGGTGCGAAGTTTGGTGTTCAGCTTGCAGTTCTGATTTGCTCTTGAATGATCGGTATCGAGTCATTGATGTACTTGTTCCCAAAGCCAGACATCAAATCGAAAAGTGTACTCTTTATAATGCTATTGATATTACCAACAAGAAAAAATCGAAAGTTATCAAAGTTGTACATACAAATAACCAGCAAACAATCAAGCGATTTAAGACTAGTGTAGAGATTTTGAAAAATCACTGGTTTGCAGGGATTCCTCATATAGACAAAGGAGGATATTTCCAGATTGAATTTCCTAATGATCCAATTCCAGCACATTGCTTGGTCATGGACAAAATAGAAGGAATAGATTTACAAAAATTGTTGGAACTTCAGAACAACAAGCCATTTAGTGAACAGCAAGCCATTGATTGGTTAAGAAAAATAGTCATAATTTTAGGAAGACTGCATGATAAAAATTTCATTCATGGCGATATCCAACCTTCAAACATGATGTTAAACAGTAGTGATGGGGAAATTGTCTTGATTGATTTTGATGCTGTTAGACCTATCACTAAAGCTGTTTTGGATAATAAAACTCTCCCCAGTATTGGTACTGATGGTTACATTGCACCAGAACAAAGAAAAGGTAGAGCTTTACCACAATCTGATTTCTACGCCTTGGGAAAAACATTTGTACATCTGTTAACTGGTAAACATCCCAATAAATTACGAGAAGACAAAGATAAAAAATTGCGTTGGCGTTATAGTGCGCCACAAGTATCAAAATTTCTGGCAGATTTAATTGATAATTTGATAGATTGGTCTTCAGATAATCGACCAAAAAATGCAGCCGAAGTTTTGCAAAAGCTACAAGAAGTTGAGCGCAATATAGAACATCAAAAAAGAATCCAGCAGTGGATCACTTTTAATTTTAAGAAAGCTGCTAGATTCGTAGGATTTGCATTATTTGGATTTCTTGTATATCAGACCATACAGTCTAATAATTCTGCATCTATTCAGCCAAAAGCAGAAACTTTTGTTGAACCCACATCTACACAGGCTGAAAATTATAAATTATGCAGAACAACAAAAAATGGAGAGCCTAGTGCTAATGCTTTAGCTAATGCAGCTAACGACGCTATTACATTTGTCACTAATCCCAAAAACCCCAACCGGATAAATATTGATCGTAACCGCTTTCCTGTTCCCAGCCAGAGTGGTTGTACAGTGATTATAGAAGTTTATTTACAACAAAGTGAGAATTTTACCTCACAACACGAACAACTAATCCTAGCCCAGATGCAAGCAAATATAAACCCCGATGCCAAAACGCTTGTTAAACCTGTTTTCAGAAAGAAAAATTTATAAGTATTTTTGTGAGCTATCTGCTGGAGATTGTTTTTCTGATATTATGGAGAGCGATCGCACCTACTCAGGACTTACGCACAAAATTTATCATCAGGGCTGGGTGTAGGGTGTAGGGGTTTTTTCCTGTGATGAACCTATCCTGCGAAAACCTTATTTTTTCGTTCTTTTGCATAAGTCCTACTACTATCAGAAATGACAATTTGCCAGCAAGAATAAGAATTTTGGCAGAATATCTGAGTTTTATAGATGAAGATTAGATAAATTTTCAGAAAAATGATGGATACAGTAAAACTAGCTAATTTAAAGATAGAAACACTATGAACACTGCCAAACTTAGCACTGATGGAACTCACCAAGTTGTAATTCTGCCAGAGGAATTTCAACTCACAGGTAATGAAGTTTATATCAAAAAGATAGGTAATGCTATCGTTCTCATTGCCAAAGATAACCCGTGGCAATCTTTAATTGATAGTTTGGATAATTTCTCTGATGATTTTATGATTACCAGAGAACAACCACATCTTGATAGAAGAGAGAATTTCTAAATGCGATATCTATTAGATACCAACATCTGTATTTACATTATCAAACAAAAGCCGCAAAAAGTGTTGGATAAATTTCAAACATTACAAATTTCTGAGATCGGAATCTCTTCTATAACAGTTGCTGAACTTGAATATGGAGTAGCTAAAAGTCAGCAACAAGAGAAAAATCGTAATGCGTTGCTGCAATTTCTCCTACCTCTACAAATTGTTGAATTCAATCAAGCATCTGCAACAATTTATGGTGAAATCAGAAGTAATTTAGAAAGTCAAGGAATTGTTATTGGTGCAATGGATATGTTAATTGCTGCCCATGCTTTGAGTTTAGGAGTTACCCTAGTTACTAACAATGTGCGAGAGTTTTCTCGGATTACTAATTTGTCATTAGAAAACTGGGTTGAGTAGTTGTGAATAGGCGGTCATATTGCCATTTTACATATAATTGCCCTATACTTGTATAGGTAATTTAAAAACTTAATTAAGCACATGAATATCATTACACAAATATTAGATTCAAGAAAAAATAGCTTTGTTAGTGAAGTCGCAGAATTAAGCACAAGTAAATTTCTCAATATCCGAGCTTTGAGTTATAGTCTTGGTTTTATAATCACCTCTATAGAAAATTTAGACTCTTCTAAATTAAAAGATTCATTCAAACCAAATCTTGAAAATATACCCTCTGAGTGGATAATTAAAGAGACAGACAAATTAATTTCTGATCAATTTGATGGCTATGACTTGATAGATGGTTTTCCAAAAACTACTCGTTTGTGCAATTATCTGAAGAGTCAGCTTTTTATTGCTCTTATGTCTGAATTGGAAGATTACTTAAGCCACATCCTAGAGTTGATTCTTCTTGCGTATCCAGATAAACTACAGAGTGATAATTTTAATATCTCTCATGTTCTCACACAACCTAATGCTGATGAATTAATTAAAGAAAAGGTTACAAAAAAGATTATAAATAAACAATATGGATCACCTAGACAATTTTTTAATTTTCTTGTAACTACTCTAGATGAAAAACAGACGATTAATCACCTTATCTCTAAGCAAAATATATCAGATCCAGTCATAAAACAGACAAAAAGCCAGGAAATATCTCTAGAACAGTTTTTTTCTGATTATGTAGAGATGAAGCTAAGAAGAAACTTGGGGGTACATAACGGTTGGATGAGGAATGAGCTATATGATTCTAACATTTTAAAGTATGGAGGGAAAATTTATAGCGGTGATTTCCTTGGTATTAACAGCTTTTACTTTAGGCAATCAATGGATGTAGCTATTGATATTGTGTCTAAATGTAATATGTTGTGTAATTTTGGCTTTAGCGCAACTACACTATGAACTTCGTATTACGGAGATTGTAGACAATCATTACACTATTAGCTACCTCTTCAAAAACTTCTGCTGCATCTTCACCACAAAACTATTAACCTCCGGTATTCTCATCAACCCCGCAATAACCGCAAACACCCCAATTCCCACCGCACCAGCAACACACAACTCAATTATTAAAATTACTAAACCCTTATTTCCCAACACCTGCTGACAAGCAACCAAAGTTCCATAACTCGCAACACCAGCAACCATGCTACCCGCAGTTAAACCCAGAATTGGTAAACTCCATTCCCGCAAAGGTAAACCGTTCAATTTGCGATTTAACAACCACAACAACATTAAAATTGAACTGCAATTTACCCCAACTGTAGCTAACACCAAACCAGGCGCACCAAAAGGTTTAACTAAAATAAAATCTAAACCAGCATTGAGTAAAATATTAAAAATGCTAATTCTAAAAGGTGTTTGTCCATCACCTAAAGCATAAAATACTCTTACTAAAACATCACGTCCTAAATAGACAAACATCCCAATCCCATAAGCAACTAACAGAGAAGAAACTAACTCTGTAGCTTCTTGTTTAAATGCCCCCCGTTGATAAACTACCTGTACTATTGGCTCAGATAAAGCTATCATTAACGCGCCCAAAGGTAGCATCGTCACCGCAGTTAATAACAGTCCTTGCCGAATGCGTAATTTTAAATCTGGCCAGTTTTCTGGTTCTGCTAATTTGGCAAATATTGGTAATAAAGGCAGTAAAATAATATTAGAAATAATTCCTAATGGAGTTTGTACTAATAAATTAGCATAGTTAAAACCTGCGGCTGCACCTTTAATGGGACTGGCGAAATATAAATCTGTAGCCACATTAATCGGCATCATTCCCGAAGAAATTGTTGCCGGAGTCATGATTTTAATTACTTCTTGTACAGCCGGAGATTTAAAATCAAATCTCAGTCTTAATGAACCTAAACCTAACCGCCACTGCACAATTAATTGTACTGCCCATTGCAAAATTGCACCCGCTAAAGTTCCCCAAGCTAATACCATGCCACCGATTAAAGCGAATTCTGGCTGGATGATATCTTTGCCATATTGCAAAACCAAAACACCAATACCGATAACAACGGTAACGCTAGATAATAAAGGACTAATTGATAATAACCAATATTGATTTGCAGCGTTGAGAGTACCAAAACCAATCCCAATTAAACCAGAAAATAAGGCCATCGGAGCCATTATTTGTAATTGACGAATGGCAATTTCTCTCGTGTGAGGTTCTAAACCATAACCAACTATATCAATAAGTGGTTCTGCCAAAAAAATCTGAGCAACTGTCACCACTAACAAAAACCCACCCACTAGAGTTGTTACTGTTTCTACTATCGGCGCTGCTTCTTCTTGTTTACGCTTGGCTAAAACACTAACAATGGCACTATGCAGGGGTCCATTGACACCACCTAGTAAGATTAACAGAAAACCAGGGATAATGTAGGCGTAACTGTAAGCAGTAGCAGCAGCACCTACACCAAAAGCCGCCGCTATGGCTTGCTGTCTAATTAAACCAAATACTTTACTAATTAAGGTTGCTGCGGCAACTATACCAGCAATACCAGCAAAAGAACGAGAGGGTTTTTGATTTTCTTGTTGTTGTTCAGTCACGAATATCAGTTATCAATTATTAATTAAAATAATATACTTTGAGTTTGCATAATTAGGACGGGCAAGATGCCCATCCCACAAAATGTTTATTTTTTAATAATAAGCAGGTTCAATTTTCAACAGCTGATTACTGTCACCTGTCACCTGTCACCTGTCACCTACCTACACCCCAAACTATCCCGTGTAGAAACACCAGTCACAGGATTAACACCATCAGCCCTTTCACACAATAGCGAAACCTGATAACGGTCAATCAAAGCATCTGTAAAATCAGCACCAGTGATATCCGCATCATAAAAACGGCTACGGGTTAAAGTGGCTTCTGTGAAAATAGCGTTCTTCAGATTAGCACCATCCAGCGTCACTCGATCAACTAAAGCACCTGTTAAATTAGCATCTTGTAAATTGGCCTTCAATAACACACCTTTAGTTAACATGGCATTAGTTAAATTCGCACCTTGAAAATTTGTTCCACGCATTTCTGCGGACACAAAATTAACTCCTGCTAAATCAGCGTGAGAAAAATCACGATTTTCTAAAGAGGCGTTGTTATAGTTAATAGTATTAATTTGGGCAAAAGCAGGTTTAGGATTAATAATTATCCACAACCAAGCCAGAAGCACAATTAAAATTAAACTCAATAATCTCAACAATTTTTTTTTCATAAATTTAATCATCCTTAGTCGTCAGTTGTCAGTTATCAGTTGTTTTTTGCTACTGACTACTGACTACTGACCACTAACTATTTCCAATCTTTCCCAATGCGAATTGTGAGGTCAGAATCTAAATCTCCATTGGCGGAAACTTCAATTTGACCTAAGCCTAAAACTCCTTGCAGTTCTACTCCTGGTTGCGGGTTTCCTTTTCTGACAATTATCTGTGTTTGGCGCTGGGTATCAGGCCAATCGGAAATTGTGTAAATATTTGTAAACCCTTTGGATTTGAGATAGTTAATAACTTTTTCCGTTAACTGAGGTTGATTGGAAGCATTTTGAATAGCAATTTTGCGGTTATAAACTGGTCGCACATCGGATTTTAAACCAGGTATATCCACCCCAACATAATCATTCAATAAGCTTTGTTGTCCAGTCAGATTCAACCAATAGCTATCTGGGTCTTTACTAAATTTACTAAACGTACCGGGTAGCATGGCCATTTGGAAGTTATCCCGTTCTACATTCACGGAAAAATTCGCTAATGCCATCATTTCTTCCATTTTTAGATTGGTGTCAAAATACTTACGCATAATGCGAGTAATTTGGGGCAATCTGGGTAAAACTGTGGGACCATTGAGACGCTGAACCAAAGCTGTTATTAGTGCTTGCTGTCGCTGAACTCTGGGTATATCTCCTACATTTGATTCCCGGAAACGTGCAAACTGTTCTGCTTGTTCACCGTTGAGGGTTTGCCAACCGCTAACTAAATTCATCGACAACCCACCAGCTTTGTCTTGATAGTTCATCGCTTGGGGGACAAATACATCTACCCCACCCAACTGATCCACTAATTGCCGCAAGCCACTGGTGGAAATGCGAATATAGCGATCGATGGGGGCATTACTTAAGGTGCGACTAACTACCCTTGCAGCTAATACTGGCCCACCTTTGGCGTTAGCTTCCGATACTTTGGTTAATCCCTGTTCTGGGAGGGCAATCATTGTCCCTCTGGGAATGGAAAGCACCCGAATAGATTTATTACTGGGATCTAGTCGGATCAGCAACATGGTATCACTGCTACCAGCAAAACTTTCGGGAGAACCATCAACAGTACCTTTCACTGGTTCAATTCCCATGACTAAAATATTCATGGGTTTTGATAGTTGATACTGAGAAAGTTTATTCCATAAATCCCCTGGTACTTTTACCTGGTCTTTAGTGGTAGTAGAGCCAAAATCATCATCTTTGGCTTGATCTAAATTACTCCATAACGGAGTCCACAAAGCTAAAGCTGACACTAGTAAACCAGATAAAATTACCCCGACGACAAAGGTTAATATCCACAGTAACCAGCTTGGCATTGTTAGCCCTAAGCGTTCATAGAGTTCGTTGGGAATTGCACCCACAGACTCGACGACGTTAACCGGATTATTGGCTGGCTGTTGCGGTTTTACCCCTTCCCCTGATCCTGGGATTGGGGTTGATATGACCTGATTTTCAGTGCGTTGAAATTGTTGTGGCTTTCCCTCTTGATCTGAGGTTGGTACTTGCTGACGTATAACTTGATTGTCCGACCATTGAACTTGTTTGATCACAATTATCTCCCCACTCAACCACTCCCTAAAGGTATGTTAATGCAAGCTACAAATCTTGCCAGCGTATGAGCTAGTTAACCCAAGTTGCTAGGACTTACACTGTATCCCTTACAGAATCCGTAGGCATCATAAAATTCAGACATAAATAAACTTTGAACCCTGTTCCCTATTCCCTGTTCTCTGCCATATTACTTGAGACAATCCAAAATCTAAAATCCAAAATCTCAAATTGAATAACTGTACACTTGTATTGTTCTGAAGTAGGTGTATATAACAACATGAGTAGTTCACTGATCCCTGTAATTCTTGCGGGCGGTAAAGGAGAGCGTTTTTGGCCTCTTAGTCGCCGAGACAGACCTAAGCAATTTTTAAGTCTTGATGGTACTTCTAGAAGTCTACTCCAATCAACTGCGGATAGACTGCTATCAATGGCAGGTGGTTGGGATAACCTGTGGGTTATCACTTCTAGTCAGATAGCTCAAGGAGTACGAGAACAATTACCCGATCTGCCATCTCAAAATTTGCTGATCGAATTAGAGGGGAGAGACACTGCCGCAGCTGTTGCTTGGGCGAGTTTGGAAATTAAAAAGCGTTACACAGAAGACGCTGTAATTGGCTTTTTCCCTGCTGATCACTGGATTGCCGATCAAGATGTGTTTGCACATACCTTAAGCGCAGCTACCCAGTTAGCGACTAGCACCGCAGCGATTGTCACTTTGGGGATCAAGCCGACTTTCCCATCAACTGGTTACGGTTACATTGAACAAGGTGAAAAAATTGGTAGCTTTAATGAGTTGCCAGCTTATCACGTCAACCGCTTTACTGAAAAGCCCAACCGGGAAACGGCAGAGACTTTTTTATCCACAGGACGATTTAGCTGGAATAGTGGTATGTTCGTTTTTCGGGCTGGGGTGGTTCTGGAAGAACTGCGTACCCATGCCCCAGAAATTCTCGAACTTTTAGAACAACATGGCCCTGATATTTATCCCCAGTTGCCTAAGAAAAGTATAGATTATGCGTTAATGGAAAAAACAAGTCTAGCATACGTTTTGCCAGTGGAATTTGGCTGGGATGATTTAGGCGATTGGAATGCGATCGAACGCTTACTCAAGCAGGAAAATAATCCTAATGTGGAATTAGCTACCCACGTGGGGCTAGACACCCAAGGGGCAATTGTTTATGCTTCCAATCCAGATGATGTAGTTGTGACTATTGGGTTAGAGGATGTGGTAATTGTGCGCGATCGCAATGTCACCCTAATAGTTAAAAAGGAACGCACCCAAGAAATTAAGCAAATCCTCAAAACTCTACAAAGTGATCCCCGATTTACTGATTTGCTGTAAAAGTTAAAACCGTTGGTAGAGGCTAAAAACCCATGTTTTTAATTATAACTAAATTGTCTTATTGCATTTTCTGACATTTAGTGTGATCACATAGTGATTGGTGACTGGGGACTGGGGACTGAGCAGGGG
>NZ_LUFH02000110.1 GCF_001586785.1 Sphaerospermopsis aphanizomenoides BCCUSP55
ACACCCCACACCCCACACCCCACACCCTACACCCTACACCCTACATCCTGCAACCCAGTTCTGCTTTTAATCACTTTTGCCGGTATACCCACCGCAACAGAGTAAGCAGGAATATCTTTACTGACTACTGCTCCCGCACCAATGATACTACCTTTACCAATGGTCACGCCATCTAATACAGTGACTCCATGTCCTAACCAACAGTCATCTTCAATAACAATTCCCTGACGAGTCACACCTTGCTGTTTGATTGGTGATAATGGATCAGAAAAATTATGATTATTGGCATAGATACCAGTCTGAGATGCAATCATACATTGCTTGCCAATTCTTATGTCTCCAGGCCCAGCAATACAGACGTTAGGAGCAATAAAAGTATCTTCATCAATATGAATATGGGTATTATCCAGACAACCTATATCCACGTTGCGCTCAATTGCTACTCCCTTTCCTAAATGAATTCTGTTGTTTGGGTGTCCTTTGGCATCTAGACGGACATTTTTGAAAATGTGTACTCCATTACCAATTTCGATCCCAGCAGTACGCAGAAATTCTACGCCATGCTGAATGTACACTTTTTCACCCATAGAGGCAAAAATACGACGATATAGTAACCTTCTCAAGTGGGGGCCTAGGACAATAGTAGGAATATCTCCTAACAAAGTAGTTATTAAAAGTTCTTGGAATCGCTCTAATTTTGCAGAATATTGCTGGTTAATCATGGGTAAAACATCTCCAATCAATTGTTTTGACAAGAGTGAAAATTTCTCTTGTCTTGTATTTTTGTTTCTGGTGTTCCTAGTATTCCTAGATGCAGTTAATCAGTGATGTAAGTCGCTATTGAGGAGTCAGAAGGCGCGTTACAGGAAAGAGGGACAAGTTCAGAAGTACCGAGTAGTGAGTAACCCCATAACTTTCTGCTGCACATTTTTTACTCAACACTCAGTAAATAAGAAACAATCAGAGTGCATCGACAAAAATCGCCAAGCTTTTTATATACCTATTGATATAGTTATCGTCTGTCTGCCAAATACTTCCTGTCAGATGGCTTTTATGCGTTTGCTACCAAACTCATATCAATAGGCTATATAACAACAAAAAGACATCTAGTAAGACAGTAATCAAGGTTTTCTCTCACTACTCTCACTGTTTTACTTAACTTACAATGTAATTTTTGTTGCTTAACAAATCAGCTATCAGCAGTCAGCTATCAGCAAAAAACCTGAAGATTAACACAACAATGGTGATACCAATTTGACCCAACAATGGGATGGATGGAATTGTGAAAAACATATCCCGTCGGTATTTCACAATCTAAAATCCCAAATGGTTTCAACAATTGTCAATTGTCAATTGTCAATTGATAATTCAGCCATTTAACTCTTCCAAATTAGGTAGCGACATTGTTTTGGATAAAAGCAGTTTTCTAGCGACTGAATGCTAAGAATATAATTAGTATTTTTAAGTATAAAAATCTAAGGTGGAGTGTCACCCACTTCTGCCATCACATTGAAATTGACCATAGGTGCAAACAAGTAAGCACTTCCCCGATTGCTATGACGGCTTTCTGGTAAAGAATTTCTAAAGAATGCTGCTCTAATCATGTTGCACACAAATGATTTACAGGCTAACCAAATCACGCTTTTAATGACATCGGCGGTTTCAAGTTAATAATTAATTCCAACGATAACACAATTTATTTTTCATGGATAATCTTTTCGCAAAAATCCGTCGATTCTCTAGGATTTGTATCTGTAACAATTGAGATATATAGGAATCCGGTTTGGTTTCTGAATTTACTTGTGTAGGCAGGCAAAAGGCAAGAGGCAAAAGGCAAAAGGGTTTTATAGAATTTAGGTGTACTGAGTTTTGTATGGCTACGCCACGCAAGCTATCAAAAATCAAATAGTAGTCCTATAGCTGATTTTAAACTTCTTACTGACTGCTGACTACTGACGGCTGATAACGTAGCTTGGTGTAAGTTTTATGCTTACAAAAATTTAACAATACAAATTCCACTTACAAAGTAAAATATCTCTTTTAACTGACACAGATGGTTGGCGTATGATCGCAATTAAAGAAATTGTGCAGCAAGCTTTAGATACTGGCTATTTGAGTGTTATGGCACAAGACCAGATCCATAAACTTCTGCAAACTAATTATGACTCAGAAGACTTAGATGCTTTGATTATTCTGCACCGTTCTATTGCGGACAATGAGGTCAAACAAGAGACAATAAATCAGAAAAATTACTGTTTTGTTAAAGATAAGGATGCTTCATCCAATATCAAACTAGCTTATCAAATTGCTGCCGAGATGGCTTTTGCTGCTGCACTAGCTCTCAGTATGCCATATAATACCAATTGAAAATTCAAAATTCAAAACTCAAAATATAGCCTCCGGCGAGTCCCTGTGTTTTTCCATGAAATCCAAAGGTAACATACAGCATATTGCAGATCAATAAGGTACATTTTATGACAAAGCCTTGCAGCAAAATGGGTTTACTGCTGACCGCTGACTGCTGAAAGCTGCTATATCAGAGTTAGGAATTACGGTGGCAATTCCGATACTCAAACTTATTAAAAAATAATTAAGATTTTTGGATTCATTGCTAGATGTACATAATGTAATTTTCTGGTGACGAGTATGGGTAATGCCAAGTTAGTCTATCAGGAGTATGGCTTAAGCCAAGCCGTGCTAGTAGGTTGAGGACATTTGCCCATAAAACTACTAACTGTCAACTCTAGCAAAGAGTGAGAGAAAAATTCTCAATGCCAATAAAGTCATCAAAAATTCACAAACTTAGTATAAAGAATTGGCAACATTGGGTAAAGACGGTAAACAATAACCATATCTGAATTAGAACTTTTGCCAAACTATGCAGCCAATTCGCACATTTAACGTTTCTCCTTCACTACCTCAACGACTAGAACCTCTGCGGAAACTAGCATACAATCTACATTTTGATTGGAATGTTGAGAGTAAAGACTTATTTCGTCGTTTAGATCCAGATTTGTGGGAGTCTAGCCATCATAACCCGGTGTTAATGCTGGGTACTATCAGTCAAGGGCGGCTATTGGAAGTTGTGGAAGATGAAGGCTTCCTGGCACAAATGGATCGTGCTGCCCGTCAATTAGAAGATTATTTGCAGGAGCGCACTTGGTATAATAAACAACGAGAACAGACACCAAAGGAATGCTACGCTTACTTTTCCGCCGAGTTTGGATTGGTGGATTGTTTACCTGTCTATTCTGGCGGTTTGGGAGTTCTGGCAGGAGATCACCTCAAATCTGCTAGTGATTTGGGATTACCGTTGGTTGGTGTGGGTTTACTCTATCAACAAGGTTACTTTGCCCAGTATCTCAATGCTGATGGTTGGCAACAAGAACGTTACCCCATCAACGATTTTTATAATATGCCCTTGCATTTGGAACGTAACCCCGATGGCACAGAGCTACGGATTGCGGTAGATTATCCAGGACGCAAGGTATACGCTAGGGTGTGGCGTGTGCAGGTGGGAACTGTTCCCCTGTATATGCTGGATACTAATATTGAACCCAACAAGGCTTATGACCACGACATCACCGACCAGTTGTATGGTGGTGATATTGATATGCGTATCCACCAGGAAATTATGCTGGGCATCGGTGGTGTGCAGATGTTAAAAGCTTTGGGTTATGAGGTAACAGCTTACCACATGAATGAAGGCCATGCTGCCTTCTCGGCTTTAGAACGCATCCGCATTTTAATTCAGGAACAAGGTTTAAGTTATGCCCAAGCTAAACAGGTAGTAGCTTCTAGTAATATCTTTACTACCCACACTCCTGTACCTGCGGGGATTGATTTATTTCCACCAGATAAGATTTTGTATTATTTGGGGTATTACGCAGATATCTTTGGTTTGCCTAAAGAACAGTTTTTAGGACTAGGACGGGAAAATACTGGTGATTTATCCGCGCCTTTTAGTATGGCGGTGTTGGCATTGAAGATGGCGACATTTTCTAATGGTGTGGCACAGTTGCACGGTGTGGTCTCGCGGCAAATGTTCCATGGTTTGTGGAAGAAAGTACCAGTTGATGAAGTACCAATTGCAGCAATTACTAATGGTGTTCATGCTCGCAGTTGTGTCTCTAAATCTACTCAGGAGTTATACGATCGCTATCTTGGCCCAAACTGGTCATCGGTAGCACCAGATAGTCCATTGTGGGAACGGATGGACTCTATTCCTGATGAGGAGTTATGGCGGAATCACGAACGCTGCCGTCTGGATATGATTTTGTATGTGCGGGATCATTTGGTCAAGCATTTACGCGATCGCGGTGCTTCTGCTTCTGATATTGCCCAGGCACAGGAAGTTCTCGATCCCAATGTTCTGACTATTGGTTTTGCCCGTCGCTTTGCTACCTACAAACGCGCAACTCTCTGGATGCGTGATTTAGAGCGGATTAAGCGAATTTTGTTGGGTAACAAACATCGCAAAGTGCAGTTTGTCATTGCTGGTAAAGCACACCCGAAAGATATTCCCGGTAAAGAACTGATTCGGGATATTAATCACTTTATCCGCGAACACCATTTAGAAAAACAGGTGGTGTTTGTGCCTAACTACGACATTCACATTGCCCGGTTGATGGTGGCAGGTTGTGATATTTGGTTAAATACTCCCCGTCGTCCCCGTGAAGCTTCCGGTACTAGCGGCATGAAGGCAGCGATGAATGGACTGCCTAATTTAAGCGTACTCGATGGTTGGTGGGATGAGGCTGATTATGTCCGCACTGGTTGGGCAATTGGACATGGGGAAAATTACGAAGATCCTAATTATCAGGATGAAATAGAAGCTAACGCCCTGTATGAGTTGTTAGAAAAAGAAGTTGTACCTTTATTTTATGATCACCGGGATGAGGATGGTTTACCCCGTCCTTGGGTGGCGAAAATGAAGGATGCAATTCGGTTGAATTGTCCTTTCTTTAATACTGCGCGGATGGTACGGGAATATGCACAAAGGGCTTATTTTCCCGCCAGCGATCGCTATCATACTCTCACAGTTGATAATTATGCCCCAGCTAAGGAATTAGCAGATTGGAAAGCAAAATTAAGTGAACATTGGTTTAACATCAAAATCAAAGATATTGATGTGTCCGCAGCGTCAGAAATTGAAGTTAATCAAACTGTGTCTGTAAAAGCTAAGGTTGATTTGGCAACTTTAATCAATGATGATGTGCGGGTGGAATTATATCAAGGTTCAATTGATGCTAATGGTGAAATTGTTAATGCTGTACCTGTTGTCATGGATTATCAAGGACAGGATAGCGAAGGTTTAAGTATTTACACAGCCGATCTCACCTACACTACCTCTGGTTTGCAGGGTTTATCGTTGCGTGTTTTACCACAGAACCAATATCTTGCTAATCCTTATGAACCCAGGTTAATTGCTTGGGCTGAGTAAGACAATTTTGGATTTTGGATTTTGGATTTTGGATTATTTATCTAAAGTCTAAAATCTAAAATCTTTTAATGAAGGCAGGAGGCAGAAGGGAGGAGGCAGAAAAAAATGTATATTCCCTGTTCCCTACCTACACAAGTAAATTTAGAAACCAAATCGGATTCCTATATTATTAGTATTTATTAGTTTTCTTGGTTGGGAAACCAATCTTCATCTAAAGCTTGGGAGAGAGTAATTTCCGCTTCTGGGGGAAGTGTAAATAGTTTAGAAACAGATTTTCTAGCGACAGGATAGGCTTTTTCATACATAGTAACAAGTTGAGATTTGAGGCTGGGGCTATCTTCTAATCTTGTTTGAATTTGGGAACGAAAGTTAACAATTTCTGAAGCCCAGTGATTACCTGATCTTGGTTTTTCCGATTCCCAATAGGCTAGTTTTAAAAGATGTTCTAAAAGCCGGGTTAAAAGACTCATCAATGCCCGTTTATCATTTTTCCCCATGCTTTCTATTTCTTCTATTAAATTTTCCCAATCTATATCATTAAAATCTCGTTCTCGCAGTTTTTGTACTGTTTCTTGTATCCATTGGTTATAGTCGGTTTCATAGGGTGTTGAGGTCATTTTTTCTTCTGTTAGGTTTATAGGAGTTCTTTATTTCATAACCGTAAACAGTTTTTACTTTATAGATTTTATCTGTTTTTGGTCAGAATCGGGTGGTTATCGAGTTTCGACTACGTTCAACTACCGCGAAGTCGAGATAATATCCAGGATTTAAGGATTTACATAATGAAGATTTTGATCAATCCCTGAATTAATAAGGATAGAATAAATCAGGGATATAATATCATTAACTTTCCTGTAATTCGGCATCAATTAAATTTTGCATTTCCTCCAAAGAATTAACACTAATACTCGATAAAAGCAGATTTTCCAAAATAGTTATATCTTCAATTTTTTTCAGAGAATCGCTCATCAATTCGGGGACAGAGTTAAATCTATTGGACAGAATTTTGATAATATTGTTTTGGCAGTTTTTCCTAGTACCACGTGCTTCTGCCATTTCTTCAATAGGACTGATAAAAGGCATATTTAACTCCTTTTCATGTTGTTCTAATTTGTGGTTGAATGCAGTTTGTAATGGTGGTGGTAAGGTCATCATTTTATCAATGAACTTAACTAAGTTGATAATATCAAATCTCGTTAAGCCTTTTTGATATAATGGTCTGACTATGTTCCATTTCCATTGTTCTCGTTGCGTTAAGTCTTTAGTCGTGGCTTTGGTTTTCAGATGTGCCATGACTATTATAGCAAACAAGTTGTTACTGGTGGTTAGGTCTGACCATTGATAGTCTAATAGCTTCACAATACTAAATTGCATTTTTACGAAACTATCATCTAAGCCATATTCATAACTATTCGGTCGCCATTTTTCGTCTTCATCTCCTAAGATGGCTAAACTGATGACTGGTTTATGAAATAAATCAAAGGAACGATAGTTATAGATGTACATTCTTTGGGTAAATTCTTTGTCATATTGACTTTGTACTTCTATGTGGATCAAAATCCAGATGACTTCATTATTTAATAGCCAAACTTGAAACAATTTATCCGCATAGCGTTTTTTAGTTTGACTAGATGCGGTAATTTGTTCTAGTTCTTTATCGAGGGAGATGGGGGTTTTACTCCAATCTATTTTTGTGTGTAGGTTGGGGTAAAAGAACTGGATGAATGATTCAAAATATTGTGTAATCGCTTCTTTCCAAGTTTGATCATAGTTGGCGGTTGTTTCTGTCATTTTTTTTGTCTGAATCAGGATGTCCAAGATTTAAGGATGTGATTGTTAAATAGTAAATTACACTAGATGATAGAAATTTCTTGATAATCACATAAGTTAGTTGCATTGATGACAGAACAAATTTTATCAACTTGTGTTCTAATTTTTGGCCATGAAGTTGATAGTAAAACCACAATAGCAATTTGACGTTCACTCAAATTTTGTTGATAACGCAAATTCTGATCTGTTGTAACAAGTATTTGATATCCTTTATTTTCAGCAGCTTTTAATAAATCTCCATTGGATAAATTAGACCATCCTTCTTCGTAAGCTGTGGTTACAGAATGATCTGTTAAATATTTTCGTAATGGTACAGGAGTTCCCTGATCAAAAAGAATTTTCATCTCCAATTATATCTAAGCAGTTAATTTTTCAAGCTCATAATTAAGTACAGCTTCAACTTGTGATCTTTGCACAGGTGGAAACCATTCCAAAAATTCATCTACTGTTGCACCATCACGCAAATTTTCAAATAATGCAGCTACCGGAACTCTTGTTCCTCGAAATACCCATGCGCCACTTAATTTATCAGCTTGTCTTTCTATTGCATCTAAAGTTTCCCATCCTTTCATCACTTATTCCTCTTTGGTAAATGGAAAAGTTACACTTAGATAAATTATAAACTAGCAATTGTCAGCATCAGATTTTTTTGTCAGAATCAGGATTTCCAGGATTTGAGGATTTACAGGATGTGATTCTCATTAAATTAAATTAGATTCCAGTCGGTTAAAACCGACTTTAGCTTTGAGACAGGGAATTTATTCCCTGGATCATGGATTGCATAAGGATGTCAGAATCAGGATGTCCAAGATTTCAGGATTTACAGGATACAATTTTCCGAAATAGGGGAAAATGCTATTGAAGCATCATTAAATGTTACCCTCACCCCACCCTAATTTATGGATGAACAGCGTCTCCAGGCATATCAACAGCTAATTCAACAATTGCTAAATTGCCCAAATGGTGAAGAACCGGCAATATTAGAAGCTAACAGCGAATTATTAGATGCTGACTTTTTACAGGTGGTACCCACATTCCGCACTTCGTTTTGTAATATACAAAGACTACAAAAATTGGGGTTAATGGTCGTTGAATAGCGATCGCCAAAGGTCTGTAGTTCATACGTTTAAATACTGAATTATGTCAACATTTTTTGTCAAATTAATTGAAGTATTAACGTATGACATTTTGAAGTGCGGAATGTGGGGTGGTAGTAAGGTTAGCGGGGATGTTTTCCCAGGAGGGAGAGGAAAATACTGCTAACTGGTTACTGGCTTTAGCATCTCAACTGAGTGAAAAGTTAAATATACCCCTATATGAAAATACTCCAAAAACAGAAACCCCAGTTAATGAAGCTGATATTGAAACTTATCAAAAATTTTTATTAGAAGTATTAAAGAAAATCGCAGAAAATGAAGATAATCCCCAGGTAGTTTATCCCCTACTTGCAGCGAATACAGATAAATTAGATGGTACGTTTGCTCAATTATTACGGGATTGGGCAACAAAAACACTAAAAGACGCAGAACCACATACAGCACAATCCCTAGCTGGAGTTATAGGTAATTTTAGTAATCTGATTCGAGAATTTCGTTTAGGTGATCAAGCCGATAACATCGAAATTGCTATCACTGGTTATGACATAGTTTCCTCAGTCTATACCCGTCCCACTTCCCCGAAAAATTGGGCAATGACGAAAAATAATTTGGGTAATGCCTACTTAAACAGAATCAGGGGAAATAAAGCCGATAACATTGAAATTGCGATCGCTGCTTATACTGATGCTTTAGAAGTCAGAACCCGCACTGATTTTCTTGTAGATTGGGCAACCACGCGAAATAATCTGGGGGCTGCCTACAGTGAGAGAATCAGGGGAGATAAAGCCGATAACATTGAAATTGTGATCGCTGCTTATACTGATGCTTTAGAAGTCAGAACCTGCACGGCTTTTCCTCAAAAAAGGGCAACGACGCAAAATAATTTGGGGGTTGCCTACCGTAAGAGAATCAAGGGAGATAAAGCGGATAATCTGGAAAAGGCTATTGCTGCTTTTTCTGATGCTTTAGAATTTTATACACGCACTGATGATTTTTCTCAAGATTGGGCAACGACGAAAAATAATCTGGGGAATGCCTACCGTGAGAGAATCAGGGGAGATAAAGCGGATAATCTGGAAAAGGCTATTGCTGCTTATACTAATGCTTTAGAATTTTATACGCGCACCGATGATTTTTCTCAAGATTGGGCAATGACGAAAAATAATCTGGGGGCTGCCTACAGTGAGAGAATCAGGGGAAATAAAGCGGATAATCTGGAAAAAGCTATTGCTGCTTATACTAATGCTTTAGAAGTCAGAACCCGCACCGCTTTTCCTGAAAAATGGGCAGAGACGCAAAATAATCTGGGGCTTGCCTACAGTAACAGAATCAGGGGAGATAAAAACGAGAATCTGGAAGAGGCCATTAAGGCTATCAATGCTTATACTAATGCTTTAGAGGTTTATACTCAAACAGATTTTCCTCAACATAACGCCCAAATTTTATCAAGTTTGGGTATTGCTTACCAAGAATCACAACAGTTAGATTTAGCTTACGATACCTTTAAATCTGCCATTGGAATTTTTGAAGATTTGCGCGGTGAAATTATTTCTGGAGAAGAAAGTAAACGCAAACAAGCGGAAGAATGGAATAAAATTTTTATACGTATGGTGCAAGTTTGTTTAGTATTGGGTAGAGAAACAGAAGCTATTGAATATATTGAACGCAGTAAAACTTGCAATTTAGTAGAAGAAATCCTTAACCGTGACTTAAAAACCATCTTCCCTCTTGCGGTTGTTACCCAGTTAGAGCAACTGCGAGATGAAATAGCGAGTGGACAGAATTTACTGCAAACTGGAAAGGTTAAGAATACTACATTTTTATGGCAACATCTTCAGAAATTACGACAACAACGGCAACAATTACAAGATACACATTTACCCATTGGTTATAGGTTTAATTTTGCATCATTAGAGAAAATAGTTGATAATGATACAGCAATAATTGAATGGTATATTACTTTTGATAAAATTCTCGCTTTTGTGATTCAACCAGGAGGTAAAGAAATCAAAATTTGGGAATCTTCATCAGTAGAAAGACAAGCTTTATTTGATTTGGCTAATGAATATGTAGGTAACTATAGAGAACAAAAACAAGTATGGAAAAATCAGTTAGAACAACAGTTACAAAAGTTAGCGTCAATCCTACACATTGAGGAAATTTTAGATAAAATACCGCTACAATGTGAAAAACTGATTTTGATTCCTCATCAATTTTTACACCTTTTCCCTCTCCATGCTTTACCCATAAGAAATTCATATTTAATGGATTTATTTCCTCAAGGTGTGGGTTATACACCAAGTTTACAAGTATTACAACAGGTTCAATTGCGTGAATGCAATGATTTTCAATCTTTATTTGCTATTCAAACACCCACAGAAGATTTATATGGAAGAGATTTAGGTGCAGTTTCAGTGATTAAAAAGCAGTTTAGTAACAGTGATATTTTAAAACAAGATAAAGCTAAAGAATCAGCAATTATTCCAAATAATAAAAATTTGACGGAAGCTAATAATCTCTTTTTCTTTTGTCATGGTTATTTCAATGTTAATATTCCTCTCAATTCTGGTTTAAAATTAGCGGATAAAATTCTCACTTTAGGAGATATTATCACTCATATTAAATTAGAAAATTGTCGTTTAGTTACTCTGGCTGCTTGCGAAACAGGCATGATAGATGGTACAAATATTAGTGATGAATATATTGGTTTACCTAATGGTTTTCTGTTAGCTGGTAGCACCAATATAGTTGGTAGTTTGTGGACTGTTAGTGCAATAGCTACGGCTTTATTAATGGTAAGATTTTATGAGCAGTTACAACATCAAAATAATATAGTCTTGGCTTTACAAAATTCCCAAAGATGGTTAAGAGATGCAACGATAGCAGACTTTAGGAAATGGCTAATTAAATCAAATCTTGATGAAGATTGGCAAGATGAATTAGATGATTATTTTCAAGTAGAAGAACGAAAAAAAGGAAAAGATACTAAAATATTTGTATCTCCTTTTTATTGGTCAGCTTTTTGTGCAATTGGTAAAGGAGTTTAAAAAATGTCTGCTTATCAAAGAACTATTCTAGCTTTTGTACAAGTTATTGAATCTGAACCAGCTTTATTTTCTCCAGAAGACTGGTTAAGTCTTACTGAATTAATAGATAGTCTACCAAATGATTCAGAAGAAATAGCTAATGGAATTAGAAACTGGTTAAAATTAGATTCAAGAAGTCAAATTAATGAGGTGTTTAAAAATAAAAGACAAGAAATTCCTTCTTCTTTAAATGATGATGGTCAAACTTTAGGTGCTGGTGGTACAAAATCAACCACACCTGCAAACCAACAGAGTGAATCTTCTAAAGAACTGATTCAAAATGCTATAAAATTAAATTCACCTTTATCTGATGATAAAAAATCCCCACCAAAACCATAACTATAACCGTGAAGAATTTTAGTCTTACCCTCTATGCTTTTCATTTGCGACACACTCTTGCACATACACCTGATCAAGTTGTGGCAAATGCCAGCCTTCTATGGGATAATTTAGTTAATATTGGTGTTTCTTCCTTTCCTGCTACCAGTTTAAAAGATATCAAATCTCAATTAATTTGTTATGACAATGGTAACTATGCACCTCAAAAGGAGATAGGAAGAAAAACCGAATGGTTAACCAATTCCCAAGATTTAGATTTAGGAAGTTTTACAACTACACAGGGTGGGAAAATTAATGTCAATTTACAACCCTTTTTACTTAATGACACCTACGCAGTTGATTTAACCTTTATTCCAGAATCAGAAAATAATATTGATATTAATATATCAGAAATTCAAAATTTTAAACCTGATAATTTATTACCTGACAAACTTCAAGCATCATTAGGACAAAGTTTATGGATTTATGGAGGAGTTGACGCAAACGAAGATTGTCAATTATTAGCAGAAAAAATTGCTAACGCTTTATTTGCAAATACAGGGTTTAATACTTTTTTAAATGACTCAGGAAATTTGTTCGATAGTGAATTATTTATTTATCAAACATATCAAAATAATCAAGTCAATAACCCGGTAGCACAAAGCCAAATTATTATCCAATTAAATAAACCAATTAATCATCCACAAATTGATACATTACAACTTCAAAGAACTGCTTACAACTGGTTACGAGATTTATTATGCTGTGATCATAAAATTTTGTTTCTTAATTACATAGCAAGTCAAAGTTACCAAAATGAGAGAAATATTCACAGTTATGTAGAGAATACAATTCAGGAATTTCAAGATTTAATATCGAAACCAAACATTAAAATATCAGACTTGCAGCAATTATTATTAGACATTCCTAAAAAAAGTTTTGATTATACACGCTGTTTACAGGATTTACAAACCCATAATACCGCAATTCAGACTAATATTAAAAATTTTCAAATCTGTTTAAATAAAATTACAGCAATCAATAATCAAATCAGTCCCCAATTTTGGCAAGATTTTCTAAATAAAGAATGTCAAAAATGGCAAGAACAAATACAAACCAATATTAATTATCTCACTCCAGGACAAGAATTGTTTAGTCAATTAATTGATACAATTCGTGGTATTGTAGAGATAGAACAAACAAAAAGAGATAGATCCTTAGAAACAACAGTACAAATATTAGGAATCGGTTTCGGTGGTGGTGCAATATTTTCTGGTGTGATAGTTCAACACATTGATAAAATTAACCAACCCATACCAATCATTTCTCCCAACAGTCCACCTAATCCATTTTATGCTTCTTTAATTTTAAGCATTATTGCTACAATTTTATTTATTGCCTTTGGTTGGTTAATTACTAAACGGAAATAACATGATATTTTTGGGATATTTCCTCACAGATTTATAGCTATAGCCATCAAGATTAGGACGTAGGGGTTTAGCAATGCTAAACCCCTACAGGATTCAGGATTTAAATTTGATTTTAGTGGGAGTTTGATGAGATGTCCTAACTACTCTGTCTACAGCTATAGAAGAAAAAATATCTCTCAAACTCTCATTCCTCCGTGTACTCTGTGCCTGGAGTGGTTCGTTCATTCTATAATCTAGAAATTTTAACTACAAATTCTCTGGGGTACAACGATATAACCTGTACTTTCGTCTCCTAAAACTATGTTTTTTTCTGTTCCCCAAAACCACCAATAAGCACCAACATAAGCACAAATTACACTATCTAATTTGTCTTCTGTTTCTTTGAGTTGTCGTCCTGTGTTGGGGATTTCTGAAGGAAACGAACCGCAGAGGCGCAGAGAACGCAGAGGAGGAAATAGTGAAGGGAGAATATCGAGAATATAATTTTGTAGTTTGATTAGTTCTAAACGCCGTTCTTGGATTTTTCCTTTTTTATATTTCAAGATTTTTTCTAATCCAAATAAGTTAACTATTGCTGGGTGGGGAAATACTTCAATTTGATATCTTCCTGGTTTTTGGGTTTCAATATTGGGTGCATGACTAAAACCACGAGATTCTAATTCTAAGCCAAAATTAATAGTGCGTTCTGCAAAGGCTAAATTTTGGTTAGCTGGGTAGCATCCGGCGTGATATTTACCAAAGTATTTATGACTGAGTTTATCTGGTAAACGACTACCTGTAGAGTTGGGAATTAATGTGGGTGCATCTACAGCAATAATGGCTGGTTCTTCTGGTTTTACGGTTTTATCTATCCAGACAAAGATATCTGCAATACTATCTCGACGATCTAGATCTAGTAATTCTAATTTTCCCTCTGTTAATTGTAAACAACATAATCCGCTAGGTTGGGAAGTCCAACCAAAATCTATACCGATAAATTTCATCATAATTGGGTAATTGGTAAATTGATTACTGTCACCTGTCACCTGTCACCTCTTACCTTTGTCAATAATTCATCTTTAATGCGGTTCAAAATTGAAGTTTCATCTAAAGTTGACAAAATTTGACTAACTACTGCTTTTGGTCCTTCTGGTCCCCAAGTTGCCCCATTAGCTAAATAAGCCTTGGTAACTTGCCCAATACCATAAGAAGAAACACCTGCCACACCTGCTTGAGTTATGGCTACGGATATATAAGGACCAAGGGCAACTCCAGCTGTAGCTGATGCAGAAATACCCAATAAGGTTTTTAGACCACTCAAGCCCAAGTTTGCCAGCAGTTCACTGACTCCAATTCCGCCCATACTCAGGGCGATTTTTTGTAGTAACTGTACAGCACCGCTTTCTGTCATCTGGATACCGTAGAGTTTAGATAAACCTAAAATTAAAGTAATATCAATGACTACACTGCTAAGTATATCAACGACAGTCACAGGATTGAGTGCGATCGCAATAGCTTTGGTCATTACTGCTTTCCAAATCAACTGATTGGCGTTTTGTTCCCGAATTATTAATTTACGCTGAACAACTTGCTCATTCACCGTATCAGCATAAAGCATGGAATTCAAAGCCACCAAAGCCTTACCTTCCCGTTGCAGAATCTCTAAAATTTTCAGTTTTAGTTCATCTACTTGCGCTTGACCTTGACGCAACTGTAAACTTCTTTTACCATCAGCACCAATTACCGCAGTTTTAACTAAAGGTGAAGCCGCAGACATAACAATTTCGTCTGGTGATAGTAATTCTTTTACCCTCTCATCCCTGATTTTCTTGTAAATTGCTAATCTGTCAGCTTCTGGATACTGATCAACTTTGTTAAACACTAAAATTATTGGTTTACCGACTTCTCTTAACTGAGAAAGCGCCTCATGTTCTACTTTTGTCATATCCCCAGAAATCACAAACAGAATTAAATCTGCTTGTTTTGCTACCTGTTCAGCCAAAGCTGCCCTAGTTTCACCGTCTATTTCATCTAATCCCGGAGTATCAATTAATTCCACTTGAGACTGACCAGAAGCAGGTAACGTCACTTTTAGAGTACCAATTGCTTCTTCACTAATACTCCAATTCACCTTTTGTTCTGTACGAGTAACACCATGCAAAGGGCCTGTTTCAAAAACCACTTGACCCACCAAAGCATTAAGTAGAGAAGACTTACCACGTCCCACCATACCAAAGGCCGCAATCTGCACCACCATACTTTCTAATTTTAAAAGCATGGTTTCTAAGTCAGCGATTTCTGCTTCTAAGCCGGATTTTTCCTGGGTAGTAAGGTCAAGATTGTTAACTAAGTTTCGTAGTGCTGTTTTTGCTTGTTTATAGTTGAGTTCCGCTTGAATATCTGCAAACGTAAAAATAGCGGTATCTAGTTCTTCTTCCCAGTTGGGTGAATCACTGTGTTCGGGTTGGGGCAAGATAGATGTCATATCAATTTGCTGATTTTCAATTAACTGCAATTTGATCGTAAGCATTTAACCGTCAGTCAGGGAAGATTTGCAAAAACTTGCATGAAGAGGCTATCTTTAATTACTGACTATTTCAACTTACTACTTTTTCAACCTCAGATTGAGAATTCCTGTAGAACTCCTAAAAGTTCAGGAGTTGAGAAGTATGGCTAATGCTACGCTACACTATTAGGAATTCAGAATTTCAGGAGAAAAAAGGATAAAGAAGGAGAAAGAATTAATTTTTTTATTTTGTCTCCCCTACACCCCTACACCCTTACACCCCTACACCCTTTTCCTCCCCCTACACCCCTACACCCTTTTCCTCCCGCTACACCCGCATATTTTTATATTTAACAACTTGGGTTAAAAATCTAAATTATCACCTTTAATCAAGCATCACCTCATGAAGAAGATTTTGATAATTGAAGATGATTCCATGATGCGAGAGGTTATTCAGCAAATTCTCGACATTGAGGGATTCTTGACTATGACCGCAGAAAATGGCTGGCTGGGTTTACAGATGGTTGAACAGTATCAGCCTGATTTGATTATTTGCGATATAATGATGCCTGGGTTAGACGGATACAACCTGATTCAAACGTTAAGACAAAATCCCATCACTGCAACTATTCCTTTTATATTCCTCACCGGAAAAGTCGAACGATGTGATCTGCGTCAAGCAATGGAACTGGGTGCTGATGATTACTTAACTAAGCCATTTGAAGCACGTGAACTTTTAAAAGCAATTAAAACGCAATTCACAAAACGTACAGCAGTTACTCAATACTATGTCAATCAAATTCAGCGGATGGAGACTGAATTTATATATTTGGCTCGTCATGACAGCTTAACAGGTTTACCTAACCAACTTTTTTTGGAAGAGCATTTCCATCAAATCCGTCTTCAAGTTTACAACCAGCATCAAATACTACCTTTATTGCTCGTTGATGTAGATATCCTTTATCGGAATAAGTTATTTTTTGAAAGTAGCTTGAAGTATTTATTTATTAAAGCATTGGCAAAAAGATTAAATAATATAGAATCGCTAAATAATTCCATTGATTTAATCGCTCATTTAAAAACAGACCAATTAGTAATTTCTCTTAAACCAACCCAAAATATTAGAAATGTTGCCGATATTGCTCAACAGATTTTAGATAATTTATCACAACCTTTATTTATTAATAGCCAACAAGTATTTTTACAATCGAAAATAGGAATCGCTTGTTATCCCAATGATGGACTACAACTCAGTCAATTATTGACTTATGCAGAATTCGCTTTAGAACATTATCAGCCAGAAGATACGAGATTTTACCATTTTTATAGTCAAGAAATTCTAGATAATTTTTTCAGAAAAGTTATTTTAGAAACTGACTTACGTTATGCTTTAGAGAGAAATGAATTTCAACTTTATTACCAGCCTCAAGTTAACATCAAAACAGGAAAAGTAGTTTGTGTAGAAGCGTTAATCCGTTGGCGACATCCAGAATATGGTATGGTTTCTCCAGCAGAATTTATCCCAATTACTGAAGAATCTGGTTTTATTGTTACTTTAGGAGAATGGATACTTTAAACAGCTTGTTCTCAAATTAAAAATTTACAAACTGATAATTTGAAGGATTTGAAGGTAGCTGTAAATATATCAGCTTATCAGTTGAAAACAGAAAATTTCAGTGAAGATATTATTGATATTATTTCCGAAACAGGTATTGCCCGCGAATCACTTGAATTAGAATTGACTGAAACTGCATTTATTCAAGACATCGAATCAGTCAAGCAAAAATTAAATACTTTAGGTAATCAAGGAATTAAAATATCAATTGACGACTTTGGCACGGGTTATTCATCATTTAAATATCTGCAAGAATTTTCCTTTTATAATCTCAAAATAGATCGTTATTTTATTAGTAAAATTGACCATTTTCAACATAAACAGGCACTTGTAAAAAGTATCATTCAGACAGCAAATAATCTCAATCTCAATATTATTGCTGAAGGAGTAGAAACAGAAAATGAGTTAGCTTGGCTGAGACAAAATAATTGTGATATAGTACAAGGGTATTTTTTTAGTCCCCCTTTATCAATAGAAGAATTGAGGAAATTTTTGCTAGATAGAAATTCAAATTATGATTAATATATTGAATATATGAAAGAACTAGAACAAATTCAAAACTTATATCCCCAAGATTTAGAACTGAGAAAAAATTGGTATTCACCCGTAGCAGATGCTTACAACAAGGTAAGACCACGTTATCCCCAAGAAATTATTCATCGTGCTGTAGAAATAGCTCAACTTACTTCTGAAAGCAGGATTCTGGAATTAGGATGTGGTCCAGGAAATGCAACTGTATCTTTTGCTGAATTGGGTTTTTCAATGGTCTGTCTAGATCCCAGTCCAGCAGCTTGTCAGTTTGCTAGAAAAAACTGTGCAGCATATCCAAATGTAGCAATTCAACAAACGACTTTTGAAGAATGGAAATTAACACCAGGAAAATTTAAAGCTGTTTTAGCAGCAACTTCTTTTCATTGGATGAACCCGGAAACAGCTTATGTAAAAGCCGCTGATGCTTTACAGGAAGATGGTGGTTTAATTTTATTGTGGAATATGACACCTCAACCGGATTATGAAGTATACAAAAAATTGCATGAAGTTTATAAAATGTATGCTCCATCTTCTGCGAGATATGAAGATAGAATCACTCAAGAAAAAATAGTCAAATCTTTTGGACAAAAAGCCATTGATTCAGGTAAATTCAAAGACTTGGTTTATGATCATGTTCCATGTCAAGTAACTTATACCGTTGATGATTATTTATTGCTTTTAGGTACTCTTTCTCCATATTTAAAGTTAGAAGCATCTATTAGGGATGCTTTATTTGCTGGGTTACGGGAGAAGATTGAAGAAAATTACGGAGGAAGTATTGAGATTTATTACATTTCCGCTTTTCAAGTTGCCAGGAAGGTTTAGGTGAGGTTTGGCGCGATTCGCATTCCCACACAAGTTAACTTTGTACCCCCTTTTTGCGTCTTGGTCAGAAACATCAGCACTTTCCCCTCCGATAGACAAGGAGTGTCCGAAAAAGTAGTACAGTGAATCCCCAACCCGAAATTAGAGCGATCGCACTATTTAACAGCAGCAGCTTCTAACCTGTCCAATCTAAAATCTTGAATTTTGTTAGCTGCCACAACTTCCTGCCTGATTAACTTCACCTCAGACTC